>NZ_JAAALL010000202.1 GCF_009906315.1 Kineococcus vitellinus | reverse complement strand
GAGGGACGGGTGCGCGATCGGAACTGCATGTTCAACTCCGAGGTCCACGCGGGTGCCTGGGCACCCGCTGGGGCGACGCGACGGTGTGTCGGGAACGGCGTCGCCACGGTAGCGAGCGGCTCCCCCGTCGGCCCGTCGGAACGGGACTGCGGAGCGCGGGGTGCGGAGGGTGCGGGCGCCGTCGCCGGGTCAGGCGACGTTGACGTTCTGGCCCGGTGGCGCGGACTCCAGCCAGGAGGCGAAGCCGGTGTAGGCGTCGGAGGTCATCGCCAGCTCGATCTCGGTGCCCTCGTAGCGGCACTCGACGACGATGGCGCCCGGCTGCACGGCCAGCAGCTCCTGCCCCTCGGCGTCGCGGAACAGGGTCACGGCCAGCGCCCGCCGTGCGTAGGTGCACGACGGGCGCGGGGACAGCGAGAACGTGCGGTACCAGTCGAGGCGGTCGAGCTCGTAGCGCGCGACCCCGAGGGTCCACCGGCGGCGGGTCCCCCGGGCCTGGCGCACGGAGCAGTCGAAGGTGCCGAGCCGCGCGGTGAGGCGGCGGCGGCGCAGGACGACGGCCACGAGGAAGGCGAGCAGGAGGGCGGCGAGGATCCCGGCGACCTCCAGCGAGACCAGCAGCTCGTGCACCTGACGCCCGACCCCGTCCCGCCGCCGACCTCAGCCCGCCGTGCTCAACGGGTACCGGCGCTGGTGCCGGCACCCACCTCGACGGTCTCGGCGACGATCGTCACCTTGTCGTGGTCGACGGAGAAGAAGCCGCCGCTGACCTGGGCGGTGATGCCGTCGCCGCCGGAGCCGGTGATGACGACCTCGCCGGGCACGAGCACGGCCAGGACCGGCTCGTGCCCCGACATGATGCCGATGTCACCGTCGACCGTCCGGGCGCGCACGCGCGACGCGTCCCCCGACCAGACCGAGCGGTCCGCGGCGACGAGTTCGACCTGCAGCGCCACGGGTCAGTTCTCCTTCTGGATCTGCGCCCACTTGCGCTCGACGTCCTCGAGGCCACCGACGTTGAAGAACGCCTGCTCGGCCACGTGGTCCATCTCACCGTCGGCGATGCGCTTGAAGCTCTCCACCGTCTCCTTGAGCGGGACGGTCGACCCGGCGACGCCGGTGAACTTCTCGGCCATGTAGGTGTTCTGCGAGAGGAACTGCTGGATGCGCCGCGCGCGGCTCACCGTCAGCTTGTCCTCCTCCGACAGCTCGTCGACGCCGAGGATGGCGATGATGTCCTGCAGCTCCTTGTTGCGCTGCAGGATCTGCTTGACCCGGACCGCCGTCTCGTAGTGGTCCTTGGCGATGTACAGCGGGTCCAGGATGCGCGAGGTGGAGGCCAGCGGGTCCACGGCCGGGTACAGACCGCGCGAGGCGATCTCGCGGGAGAGCTCCGTCGTGGCGTCCAGGTGGGCGAACGTCGTCGCCGGCGCCGGGTCGGTGTAGTCGTCGGCCGGCACGTAGATCGCCTGCAGCGAGGTGATCGAGTGGCCGCGGGTGGAGGTGATCCGCTCCTGGAGCACGCCCATCTCGTCGGCCAGCGTGGGCTGGTAGCCGACGGCCGAGGGCATGCGGCCCAGCAGGGTCGACACCTCCGAGCCGGCCTGGGTGAAGCGGAAGATGTTGTCGATGAAGAGCAGCACGTCCTGCTTCTGCACGTCGCGGAAGTACTCCGCCATCGTCAGCGCGGACAGCGCCACGCGCAGGCGGGTGCCCGGCGGCTCGTCCATCTGGCCGAAGACCAGCGCGGTCTTGTCGAAGACGCCCGCCTCGGCCATCTCGCCGATGAGGTCGTTGCCCTCGCGGGTGCGCTCGCCGACGCCGGCGAACACGGACACACCGCCGTGGTTCTGGGCGACGCGCTGGATCATCTCCTGGATGAGGACCGTCTTGCCGACGCCCGCACCGCCGAACAGGCCGATCTTGCCGCCCTGCACGTAGGGGGTCAGCAGGTCGATGACCTTGATGCCGGTCTCGAACATCTGGGTCTTCGACTCGAGCTGGTCGAAGCTGGGGGCCTTGCGGTGGATCGGCCAGCGCTCGGTGACCTCGAGGCGCTCGCCGTCCTCCAGGTTGAGGCACTCGCCGATGGCGTTGAAGACGTGACCCAGCGTGACGTTGCCGACGGGCACCGAGATCGGGGCGCCGGTGTCGACGACGGGGGCGCCGCGCACCATGCCGTCGGTCGGCTTCAGGGAGATGGCGCGGACCATGTTCTCGCCCAGGTGGGAGGCCACCTCGAGGGTCACGGTCTGCGTCTGCCCGCCCATGGTCACCTGGGTGGTGAGGGCGCTGTTCTGGTCGGGCATCGTGTCGGCCGAGAACTCGACGTCGACGACGGGCCCGATGACTCGGGCGATGCGGCCGGTCGCACCGCGCTCGGTGCTGGTCGGCGTCTCGGTGACGGTGGCGGTCATGTCGCTCCTCGGGCTTCCTTCGGCGAGTGAGTGCTGCGGTGTCTGCGGGGCCGGCGCGCCGGTCAGGCGCGCGAGCCGGCGGAGGCCAGGGCGTCGGCGCCGCCGACGATCTCGCTGATCTCCTGGGTGATGTCGGCCTGGCGGGCGTTGTTGGCCAGCCGGGTCAGCTTCTTGATGAGCTCGTCCGCGTTGTCGGTCGCGTTCTTCATCGCGCGCTGGCGGGCGGCGAGCTCGGAGGCCGCGGCCTGCAGCAGGCAGTTGTAGATGCGGCTGTTGACGTACTGCGGCAGCAGCGCGTCGAGCACCGCGTCCGCGCTCGGCTCGAACTCGTACAGCGGCTGCAGATCGCCCTCGGTCGGCGCCTCGACGCCCTCGACGACCTCCATGGGCAGCAGCCGGACGACCCGGGGCTCCTGCGTCACCATGTTGACGAAGTGCGTGTAGACGATGTGGATCTCGTCCACCCTGCCCTCGGAGGCGTCCTTGCCGAAGTCGGCCAGGAGGCGGTCGCCGATCTCCTTGGCGTTCTCGTAGGACGGGGAGTCCGTGAAGCCGGCCCACTCCGCCTCGGTGGTGCGGCGGCGGAAGCGGTAGAAGGCGGCGGCCTTGCGCCCGACGAGGTAGGGCGCGACCTCCTTGCCCTCCTCGCGCAGCAGCGTGCTCAGGCGCTCGCCCTCGCGCAGCGCGTTGGAGGAGTACGCCCCCGCCAGGCCGCGGTCGGAGGAGCACACGAGCACCGCCGCGCGCCGCACGTCGGGCTTCTCGGTGATCAGCGGGTGGTCGAGCGAGGAGTTCGAGGCCGCCGCCGACACCGCGCGGGTCAGCGCCCGCGCGTAGGGGGTCGACGCGCGCACGTTCGCCTGCGCCTTGATGATGCGCGACGCCGCGATCAGCTCCATCGCGCGGGTGATCTTCTTGGTCGCCTGGACCGAGCGGATCTGCCGCCGGTAGGCCCTCAGCTGGCCTGCCATGTCCTGCTCCTCTTCCCTGCTCCGCTCGGTCCCTGCGTGGTCGTGCTGCGCGTCAGCCGCGAGCGGCGGTCGCGCCGCCCTTGCGGGTGGTGATGCGCTCCTGCGAGATGTCGTCCGCGTCGGCCGAGCCCTCGCCGCCGTCGGCCGGGGCCGCCGCCGCACCGCTGCCGGAGGAGAACTGCGGCTTGAAGGCGTCGACCGCCTTCTGCAGCTCCTGCTTGGCGCCGTCGGAGAACTGCTTCGTCTCGCGGATGCCCGCCATGAGGTCGGCGTGCTCGCGCTTGACGTAGTCCAGGAACTCGCGCTCGAAGCGGGAGACGTCCGAGACCTCGATCGAGTCCAGCTGACCGGTGGTGCCGGCCCAGATGGAGACGACCTGCTCCTCCAGCGCGTACGGGGTGTACTGCGGCTGCTTGAGCAGCTCCACCAGGCGCGCGCCGCGGGCGAGCTGGTTGCGGGAGGCCTGGTCGAGGTCGGAGGCGAACATCGCGAAGGCCTCCATCGCGCGGAACTGCGCGAGGTCGAGCTTCAGCGTGCCCGAGATGCCCTTGATCGCCTTGGTCTGCGCGGCGCCGCCGACGCGCGAGACCGAGATGCCGACGTCGATGGCCGGGCGCTGGTTCGCGTTGAACAGGTCCGACTGCAGGAAGATCTGGCCGTCGGTGATGGAGATGACGTTGGTGGGGATGTACGCCGAGACGTCGTTGCCCTTGGTCTCGATGAACGGCAGACCGGTCATCGAGCCCGCGCCCAGCTCGTCGGACAGCTTCGCGCAGCGCTCCAGCAGGCGGGAGTGCAGGTAGAAGACGTCACCGGGGTACGCCTCGCGGCCCGGCGGGCGGCGCAGCAGCAGCGACACCGCGCGGTAGGCCTCGGCCTGCTTGGACAGGTCGTCGAAGATGATGAGGACGTGCTTGCCGGCGTACATCCAGTGCTGGCCGATGGCCGAGCCGGTGTACGGGGCGAGGTACTTGAAGCCGGCCGGGTCGGAGGCGGGGGCCGCGACGATGGTCGTGTACTCCATCGCGCCGGCCTCCTCCAGCGAGCGCCGCACGCCGGCGATCGTGGAGCCCTTCTGGCCGATGGCGACGTAGATGCAGCGCACCTGCTGCTTCGGGTCGCCCGACTTCCAGTTCTCGCGCTGGTTGAGGATCGTGTCGATCGCGATCGCGGTCTTGCCGGTCTGGCGGTCGCCGATGATCAGCTGGCGCTGGCCGCGGCCGATCGGGATCATCGCGTCGATCGCCTTGATGCCGGTCTGCAGCGGCTCGCGGACCTCCTGGCGCTGCACGACCGAGGGGGCCTGCAGCTCCAGCGCGCGGCGGGTCTCCGCCTCGATCGGGCCGAGGCCGTCGATCGGGGCGCCCAGCGGGTCCACGACGCGGCCGAGGAAGGCGTCGCCGACGGGCACGGAGAGGACCTCGCCCGTGCGGTGCACGGCCTGGCCCTCCTCGATGCCGGCGAAGTCGCCGAGGACGACGACGCCGACCTCGCGGACGTCGAGGTTCTGGGCCAGGCCCAGCGTGCCGTCCTCGAAGCGCAGCAGCTCGTTCGCCATCACCGAGGGCAGGCCCTCGACGCGGGCGATGCCGTCGCCGGCCTCGCTGACGCGACCGACTTCCTCGCGCGCAGCGGTGCCGGGGTCGTACGACGCCACGAAGGCGTCGAGAGCGTCCCGGATCTCCTCCGGGCGGATGGTCAGCTCGGCCATGGAAGCCCTGCTCTCCTTCTCGGGTCCTGCAGTCTCAAGTCCATTGTCCCCCCTCGGACGGGGGGTGTGCGAACGCGTGCGCGGGGAGGGCGGTCAGCCGGCGAGGCGCCGGCGCGCCTCCTCCATGCGGGTCGAGATGGACCCGTCGATGACGTCGTCGCCGATGCTGATGCGCAGGCCGCCGACCAGCTCGGGGTCGACGTCCACGTTGACGCGGATCGCCCGCCCGTACTGGCGCGTCAGCGCCGCCGACAGCCGCTCGCGCTGCGCGTCGGAGAGCGGGGCCGCGGAGACGACGTGCGCCACGGCCTGCTGGCGGCGCTGGGCGACGACGTCCACCCACTGCTCCAGCAGCCGCTCGGCGCGCAGCCCGCGCGGGGCGGTGGCGGCCCGGCGGGCCAGCTGGACGGCCTCGGGGGTGGCGCGGTCGAGCAGCAGCCGCGACACCAGGGAGGCCCGGTTCGCCTCGGGGGCGGCCCGGTCGGCCAGCGCGTCGCGCAGGCCGGGGTTGCCGGCGATGGTCCGCGAGAACCGGAAGAGCTCGTCCTCCAGCGCGTCGAGGTGCCCCGAGCGCTCCGCCTGGACCGCGACGGCCACGACCGCCAGGCGCTCGCAGGCGTCGGTCAGGTCGCGGCCGGCGGCCCAGCGCCCGGCCGTCAGCGCGGCGACCGCCTCGACGGCCGCCGGGCTGATGCGCCCCGACAGCGTGCGCCGCACGAACTCGGCCTTGGCCGACGCCGCGCGGGCGGGGTCGGTGAGGGCCCGGCGCAGGGCCACCGTGGAGTCGAGCAGGGAGGTGACGGCGAAGAGGTCCTCGCCGGTGCGCCCCGCGTCGCTGCCCTCGGTGGCCAGCTGCGCGTCGAGCACCTGCTGGGCCGCCGCGAGGCTGGTCCTGGCGGCGCCGGAGTCGAGCTCGCTCATCGAGAGGTCACTCCCGCGTTCTCGCTGCGCTCGAGGTCGGTGAGGAACCGGTCCACGACGCCGCTCTGGCGGGCCGAGTCGTGCAGGGACTCGCCGACGATGCGCGAGGCGAGGTCGGTCGCCAGGCGGCCCACCTCGGCGCGCAGCTGCGCGGTGGCCTGCGTGCGCTCGGCCTCGATGGTGGCGCGGGCGGAGGTGGTGATCCGCTCGGCCTCGGCCTGCGCCTGCTCGCGCATCTCGACGAGGATGGCCGCACCCTGCTGGCGCGCCTCCTCGCGGATGCGGTTCGCCTCGCCGCGGGCGTCGGCCAGCTGCGCCTTGTACTCCTCGAGGGCGGCCTGGGCCTCGGCCTGGGCCCGCTCCGCCTTCTCGACGTTGCCCTCGATGGCGGCGCGCCGCTCGGCGTAGACCTTCTCGAGGCGCGGGACGATCTTCTTGGCGACGTAGAAGTACAGCGCCGCGAAGACCACGATCCCGAAGATCATCTCGCCCAGGTGGGGCAGGATCGGGACCGAGGGGTCGCCCGGTGTGGTGGCCTCGGCCGCGGCGGCCAGGGCCGGTGCTACGAGCTGCACGGCTCCTCCTCTGGAATCAGCGCTCTACGACGAGTGGGGGAGCGCCTGTCAGCGGAAGACGAAGGACAGCGCCAGACCGAAGATCGCCAGCGCCTCGGTGAGGGCGAAGCCCAGGAAGGCGATGGTCTGCAGCATGCCGCGCGCCTCGGGCTGGCGGGCGACGCCGTTGATGTAGGCGGCGAAGATCAGGCCGACGCCGATACCGGGGCCGATGGCCGAGAGGCCGTAGCCGAGGATTGCGATGTTGCCTTCCATCAGTCTCTCTGCTTCCTTCCGTCGCCGACGCGATGCCCGCGTCGATCGTGGTGTGGGGGGGGTGGGTCAGTGCTCGTCGGCGAGGGAGCCGGCGATGTACAGGGCGGCGAGCAGCGTGAAGATGTACGCCTGCAGGAACTCGACGAGGATCTCGAACAGGGTCATCACGACGCCCATGCCGAAGGTCGGGATGGACAGGATCTGCAGGCCCAGGCTGTGCGAGTGCAGCAGCATGTACTCACCGCCGGTGATGAAGAGCACCAGCAGGATGTGACCCGCGAACATGTTGCCGAACAGACGCAGCGCCAGCGTCACCGGCCGGGTGATGAAGTACGTGATCAGCTCGAGGAAGAACACGAAGGGCTTGATCCAGCCGGGCAGGCCCGGCGGGATGAGGCTGGCGAGGTAGCCGCCGAGCCCGCGCCGCTTGATCCCGAGGAAGTGGTAGATCACGAAGACCACGAGCGCCAGCACCAGCGGGAAGGCGATGCGCCCCATCGTCGGGTACTGGAAGAACGGGATGACGCCGAAGAGGTTGTTCAGCAGGATCAGCGTGAAGTAGGTGAAGAGCAGCGGCACGAAGCGCAGGAAGTCGTGCGAGCCGATGATCTCGCGGGCGATGCTGTTGCGGACCAGCCCGTAGCCGGCCTCGGTGAGCATCTGCCCCTTGCCCGGGACCACCGTCAGCCGGCGGGTCGCCAGCGTCAGCACGACGGCGATCACCACGGCGGAGATCACCAGGACCAGCGCCGGGCGCGTCACGGCGAAGGCACCGCTGGTGCCGAACAGCGGCCACCAGAAGATGTCCTGACCAGGGGCTTCGAAGCCCTCCCCGCCACCTGCGGCAGCGAGCATCCCGAGGCTCACGTGTACTCCTCCGTGCGAACGTCTTCGTGGGTACGGGCCGTCATCGCGAGCTCACGCGAACCGGCCACAGGGGCTTCACAAGTGGCCGTCACGATTTACCGTACCGGAACCACACGTAGTAGATCGCCAGCGCCATGCCCGCGACGATCCCGACGGCGACGAGGAAGTCCGTGCCGACGAGGCGGTCGAGCAACCAGCCGAGACCGCCGAACCCCAGCACCCCGGCGAGCAGGTACGAGGGGATGTTCCAGGCCCGCGACTCCTCGAGGCGGCCGTGACCGGGCTCCCCCGCGGGGGTGGCGCCGGCCGGTTCGTCCCCGGGGCGGTGGCCGTCGTCGGTCATGTCGGGCGGAACGGTACCAGGGCGGTGCCTCACGAC
>NZ_JAAALL010000201.1 GCF_009906315.1 Kineococcus vitellinus | reverse complement strand
GCGCGGCGCGGGCGCCTCGTCCGGCCCGCCGTCGGCGGTGCCGGGCTGCGCGCGGCGGCGCTCGCCGGTGTCCTCGACCGCCCCGTCGCGGACCTCGTCCACCGCCTCGTCGCGGGGATCGCTGCGGGGATCGCCGCGCCGGGCGTGGCGCGCCGCGTGCGCACCGGGCCGCTCGTCGGCCGCGTCGGCCGCGGCGCCGTCGCGGGTCCCGCCACCGGCGCCCTCGTCAGCGGGGGCGCCGTCGCGCGCGCCGCCGGGGCGGGTGGTCGGCGCGTCCTCGCCCCAGTGCGCGACGATCTCGGCGAAGGCCGCATCGACGTCCAGGGGACCGGATCCGTCGTCCGGGGTTCGAGCCACGGTTCATCGTGTCACGCCCCGGCGCGGACGGTCGAGGTTTCGGCGTGGCGCGCGGGGGGTGCCCGGGTAGGGTTCGGTGATCACGGCGCGGGGCCGCTCCCGCGCGGCGTCGGCGCGCGAGCAGGCGGGAGGTGGCGTGGCCCGGTTCCCGGTCCTGTACTGGCCGCTGAAGCTGCTCGTCGCCGAGCCGCTGGTGACCGGGGTGCTGCGCCCGTGGGTGCGCGGCCTGGAGAACGTGCCGGCCAGCGGGCCGGCGATCCTGGCGAGCAACCACCTGTCCGCGGCGGACACCGTCGTGCTGCCGTCGGTGCTGCGCCGGCGCCTGACCTTCATCGCCAAGGCCGACCTCTTCACCGGCTCGGGGCTGAGGGGCAGGCTGACCGCCGGCCTGCTGCACGGGGTGGGCCAGCTGCCGGTGGACCGCTCCGGCGGGCGCGCCTCGGCCGCCGCCATCGCCGGCGCCGTGCAGGTGCTGCGCGACGGCGAGCTGTTCGGCATCTACCCCGAGGGCACCCGCTCCCCGGACGGGCGGCTGTACCGCGGTCGCACCGGGGTGGCGCGCATCGCGCTGGTCTCCGGCGCCCCGGTGCTGCCGGTGGCGATGATCGGCACCGAGCACCTGCTGCCCAGCGGCCGCCTCCTGCCGAAGGTGCGGCGGGTGGGCGTCGTCATCGGCGAGCCGCTGGACTTCTCCCGCTACGCCGGGCGCGCCGAGGACCAGTTCGTCGTGCGCTCGGTGACCGACGAGGTCATGTACGCCATCCAGCGGCTGTCGCGGCAGGAGTACGTCGACGCCTACGCCGAGCGCAGCAAGCTGCGCTCGGACCTGGCCCGCGGCACCGGCGTCGCGCTGCCGCCGCAGGAGTCCGGCGGTGCGCCCGGCGGCCGCGCGGCGCCCGGCGGGCAGTCGCCCCCGCCCGCTCCCTGAGCGGCGCGCCGCGCGGGGAGCGGGCGGGAGATCGCCAGGGACGGGCCCGCGGTGGCAGAGTGCGCGCCAGGTGGGCGACACGGCCGGCGAGGACGCCGGGGAGCGGAGGCGGACGTGCGGGTCGGGATCCTCACCGGGGGCGGCGACTGCCCGGGGCTGAACGCCGTCATCAGGGCGGCCGTACTGGCCGGGACGCAGCGCCACGGCATGTCCTTCGTCGGCTTCCTCGACGGCTGGCGCGGCGTGCTGGACGGGGACGTGGTGGCGCTGGACGAGGAGCGGGTGCGCCCGCTGCTGGCGGTGGGCGGGACGGTCCTGGGCTCCAGCCGCACCAACCCCCTGGCCGGCGGCGCCGCGCAGGGCGTGCAGCGGGTCCGCGCGCAGCTGGCCGCGCTGGGCGTGGACGCGCTGCTCGTCATCGGCGGCGAGGACACCCTCGGCGTCGCGACGGCGCTGCACGAGGCGGGGGTGCCCGTGGTGGGCGCCCCGAAGACCATCGACGACGACCTGTCGGCCACCGACGCCACCTTCGGATTCGACACGGCCGTGCAGACGGCCGTGGAGGCCTGCGACCGGCTCGTGACGACCGGCGCGAGCCACCACCGCGCCATGGTCGTGGAGGTCATGGGCCGGCACGCGGGCTGGATCGCGCTGCACACCGGCATGGCGGCCGGTGCCCACGCGACGCTGCTGCCGGAGGAGGCGGTCGACCTCGACGCCGTCGCCGACGTCGTGCGCTCGGTGCTGGCGCGCGGCGGCGCTCCGCTGCTGGTGGTCAGCGAGGGCGCGCCGGTGCTGGGGGAGCAGGCCGTCAAGGACGCCCCCGTGGACGCCTTCGGGCACGTGCAGCTGGGCGGTGCGGGCGAGCAGCTGGAGCGGGAGCTGCAGCGGCGCGTGCCCGGGCTCTCCAGCCGGGTGACGGTGCTGGGGCACCTGCTGCGCGGCGGCACGCCGTCGGCGGCGGACCGGGTGCTGGCGACCCGCTTCGGGCTGTCGGCCGTCGAGGCGCTCGCGGCGGGGCGGCTGGGGACGATGGCGGCCCTGCGCGGGGTGGACGTGGTGCAGGTGCCGCTGGCGGAGGCGACCGGGGTGCTGCGCACGGTGCCGCCCGCACGACGCTCCGAGACCGCGGGCCTCCGTTGGTGACCGGGCGCTGATCCGGCGCGGGGGAAGGCGCAGCACCGGGCGGCGCGGCAGTGCGACACTGGCACGCGTGAGTACCGGAGCGAGCACGATCACGAGCACCCGCGACAGCGCGGCGTCCGGCCCGGCGAGCACCACGTGGCCGGACCTGCCCGCCGCCCAGCAGCCGCAGTGGCCGGACGCCGCCGCGCTGGCGGAGGTCCAGGCCGAGCTCGCCTCGTATCCGCCTCTGGTCTTCGCCGGGGAGGCCGACCAGCTGCGCGCGCAGCTGGCGAAGGCGGCCCGCGGCGAGGCGTTCCTGCTGCAGGGCGGGGACTGCGCCGAGACCTTCGCCGGCGCGACGGCCGACGGCATCCGCCGCCGGCTGAAGACGATGCTGCAGATGTCGGCCGTCCTCACCTACGGCGCGAGCCTGCCGGTCATCAAGGTCGGCCGGATGGCCGGGCAGTTCTCCAAGCCGCGCTCGAGCAACGACGAGACCCGCGACGGGGTGACGCTGCCGGCCTACCGCGGTGACGCCGTCAACGACTACGCCTTCACCCCGCAGGCCCGCCGGCCGGACCCGCAGCGGCTGCTGCGCGCCTACCACACGTCCTCGGCGACGCTGAACCTCATCCGCGCGTTCACCACGGGCGGCTACGCCGACCTGCGCAAGGTGCACGAGTGGAACCGCGGCTTCGCGGCGACGGCGGCCAACGCCCGCTACGAGGCGCTGGCCCGCGACATCGACAAGGCCATGAAGTTCATGATCGCCGCCGGCGCCGACTTCGACGCGCTGAAGTCGGTGCAGTTCTGGTCCAGCCACGAGGCGCTGCTGCTCGACTACGAGCGCCCGCTGACCCGGACGCTGGACGAGGAGCCGCCGCTGGCCGGGCAGGAGCAGCCGCGCGACGTGCGCCAGGGCGGTCCCTACGACGTCTCCGGGCACATGGTGTGGATCGGGGAGCGCACCCGCCAGCTCGACGGCGCGCACGTCGACTTCGCCTCGAGGATCCGCAACCCCATCGGGATCAAGCTGGGCCCGAAGACCTCCGTCGACGACGCGCTCGCGCTCGTCGACAAGGTCGACCCCTACCGCGAGCCGGGCCGGCTGACCTTCATCACCCGCATGGGCGCCTCGACGATCCGCGAGGCGCTGCCGGCGCTCGTCGAGGGCGTCACCAGGGCGGGCGTGCAGGTGACGTGGGTGTGCGACCCGATGCACGGCAACACGATCACGTCGACGAGCGGCTACAAGACCCGCCGCTTCGACGACGTCGTCGACGAGGTGCGCGGCTTCTTCGAGGTGCACCGCGCGCTGGGCACCGTGCCGGGCGGCCTGCACGTCGAGCTCACCGGTGACGACGTCACCGAGTGCCTGGGCGGGGCCATGGAGATCGACGACGCCGGGCTGGGCACGCGCTACGAGTCGCTGTGCGACCCGCGGCTGAACCACCAGCAGTCGCTGGAGCTGGCCTTCCTGGTCGCGGAGATGCTCAGCGCGCGCTGAGCACCCGCCCGGCTCCTCGCCGGCGCACGAGCAGGGCCCCGGGACCGCTGGTCCCGGGGCCCTGCTCGTGGTGCGCGCGGCTCAGACGACGGTCAGGGTGATCGTCGAGCCCTTGGGGATCGACTGCCCGGCGACGGGGTCGCTGGAGCGGACGGTGCCGAAGATGCCGCCGAGGACGTTCTCGACGCGCACCTGGAAGCCGAGGCGCTCCAGCGCCTCGCGGGCCGCGGCCACCTGCTGGCCCTGCACCTGCGGCACCTGCACCAGCGGCGGGCCGGTGGAGACGACGAGGTCGACGGGGTCGCCGCGGAAGAGCGTGCCGGAGCCGGGGGACTGCGAGATCACCTCGCCGGCGGGCACCTGCTCGCTGGTCTGCTCCGTGACGTCCCCGACGGCGAGCTCGGCGCCGGTGATGGCGGTGCGGGCCGCCTCCAGCGGCGAGCCGGCCACCGTGGGCACCTCGATCGGCTCGCGGCCCCTGGAGACCACGAGGGCGACGGGGGTGTCGTGCGCGAGCACGGTGCCCGCCACCGGGTCGCTGCGGACCACCGAGCCCCGCTCGACGTCCTCGCTGTACTCCTCGGCGACGGCCCCGACGGCCAGGCCGGTGCCGGTGAGGGCGTCGGCGGCCTCCTGCTGGGGGCGCCCGACGACGTCGGGCACGGCGAACTGCTCGACGCCCCTGCTGACGACGAGGACCACGCTGCCGTCCTTGCGCACGCGCTCACCCGCGCCGGGGTCGGTGGCGGCGACCACGCCGGCGGGGACGGTGTCGCTGAACTCCTCGCGCTGCTGCACACCGAGGCCGGCGCTGCGCAGCGCCGCGCCGGCCTCGGCGGGCGAGCGGCCGGTGACCGCGGGTGTCGTGGTGTAGGCGCCGGGACCGGCCAGGAAGTACCAGCTGGCGGCCCCGCCCAGCGCCAGCAGCAGCAGGACCAGCCCCACCAGCAGCCCGCGCCGGCTGCGGTGCCCGTGCTCGGCGCCGCTGCGGGCGCCCCGCTGCCCGGCGGCCGCGGCGGTCGCGGCCGCCGTCGTGCCGGCTGCCGGGGTGGTGGCCGGGGTGGTGCCCGGGGTGGTGGCCGCGGGCGTCGTGGTGGCGACGGCGCCCAGGCGCGTCGTCGACCCGGGTGCGGCGACCTGCTCGGGGCGCTCGGGGCGCACGTCCAGCTGCTGCGGGGTCAGGGAGGAGCGCACCGCGCGCAGCTGCTCGAGCATCTCGGCGGCGTCGGCGGGCCGCTCGTCGGGGTCCTTGGCGAGCGCGTCGAGCACCAGGGCGTCCAGGGCCGCCGGCAGGCCCGGCACGCGGCTGGAGGGCGGCGGCACCTGCTCGTGCACGTGCCGGTAGGCGATGCGGAAGGGGCTGTCCCCGGTGAAGGGGGGAGCGCCGGTGAGCATCTCGTAGAGCATCACCCCGACGCCGTAGACGTCGCTGCGGGCGTCGCTCTCGCCGGTGTCCAGCTGCTCGGGCGCCAGGTACTCGGCGGTGCCCATGATGTCGCCCATGCCGACGGTGGTGCTCTGGCCGGAGGTCGTGGCCGCCCGGGCGAGGCCGAAGTCGGCGACCTTGACGCGCCCGTCGTGGCCGACGAGGACGTTGGCGGTCTTGACGTCGCGGTGCAGCACGCCCTTGCGGTGGGCCTCGGCGAGGGCGTCGAGCACGTCGGCGGTGGTGCCCAGCGCCTCACCGGGGGTCAGTGCGCCGCGCTCGGTGACCACCTCGCGCAGCGTGCGGCCCTCGACGAGCTCCATGACGAGGTAGGCCGTCTCGGTGCCGCCGGCGGTGTCCACGCCCTGGTCGAGCACGGCGACCACGCCGGGGTGCGCCAGCCGCGCGGCGGACTTGGCCTCGCGCACGAAGCGCTGGCGCGCCACCGGGTCGTGGGCGAGGTCGGCGCGCAGCACCTTCAGCGCGACCTCGCGGTCCAGCCGCTCGTCGACGGCGCGGTAGACGACGCCCATGCCGCCGCGCCCGATCCGGCCCAGGACGCGGTAGCGCCCGTCGAGGCGTCGCCCCAGGAGGGGGTCGGAGAGCGTGGCGTCCACGGTCAGCGAGTCTAGGCAGAGCGGGCGCCGGCCCCGGGCAACGCCGCGCGCCGCGCGGTGCCGCCCGGGGGCCGCCCGGTGAGCTGCCCGGTGAGCCGGTCAGGAGAAGCGGGCCTGCAGCGTCTGCACGTTGGCGACGTAGCGGCGGGTGTCGTCGTACATGCCGCGCGAGCGCACCGAGCCCTGCCCCTGGTAGTAGGAGGCGATCGCGATGTCCGGCGGGTTGTTCGCGACCAGCGTGCGCAGGATGGCCACCCCCGCCTTGGCGTTGTCGCGCGCGTCGAACAGGTCGATCGGCTCGCCGAGCAGGTCGGAGGCCCACTGCCCGGAGCTGGGGATGACCTGCATGGCGCCGATCGCGTTGGCGTGCGAGACGACGCGCATGTTGAAGCCGGACTCCTGGTAGCCGACGGCCAGCGCCAGGGACGGGTCGACGCCCAGGCGCACCGCCGTGGAGCGGATGATCTCCCGCACCTCCTCGCGGCCGGGCTGGTCGCTGTCCTGCAGGCGGGCGCGGTTGGCCGCCACGGCCGCGCTCACCGTCGGCGCCTGGGTGGCCTGCTCCGCCTGCTGCCCGTCCTCCTGCTCGGCCTCCTCGGCCGCGGAGGCCGCGGGGGCCGCCTGGCCGCCGACGCGCAGCTGCTGCCCTTCGACGATGAAGCCGCGCGCGTCCAGGCCGTTGAGCTCGACGAGCTCCTCGACGGCGGTGCCGGTGGCCAGCGCGATGTGCGAGAGGGTGTCGCCGGCCCGCACGGTGTAGGTGGCACCGGCCGCGGGCCGGGCGGGCGCGGCCGCCGCCCCGGCGCCGCCGGTCAGCCGCAGCACCTGCCCGGCCCGGATGAACCCGCGCGCGTCCAGGCCGTTGGCCTCGCGCAGCGCGCCGACCGTGGTGCCGTGGGCGGCGGCGATGGCGCCGAGGGTGTCGCCGGTGCGCACGGTGTGGGTCGCGCCGTCCCCGCCGGCCCCGCCCGCGTCGGCGCCGCCGTCCGCACAGCCGCACCGGCGCGGCCGCGCGTCCACAGGGCGCCGCCGCCGGCTCCGCCGGCCCCGGTCGGACGGCCAGCCTCCTGCCTGGAGGTGGTGCGCGTGCGCGCGAAGGACGCCGTCGGGCGGTACGGGGAGCGGGTGGCCGCGCGGCTGCTGGTCGAGGCCGGCATGGCGGTGCTGGAGACGAACTGGCGCTGCCGCTCCGGCGAGGTCGACATCGTCGCCCGCGACGGCGACTGCCTGGTGCTGTGCGAGGTCAAGACGCGCCGCAGCGGACGGGCCGGCAGCGCCCTGGAGGCGGTGACCCCGCGCAAGGTCGGCCGGCTGCGGGGCCTGGCCGCCGAGTGGCTGAAGGCGCACCCGGGCGTGCACCCGCCCCGGGTGCGCCTGGACGTCGTGGCGGTGACCGTCGCCGAGCGGGGCCCGGCCCGCGTCGAGCACGTGCGGGGGGTCGGCTGATGCCGCTGGCCCGCGCCCTGGCCGTCGGCCTGGTCGGCCTGGAGGGCCACCTGGTGCAGGTGGAGGCCGACATCGCCGCCGGCCTGCCCGCCTTCGTCCTCGTCGGCCTGCCCGACGCCTCGCTGCACGAGGCCAAGGACCGGGTGCGCGCGGCCGCCGCCAACTCCGGCCGCCCCCTGCCCCAGCAGCGCATCACCGTCAACCTGTCCCCGGCGACGCTGCCCAAGACCGGCTCGTCCTTCGACCTCGCGGTCGCGGTCGCCACGCTGACGGCCGCCGGCGTCCTGCCGCCGGAGGCGTCCGCGGATGCGGTCCACCTGGGGGAGCTGGGGCTGGACGGCAGCGTGCGGGCCGTCGACGGCGTCCTGCCGGCCGTGCTGGCGGCCGCGCGCGCCGGGGTGCGGCGCGTGGTGGTGCCCGAGGCCACGGCCGCGGAGGCCGCGCTGGTGCCCGGCGTGCGCGTGCGGGGGGTGCGCTGGCTGGCCGAGCTCGTCGCCGACTACCGCGGTGACCCGCCGCCGCAGCTGCCCGAGGCGCCCCGCGCGTTCGCCCCGCCCGAGCGCGCCGGCACCGCCGCGGCGCCGGACATGGCCGACGTCCTGGGGCAGGGCGAGGCCCGCTTCGCCCTGGAGGTGGCCGCCGCCGGCGCGCACCACCTGCTCATGAGCGGCCCGCCCGGGGCCGGCAAGACGATGCTGGCCGCCCGGCTGCCGGGGCTGCTGCCCGACCTCGACGAGGACGCCGCCCTGGAGGTCACCGCGGTGCACTCGGTGGCCGGTGCGCTGCGCGGGCGCGCCGGGACGGCCCTGATC
>NZ_JAAALL010000200.1 GCF_009906315.1 Kineococcus vitellinus | reverse complement strand
GCCCCGCCCGGCGCTGTGCGGAGCACCGCCACGAGGCACCCCCCGAGGAACTGCTGCATGTCCGCGCTCCGCACCGCGCCCGACTCCCGCACGCGCTCCACCGCCGGTCTCGTCGTCCTGCTGGGGACGATGGCCGCGCTGGGCGCCGTCACGATCGACCTCTACCTGCCCTCGCTGCCCGAGGTCGCCGAGGACCTGTCCACGACCGGCGCCCGCACGCAGATGACCATCACCGGCGTCCTGGTCGGCTCGGCCGTCGGCCAGCTGCTCGTGGGCCCGCTGTCGGACACCTTCGGCCGCCGCCGCCCCGCGCTCGTCGGGTTCGCCGTCTACGTGCTCGCCTGCCTGCTGTGCTCGATCGCGCCGAACCTGCCGGCGCTGGTCGCCTTCCGCGTCCTCGCCGGGGCCGGCGCGGCCGCCGGCGCCGTCATCGGCATGGCCGTCATCCGCGACCTGTTCACCGGTCCCGCGGCCGCCCGGCTCATGTCGCGCCTCGTGCTCGTCATCGGCGTCGCGCCGCTGTTCGCCCCCACCGTCGGCGGCGCCATCGCCGGCTGGACGGGCTGGCGGCCCGTCCTGGCGCTGCTGGCCGTCGCCGGCGCCGGCGTGCTGCTGGCCGTCTGGCGCCACCTGCCGGAGACCCGCCCGGAGCTGCGCGACACCCCCGCGCAGGCGCTCGCCGAGCCGGTGGCCGCCCCCGTCGTCCCGCCGCGCCCGGGCCGGCTGCTGCGCACCTACGTCGGCTACGGCGCCCTGCTGCGCGACCGCCGCTTCCTGGCGCTCGCCGTCCTGCCGGGCCTGGCGATGGCCACGATCATGAGCTACGTCGCGACCTCGCCGTTCATCCTGCAGGAGGGCTTCGGCCTCGAGGGCACGGCGTTCGCCGTCTACTTCGCCCTCAACGGCACCGCGCTCGTCGGCGGCAGCCAGCTCAACGCCGCGGTGGTGGAGCGCTTCGGCTCCCCCCGGCTGCTGCGCCTGGGCGTCTCGGCCTCCCTCGTCCTCGGCCTGCTGCTGACGGTGCCGCTGATCACCGGCACCCACCGGCTCGTGCTCTTCGCCGTCCCGCTGTACCTGCTGCTCTTCAGCGTCGGCTTCGTCATGCCCAACGCCGTCACCCTGGCCCTGGAGCCGTACGGCGACAGCGCGGGCGCGGCGGCCGCGCTCGTCACCGCCCTGCAGTCCGGCGTCGGCGGTCTCGTCGGCGTCCTCGTCGGCCTGCTCGGCGGCGACGAGCAGGCCATGGGCGTGGTCGTCACCGGGGCCGTCGTCCTCCAGGTCGCCCTGCTGGCCGCCGTGTGGCCGGGCATCCGGCCTAAGGTGACGGCATGAGTTCGATCACGGACGCCCAGCCCGCGGGCAGCGACGTCGACGAGTCGGTGCGCCCCCAGGACGACCTCTTCCGCCACGTCAACGGCCGGTGGCTGGCCACGACGGAGATCCCCGACGACCGCGCCGTGGACGGCGCCTTCGTCCGCCTGCGCGACCAGTCCGAGGCCGAGTGCCGCGTCCTGGTGGAGACGGCCGCCGCGGCGGTCGCCGACGGCTCGGCCGCGCCGGGCAGCGTGCAGCAGAAGATCGGCGCCCTCTACGCGAGCTTCACGGACACCGAGCGCATCGAGGCGCTGGGGCTGGAGCCGCTGGCCGGCGAGCTGGCCGCCGTCGACGCCGTGCAGGACCTCGACGGCCTCGTGCGCGTGCTGGGCACCTTCGAGCGCTCCGGCGTCGGCGGCCCCTTCGCCTACTGGGTGGACACCGACAACGCGCAGTCCGACCGCTACGTCGTCTACCTCACCCAGTCCGGCCTCGGCCTGCCCGACGAGTCGTACTACCGCGAGGAGCAGTACGCCGAGGTCCGCGAGGCCTACCGCGCGCACGTGGAGCGCGTGCTCGCCCTCGGCGGGCGCCCCGATCCGGCCGGCGCCGCCGGGCGCGTCCTGGCGCTGGAGACGGAGCTCGCCTCCCACCACTGGGACCGGGTGCGCAACCGCGACGCCAACGCGACGTACAACAAGCTCGACCGGGCCGGCCTGGAGGCGCTGCTGCCGGGCGTGGACCTGGCGGCGTGGACGGCCGCCGCGCAGCTTCCGGAGTCGGCCTTCGCCGAGGTCGTGGTGCGCCAGCCCAGCTACCTGGAGGGCGCGGCGCGGGTGCTGGCCGCGACCCCGGTGGGCACCTGGCGCGACTGGCTGGGCTGGCGGGTGCTGCACCAGGCGGCGCCGTACCTGCCGGACGCCTTCGTCCGCGAGAACTTCGCCTTCTACGGCACGACCCTGACCGGCGCCCCGCAGCTGCGCGAGCGCTGGAAGCGCGGCGTGGGCCTGGTCGAGGGCGCCCTCGGCGAGGCGCTGGGCGAGCTGTTCGTCGCCGAGCACTTCCCGCCGGCGGCCAAGGCCCGCATGCAGGAGCTCGTCGCCAACCTCGTGGAGGCCTACCGCCAGGACATCGAGGCGCTGGACTGGATGACGCGCGAGACCAAGGACCGCGCGCTGGACAAGCTGGCCAGGTTCACCCCGAAGATCGGCCACCCCGACACCTGGCGCGACTACTCGGCGCTGACGATCGAGCGCGACGACCTGCTGGGCAACGTGCGCCGGGCGTTCTCCTTCGAGGTGGACCGCGAGCTGGCCAAGCTCGGCGGCCCGGTGGACCGCTCGGAGTGGTTCATGACGCCGCAGACGGTCAACGCCTACTACAACCCGGGGATGAACGAGATCGTCTTCCCCGCGGCGATCCTGCGCCCGCCGTTCTTCTCCCTGGACGCCGACGACGCTGAGAACTACGGCGGCATCGGCGCCGTCATCGGCCACGAGATCGGTCACGGCTTCGACGACCAGGGCTCCAAGTACGACGGCGAGGGCAACCTGCGCGACTGGTGGACCGACGCCGACCGCGAGGAGTTCGGCCAGCGCACCGAGGCGCTCATCGCCCAGTACGACGCCCTGGAGCCCCCCGAGGCCCCCGGCAAGCACGTCAACGGCGCGCTCACCGTCGGCGAGAACATCGGCGACCTCGGCGGGCTGACGATCGCGCACAAGGCGTACGAGATCGCCCTCGGCGGCCGCGAGGCGCCCGTCGTCGACGGCCTCACCGGCAGCCAGCGGCTGTTCTTCGGCTGGGCGAAGGTCTGGTGCGGCAAGGTGCGCCCGGCCGAGGTGGAGCGCCGGCTGGCCGTCGACCCGCACTCCCCGCCGGAGTTCCGCTGCAACGCGGTGGTGCGCAACCTCGTGGAGTTCCACGACGCCTTCGGCACGCAGCCGGGCGACGGGCTGTGGCTGGAGCCGGCCGAGCGCGTGCGCATCTGGTGAGCCGCCCGGCCGGGGCGCCCTCGCCGGCGGGTCAGTCGGCGAGGGTGACCCGGTCGCGGCCGGCGGACTTCGCGGCGTAGAGGGCACGGTCGGCGGCCAGCAGCAGCTCGTCCGGCGTCGTGCCGTGGGCGGGGCTGGTCGCCACGCCCGCGCTGACCGTCAGCCGCAGGTCCTCCACCTCCAGCCGCAGCTGCGCGCAGGCGCGGCGCAGCTCCTCGGCGCGCTCGGTGGCGGCGCTCGCGTCGAGGTGCGGCAGCAGGACCACGAACTCCTCGCCGCCGTAGCGCACGACGTCCTCGGGGCGCGCGTGCGTGCGCAGCGCCTGCGCGACGGCCACGAGGACGTCGTCGCCGACGGCGTGGCCGTGCACGTCGTTGACCGCCTTGAAGTGGTCGACGTCGAGCAGCACGAGCGAGAGCGGGTCCCCGGACGCGGCCGAGGCGACCAGGCGCGCCTGCAGGTCGTCGACGAAGCGGCGCCGGTTGCGCAGCCCGGTGAGGGGGTCGCGGGAGGCCTCCTCGGCGAGGTCGGCCCGCAGCCGCTCGATGGTCCGCACGTGCTCCAGCAGCTGCCCGTTGGCCTCCTCCAGCGCGCGCTGCTGCGCCAGGACCGCCGTGACGTCGCGGACGACGAGGACGCGGCCGAGCACGTCCCCGCGGTGGTCGCGGATCCAGCGGGCGCGCACGTCGAGGCTGCGCCCGTCGCCCGTGCGCAGCACGGTGACGACCTCCCCGGCGCCGACCGCGGCCGCCAGGTCCGGCAGCAGCTGCGCCAGCGCGGACCCCACGGCCTCCCCCCGCGCACCGCACGGCCCGCGCAGCAGCTCGCGCCCGGCGGCGTTGAGGTCGACCACGCGCCCGCTCTGGTCGACCACGAGGACGCCGTCGCTCATGGTGTCGACGACGAGGCCGCGGGCGACCGGCACCATCCTCAGCAGGTCCTGGGCGATGACCGCGTACGCGAAGACGATCCCGCTGGCGACGAAGGCGGGCGGGGTGATGTCCACCGGCAGCACCGAGGCGGGCGAGGTGATGCTCACGGCGTTGGCGAGCACCGGCACGCCCAGCCCGACGAGCATCGTGGTGGCCTGCCGGCGCACCAGGCCGCTGGAGGTCGAGCGCGAGCGCAGCAGGTCGCGGACGCCGCTGGCGATCACCGCGTAGCTGTAGAGCGCGTGCAGCCAGAAGGCGGGCCCGTGCGTGGTCTCCCGCACGAGGGGGTCGCCGACGTAGCGGACGGTCTCGTGGAACCAGTGCAGCCGGGGGTCGAGCGCGATGACGGCGAGCAGCAGCACCGGCTCCACGAGCAGCAGCAGCAGGCGGCCGCGGCGCACCGGCCGGCCCGTCGCGGCGTCCAGGAAGACCCGCAGGCAGGCCACCGTCACGCCGACGCCGGCGAACTCCACCAGCACGAGGGCGTCCTGCACGGCCGGCGGCGGGCCCAGCCCCATGGCGGCCACGGCCGCGGCCCACGTCCCGGAGCCCAGCAGCCCGCACGCCAGCGGCACCGCGGCCGGCGTCTGCGCGCGCGAGCGCCAGGCGAGCACGGCGACCGCGACGGCGAGCAGCGCGGAGACCGCCGCGACCACCGCCAGCCCCGACACGCCCGCCGCACCTCCCTCGCCCCGACCCGTGGTGGTTCGAGCCTGCCAGAGGAGTCGGACAGCCGGCGGCGGCGCACGAGCCGCCGACCGGGTGGTCGGCGGCCCGCCGTCAGCGACCGGGCGGGTTCGGCGGCAGCCGCGGGTTGAGCAGGTGGGCCACCAGCGCGGTCCACCCGGTCTGGTGGGTGGCGCCCAGGCCCTCGCCGGTGTCCCCGTCGAAGTACTCGTTGAAGGTCGGGTGCTCCTGCCACAGCGGGTCGGGAGTGGCCTCGATGCGCTCGCCGTCGGCCGGCCGGCGGCCCTCCACGGGCCGGAACAGCGAGACGAGGCTGTCGTCGATGAGGTCGGCCGCCTGGACGAGCGTGATGCGCCTGCCCGAGCCCTTGGGCACCTCGACGGTCAGGTCGTCGCCGAAGAAGCGTCCCAGCGTGCGCAGCTTGTCGGCCAGCAGCACGTTGACGGGGAACCACACCGGCCCGCGCCAGTTGGAGTTGCCGCCGAACAGCCCGGTGCGCGACTCCCCGGGCTCGTAGACGATCGAGGAGGCCTGCCCCTCCACGGACGTGGTGATCTCCTGCTTCACGGCCGCCGACAGCGAGCGGATGCCGTAGTCGGACAGGAACTGCTCGGAGTCGAACATCCGGTCCAGCAGCTTCACCAGCCGCGGCTTGTCGACGAGGGAGAGCAGCATCAGCCGCCCCTCGGGCGTGGAGCGGGTCAGCAGCGGCAGCGTCAGGTCGGGACGGCGCTTCTGCAGCCACCGCAGCCGGGTGGTCAGGTCGGG
Organism: Kineococcus vitellinus; assembly: GCF_009906315.1. Classification (GTDB taxonomy): domain Bacteria; phylum Actinomycetota; class Actinomycetes; order Actinomycetales; family Kineococcaceae; genus Kineococcus; species Kineococcus vitellinus. Next base: position 2,541 of record NZ_JAAALL010000200.1, on the reverse strand, counting down.
GCACTCGTCGGCGATCCAGCCGGGGACGTCGGTCGCCCCGAGGATCGGCAGCAGCCCGACCATCGAGGGCACGCGCATCGGCTCCGCGGTGCCGTCGGGGTGCAGCAGCACGTCGTAGAAGAAGCCGTCCTCCTCGTCCCACAGCGACACGTCCTGGGTGCCGAAGGACGTCATGGCCTGCGCGATGGACAGGAAGTGCTCGAGGAACTTGGTGGCCGCGTCCTCCCAGGCGGGGTCGTGCCGCGACAGCTCCAGCGCGATCTTGAACATCTGCTGGCAGTAGAAGGCCATCCAGCTCGTGGCGTCGGACTGCTCCAGCCGGTACCCGGGGGGCAGCTCGGCCGAGCGGTCGAAGAGGCCGATGTTGTCCATGCCCAGGAAGCCGCCCTCGAAGAGGTTCGACCCGCTGGAGTCCTTGCGGTTGACCCACCAGGAGAAGTTGAGCAGCAGCTTGGTGAAGACGCGCACGAGGAAGCTCTGGTCGCGGTAGCCGTCGAGGCGGTAGACGTGCCAGGCCGCCCACGCGTGCACGGGCGGGTTGACGTCGCCGAAGGCCCACTCGTACGCCGGCAGCTGCCCGTTGGGGTGCATCGACCACTCGCGGCACATGAGCACGAGCTGCTCCTTGGCGAACTCGGGGTCGACGTGCGCGAGCGGGATGGCGTGGAAGGCCAGGTCCCACGCCGCGAACCAGGGGTACTCCCACTCGTCGGGCATGGAGATGACGTCCGCGAGGGCCAGGTGCGTCCAGCTGGTGTTGCGGGCGCCCCGCCGCTGGCGCGACTCCGGTGCGGGGTCGGTGTCGGGGTCGCCGCTGAGCCACTGGCGCACGTCGTAGCGGTACAGCTGCTTGGTCCACAGCAGCCCGGCGTACGCGCGCCGGGCGATGTGGCGGTCGGACTCGCCCAGGCCCGGGTGGATGACGGCGGCGTAGAACTCGTCGGCCTCGGCCTCGCGGTCGCGCAGCACGGCGTCGAAGCCGCGGCCGAAGGTGTGCAGGCCGGGCGCCTGCCGCGACAGCCGCAGCCGCACCTCGACGGTCTGGCCGGGCTGGACGGCGTCGAAGCTGTACCAGAACGCCGCCTTGGTCCCCTCGCGCCGCGGGTTGACCGCCGAGGTCTCCCCGCGCACGATCCGCCGGTCGATGCCGTCCTTGGTGTAGGGCGTCGGGTTGTGCTCGGCGCCGAAGAGCTCGACGAGGTTGCTCTCGTTGTCGCAGAAGAGCACCTCGGGGCTGCCCTCGGCGGCCAGGTGGTAGCGGCCGAGGTGGCCGTGCTCGCACTCGACGTCCTCGAGGCCGCCGACGGCCAGGGTGGGCGGCAGGACCTGCGTCATGCTGCCGCGACGGCGGTCCCAGCCCCAGGCCCAGGTGTTGCGGAACCAGACCTGCGGCACGAGGTCCAGCGGTGCCGGGTCGGGGCCGTGGTTGGTGGCGGAGACCACCATGCACAGGTCGTCCGGGGACGCCTTGGCGTAGGTGACCGTGACGTCGAAGAAGCGGTTGCCGTCGAGGACGCCGGTGTCGCCGAGCTCGTACTCGCGGTCCTCGCGCCCGCGGCGCGCGCTCTCCTCGCGCAGCCGGGCGTAGGGGAACTCGGCCTGCGGGTACCGGTAGAGCCAGCGCATCCAGCTGTGCGAGGGGGTGCCGTCGAGGGCCCACCAGTACTCCTTGGCGTCCTCCCCGTGGTTGCCCTCCCCGTTGGTGAGCCCGAAGAGGCGCTCCTTGAGGAAGGGGTCCCTGCGGTTCCACAGCGCCACCCCGAGGTTGAGGAAGCCGAACCGGTCGCAGACCGCGCCGAGGCCGTCCTCGCCCCACCGGTAGGCGCGCGAGCGCGCCTGGTCGAAGGGGAAGGCCGACCAGGCGTCCCCGTCGCCGGAGTAGTCCTCGCGGACGGTGCCCCACTGCCGGCCGGCGACGTAGGGTCCCCACAGCCGCCAGGGACCGTCCGGACCGGGTGACTCGGCCATGCGGGCGTGCTCGGCGCTGCGGTGCCGCGGAGGCTGCTCCGGGAGCTCGGTGGACTCGGTCACCTCCTCAGTCTCCCAAGAGATCACCGCACGGCGAGCCCGAGCGGGTCGGCGAGCCGGATGTGCTGCGGTGCAACGCTTCCAGCCGGGAAGCCGCCGGCGATTTGCCTCCTGGACCGGGCGCCGTCTACTGTTCTTCATGTCGCCGGGACGGGGCAGCGCGGCGGGCCGACAGGCTCGCGGGGCTGGCTCGGAGCGGTGGCACCGGAAGCCTTGAGCGGGGCTGGGTTGCTTGTCGGCCTGGTCTCGGGTTAAGGTGGGGAAGTTGTCTCTCTTCGGTTCGGCCCTGGTGGGGTCGGCTGGGTGGGCGTCCGGTTCTTGAGAACTCAACAGTGTGCCAAGTGTTGATGCCAAATCAATCAACCCCGGATGGCCGCCACTCACTTGGGTGGTGGTCGGGGATTCCTTTGGTGTTGTTCCTCCACTTCCTGCTCGCCAGCGGGGGTGGAGGTTTTCGAGACCGAGGGTCAACTTTGCAGGTCTATGGATCTAGGCGGCTGCTCGCAGTCGTCG
>NZ_JAAALL010000001.1 GCF_009906315.1 Kineococcus vitellinus | reverse complement strand
CCCTGCTGCTGCGGGTGCGGTGGTCCACGTCGGCCTCCTCGGGGCGTGCGCGCGGCCGCCCCGTGCGGGTGGTCGCTGTCCCCGGAGTCGTCGGCCGCGCCGCCGCGCGCCTTGATGGGCCGACCGGTGGACGGGCGGCCGGGCGCCGGGCGCCGGGCCGGCCGGTGCGGAGGGCATGGGATTCGAACCCATGAGGAAGGAGTGGGTACCTCCCTAGCGGTTTTCAAGGCTGCTGGACACCCAGCTCCTCGCGTGGCCGCCACCTGCGCGAATGCTGCCTTGAGCTGCAGCGATACCGCTGATGCTACCTCGGTGATCTATCCCCTGCTTGCCCCTTCGTGCCGCTCCGTGCCATTGCATGTGGCACGGCTCTTGGCACGCGCCAAGGCTACTGCCCTACCTGTCGTAGCCCATGTCGCGCTCCCGCTCCTGGGTCCGCTCATGCGTCCGCTCCTGCGCTTGCCGCTCCTTGCCTCGCGCCATCGCCGCCCGCAAGCGCTCGGCGCGAGTCGGCTCGGGCTTGGGGGCGTCGTCGTAGTGGGTCATGCGGAAGACATAGGGGTCGTCCAGATCCATCTGCGGGGCTTGCTTGATCGCCAGCTCGTCCTGGGCGTGGCCGAGGCGCTCCACGTCCTCGGCGTACAGCTCTTGATCGTTCTCGTGCAGCTTGCCGTAGAGGCGCTCCACCTCTCGCTTGCTCTCCTGCTGGCTGCGCTGGAGGTCCATGGACCGGAAGGTTTCGGCGTCTTCGGGGCCCACGCGGTCGATGCAGGCCTGCCGGTAAGCCTGGTCGGCCTGAGCCAGCTCCCCCCAAGCTGCGCGCATCCTGTCGGGGTCGTCGCTCTGCTTGGCCTCGTAGGCGCTGTAGCGGGCGCGCTCGTAGGCGGCGCGAGTGGAGTCGACGCGCTCGGTCTTACCAGCCATGGCTTGGTCCGGCCCTTCGTCGTGGCGATGCTCGGGATCCTGAGGTCCTTGACGCTGATCGTCCCTGGCGTGACGCGAGCCATCAAGCTCATCGGCCGCGTCCCCGAACCAGGGGGCATCGACTTCCATCCCAGGAGAGCCCCGATCGGGCGCCGGCGACGGCGCATCCACCGTCTGAGGTGCTTGACCGCGGCCATCGTCGGGCTCGTACCAGGGCTCTCCCTCGGGGACGCGCAGGGGCGCTGAGCGGCGGAGTCCATGCTCTCTGAGCTGCTGCTCAAGCTGCATGCGCATGCTCTCGGTGTCGGCGTAGGAAGCTTCCAGCTCCGCAGGGGACAAGTGATCGCGGAGCGTCCCGCGCCTCTCTTCAGCAGACACGATCAAGAAGCGTTGCGCCTCGAGCGCTAGCCGGGTCGCCTCATCCACAGGGTCAGTATCAACACCGACCCTGCGCAGCGATAGGGCTCAAGCACCCCACCCATAGGAGGGCGCTCGATCGTCGTCGCCCTCCACGGCGCGGCGCTCCTTGATCGCTTCGGTGACCGCTCCGAGGTGTGCCGTCAGGTCTTCACCGTGCACAACCGCGAAAGCGATCATGGCATCGTGGGCTGCCATGTGATCTTGGTCGGCGTCCTCGTGCTGCAGGCTTTGCCTGCCGTGCTCGCGGCCAGCGAGCAGAAGGTCCTCCCAGGCTTGGGCGTCCTCAGCCACCAGGCGGCGGAAGTCGGCGAAGAGCTGGTCACAGGTAGCCACCGAAGCATCTTGTAGAGGGCTTCCTACTCAAGCACGTCCGCAGGCGTCACAGCTCGCGCCCTATGCCGCGGTCGACTGCACGGCGTCCTGGGCGGCTGCGCAGCTCACGCGCGTGCTTCTCCAGGCTGCGTGCGCCTTCGATCACGCGCACGGACTCGGCATCCGCCTTGACCTTGCTGTAGTACGCGACCAGGTCATCAAGAACGCTCATGGTGGTGACGCCGCGGCCCTTCTCGGCTGCGAGCTCGCCGGCACGGCGGTGTGCGTAGACGATCTCGGTCGCGTCGATGAGGGCCTGGTCTGGTGATGAAGGGCCGCTCATGACATCGCATCCCATGTCCTGAGCGCCTCTGCGCGTTCGTCGCCCGAGAGGATGCGTAGCGTCCCATTTGGCTCGCGTACGAACATGGCGCCCACAACGGGTTCGTCCTTGCGGAGAACTGTTTCGGCCGTCAACGGATAGACGGCGTTTGCGGACGGAGTGAGGGGTAACTCAACCCAGTACTCGGGTACAGGCTTCAGCGGTTCCGCTATGAAACTCCATTCTCCGGTGTCGATCGTGTACGAGGCGCGGAGAATGGCGGGGTGCCATTGCTGATCCTTGGTGACGTACGGCGGCAGAAAGATGTTCTCTACATCCTGCTGTGCTGCGTCCAGCGAGTCGAACAAAGAGGTTGACTTGACCCGGGGGTCGGTGTCAATGAGCAGCCATCGATCGAATGCTTCGTCGTTTGTCATGCCAAGCCCATCCCGCCTGCGTCGCGGAAGCGGCGCTCCCGGGCGGCCCGCAGGCTCTTGCTCTTGGCGTCGGTCAGCTGTACCGGGCCGATGCCCTTCTTGACCTGCGCGCGGCGCCGCTCGGCCTTGGCGAGTGCTTCGGCCACTTGGGCAGGAGTCGTTCGATATTGAGATGGGTGGTGCGGTATTGGGTCGGGGCGGATGATCTTGCGGTCTTTGCTCACTGCTGCTCCTTGTGTGCTTGTCGTAGTTGGTTGATCTGGGCCAGGGTCCAGAGGTTGTAGCGGCCCACCTGCTTGGCCGGCTCCAGGCCTGCCCGCCGCAGCCGCTTCTGCGCGGCTGCTTTGGTGCAGTGGAGGATGATGGCCACCTCCTGGGTGCTAAACAGGTCGGTCACTGCTCCGCCTTCAGACGCCGCCAGTAGAGAGCGGTTGGATAGTTCGAGTGCACGTTCGTTACGCGCCCGCCATTGCCGATGGCATTGTTCAGCTCCCAGCCCTCCCGAGACGTGTGGGCGGTGTTGCCCTCGAACGTCATCGAGTAGTCGTAGTCGGGGTGCTTCTGCGCAGCGTGCAGGGCGTTTGCGAGGCGAATTATTTCAGAGGCGAACGCCTCGATGGTGGGTATGTATCGGGTTTCTTCGGCGGCTTCCATGCCATTTAAACTAGGCGCATATCAGGACACCATCCATAGGTCATTCGGCCTATTTCACGCGGTGAGGTGTTCGTCGCGCTCAAGCGGGTGCTTTTCCATGTCGCGGTAGTATTTCAGCCAGTACGAGCTGCGGCCCAGGAACATGATGTTCTCCATCAGGTGTGTTTCCAGGCGCTCGAAAGCGTCCTGTGACAGGTCCGGGGACTCGTCATCCGGCGTCTTCCGGAGGTCGATGGCGCGCTGCAGCTTGTACGCGTCCTCGTAGTGCAGGGCGCGTTGGTTGGCTTCTGAGAAGTTCTTCACTGCTGGTCCTTTCAAAGTCCTGGCGTAGACAGGTCACGTGCGACGACTTGCCCGTGGTCGCGCTGGTTGCGTTCGGTCCGGATCTCGGCTGCCAGCTCGGGCACTGCTAACAGCAACTTGTGTGCCTGTTCGATGACCACCGCGGCGGTCTCCTGCACGACCTTCGGGTCACCCTTCGACCATGAGGAGATGTAGGGCCACGAGTACTGGTCGGTGTTGATGCCGCAGGTGCCGAGCACGATGGCGGCCACGGACTCGGCTTCTACCTCCATGCGCCCGCGGTGACGCCGGTACTCCTGCACCCGGTCCATGTGCCCAAGAGACACATGCGCGATCTCGTGCACCAGTGTCTTGAGTTGCTGCATGGCCTCGCGCTGTGCCTGGATGACGATGCGCTTGGGCTCGGGGCTGGCGAAGCCGTTGATACTGGGCCAGCCGATGTCCTCGTAGGTGACCGGGTAGCCCATGTCGTGCGCGTACTTGGTCAGACCCTTGAGCAGGGCGGCGGGGGCGTTGCCGGTGAGCAGCTTCGGCCGGGGGTCGGCGATCGGCCGCCCGTCGAGACTGTCGGTCTGCTTCACGTCGAAGACGGTGACCAGCTTGAAGCCGCGCAGCTGCTTCGCGCCGGCGTCTTCGGTATTGGCGACCTCCTCGGGCTTAAGCCGGTAGGTCATCGGCGCCCAGATGGCGATCCCCTTCTCGCCCTTGCGTACCTGTCGGCCGTGCTTGCGCCAGGCCTGATAGCCGAACACCAACGAGGCGTCGGGCCGCTGCACGAACAGCAGCTCCTGGTTCCGCGAGCTGTAGCGCCACATCCGCGTGGCGGCCTGGATGTAGTTGGCCCAGTCCTCGCCCGTCCTGAACGATGTCACCCCTTCGACAAGCTGCTTGTGCAGCTGCTCGATGCGCTCGCGACTGTCGACGGCCGCGGGCTCGGGGCGTGCTGGTGGGGGTTCGGGGTAGGCCACGGGCGTAGCAACCAGGCGCAGGAACTCGCCGAACTCCTTGTCACCGTTGAAGGTACGCCCGTCGCGCAGGGCCACGTAGTAGAAGACATTGCGGAGTTCGATCGTGATCTCGCTCCAGGACTCACCGTCCAGCCGGATCGAGTAGATGTCGTCTGACGTGACCTTGTACTCACGGGCGAACCAGTCGCGCACGGCCAGCTTGAAGATCGAGTCGCTGTCGTCGATTGCGTTACCGATGTAAAGGGTCACTAGAAGGTCAATCCTTGGTCCTGCTGGAGCGCCTCTCTGAACGCTCGTTGTACGTGTGTGGGGAAGATCATGCGCATCGCCTGATGCTCGTTGACCCCGGGCGACCATTCAACGTAGTGCGGTCGCTTGTCATCGCCCTTCTGCGCGACCCACCAGGGGCGCAGCTGGGTAGGCGCGAAGAGGGAGTAGCGCTCGTCCTCGTGCTGGAAGTCCAGTCTTGAGGGATCGTCCGGGTTGGGGGCTGCCTTCATAGTTCGAATCCTTCGCCGCGTGTGCGGCGGTTGTACTGGTCGGTCGTCTCATCGAGGCGCAGCCACTCGTCAGCGAGTGCCTGTCGTTCTGCCTTCTCCCTCTGGTCTAGCGCTTGGGCCTGTCGATAGTCCAAGAGGCGCCCGCCGCCGTAAAGGCTGAGGAGGTAGCGGCACCCCTCGGCGACTGCCTGGGCGGAAGTGCCCGCGAAGACTTCGACGCTCGAGTCCAGGCCGTCGACCCAGCCCCGGCCGAGCGGGGCAGCGCTGCCCCGCTCGATGCTCTGACCCGCCTTGGACAGGTACATCATCGAGTCGATGCGCTCGGTGTCTCCGTTGACCTCGCGCACCTCGGTAGCCGGGTGGGCGATGACGAACAGCTGCAGCCGCTCGGACATCAGCCTTCCCCATCCAGCGAGCACTCGCCACACTCGCCGCCCTCGCTGACGCCTTCGTCGGTGGCGCAGCCACTGCAGCGCAGCCCCTCGGCCAGCTCGGTGACGAACTCGTCCAGCTGGTCCTGGGTGATGCCGGGGTTGTCGTACCCCTCCATAAGGTCGGCGACGAACGTCGGGAAGTCGTCGCCGGTCTTCCACCGTGACGGCTGGGCGTCCTGCCACACCTGGCGGAGAAAATCGTCCTGCTCTTTGGTGAGCGGTTGAACGTAAGATGATGATGAAGCCATGAGTAACTCCTTACAGTTGCTTTTGGCTAGAGGGCCGCTACTCCGGGGGAACGAGTAGCGGCCCTCGCTGTTTCCTTTACGTCTCTTACATTAGTCGCCCGACAGGAAACGTCAAGGGAAAACATGAAGAAAAACCATAAAGAAAATCCTTGCATGTGTCGCACGGGCGGACTAGAAATAGAGGCATGGGAAACACCCTGGCAGTACCCAACGAAATAGCTGCAGAAATCGGCGCACGTATTGCAACAGCGGCGGAAGCCAAGAAGCTGACGTGGAACTACATCGGCGTGCGCCTCAACACTTCCGGCCAACAGGTGAAGGGGTGGAGCGAGGGTAGGGGCATGAAAGCCCACAACGTCGTGCCGCTCGCCGAAATCCTCGGCGTCTCGCCTGTCTGGCTGCTTACCGGCAAGGGCCGTAAGCCCGAATAGCAAGAACGCCCGGCCCTGCTTGCGGCAAGACCGGGCGCTGAACGTCACCACCAAGAAAGATAGCAAGTTGAAAACTGCACATGGAGTGATAGGCCGTTTCGACAACGGCGACAACCGGGTCTACGTCGATCCCGCAGACCCCGAGGTCGTCCTGGACTCGGTTACCAAGGTGCTCGGCGCCACCGAGGAGAAGGCACAGCTTCGCGAGTGGATCGCCCGCCTGACGGCTGAGTTCGCCATCGACCAGCACGACTACCTGGGCACCCTGAAAGCCGAGGGCGCTACCCGCGATGACCTCGTGGACTTCGTCAAGGCGGAGGCCAAGCGGCTCCGTGACCTGGCGTCCGAGATGGGCACCTACCAGCACGATGTGCTGGAGGCCTTGCTGTTGGACCTGCCGATCCCAAGCATCCCTCACCACCTGGTCGACGCCGAGGTCGACGGCGAAGTGATCGACCTCGATGAGATCAGCGACGGGCTGCTCAACTTCCACACCGACTTCGACCTTGATCCCGAGCTGGCAGAGGCCACCGTGGCCAACCCGGCCGAAGGCTACGCCGGCACTCTGGACCTCGTCGGCACCCTGCCTCACGTCCAGCTGCCCGGGAAGGCCACACGCGGCGCCCGTGGCCTGTTCGACCTCAAGTGCGGCAAGCACCTGTACAGCACCATGCGCGCACAGCTGGAGGCCTACCGCCGCTGCACTGAGGTGTGGGTGGACCACCTGGGCAACAAGGAGGCCATGCCTGCTGTCGACTTCTGCGCCGTCGTGCACCTGCGCAAGAGCTACGCCCGCGGGTACAAGCTCTTCGTCGTCCCGACGGGTGACGCGGAGTACCAGCGCTTCCTCAACGCTTACCGGACCTACCGTGACCAGCAGGAAGCAGGCTCCAAGCTCGGCGGCACGGTCTGGTACCCACCGCTGCCGGACGGCTCCCAGCCCCTTCCCCTGATCGAGGACCTCGACGCCCTCGGCCGTGCCCGCTCGGCGCTGGTCAAGGCTGGCCTTCGCTCGATCAGCGACCTCGCTGCCCTGACGCGGGACGAGGCGCTCGCGCTCAAGGGCATCGCCGACAAGACCATCGTGCCGTGCGAAGAGACTCTGGCCGCCTATGGCCTGTCCTTCACCGAAGCGGCGGAGGTGGCCTGATGCCGATCAACACCTTGCAACGTCGTGGTCGTCAGATCGGTGAGATCCGCATCGGCATGCAGGTCGAAGGCGTGACCAAGAACGGCAAGAAGATCATGCGTCCGTCAAAGCTGGAGGCCTTCCGCTTCACCACCAAGTCGGCCGTCATCGCGCAGGCCGTCGCTGACCTCTTCGGCGGTCAAGCCAAGGCCGTCGTGCTGCTGAATAACGACAGCACACACGAGGTCGTCACCAGTGTCACCGAGGTGCCTGTCATGGTCCCGCCCGGCGACAACGTGGTCAGCCAGTGGATGGAGATGTGGTCCAAGGGTGGCTGCCAGCGCCGCTGCGACGGCGAGACCGAGCAGCTGACCCAGACCCCCTGCAAGTGCCCCTTCGACCAGGAGCAGCGCAACGCACTAGCCAGCAAGGGCAACGCCTGCAAGCCAGTGACCCGGCTGAACGTGATGCTGCCGGACCTGCCCGACCTCGGCGTGTGGATGATCAGCTCCAACGGCTGGAACGCTGCCCAAGAGCTGGGCGGTACGGCGGAGGTACTTGCGGCTGCTCGCGCGCAGGGCCAGATCATCCCGGCCACGCTGCGCCTAGAGCAACGCCAGTCGGTCAAGGGCGGCGAGACACGGAAGTTTCCTGTGCCGGTCCTGGAGCTGCGCTCGACGCTGCGCCAGATGACCGCGCTCGATGCCGGTGGAGACATCACCACCGCCCTACCGCCTCCCCCGCCGCAAGCTCAGGTCGCCATCGGGGCCGGCGCGGCTCCTGACACGGTGAACCTGTTCCCCTGGATCTGCGACACCCTTGCGCATGATCAACTGCAAGAGCTGAAGGCCGCCTGGCGGGGGACATTCGACTTCATGACCACTGCAGTACCCACGCGCAAGGAGTCAGCGGTCCGTGCCCTAGTCCTTTCGTACCGCAGTAGTGACGACGAGCCCATTGACGCCGAGGTTGTGGTTGATTACCCCTTCAGCCAAGCCGAGGAGCGAAGCGGTGTCGGCGCGGAGGGCAACGAGCGCAGCGAGGCTGGCAAGCAGTCCTGGGCACCAGGACCGGGAGAGGAGCCATTTTGACCGGACAGCGATCGAGCACGGCCGCACAGCAGTACACGATCTATGCCCTCTGCGATCCAGACTCTGGCGAGGAACGGTATGTCGGACAGACGGCAGCCCCGTTAGGAATCAGGCTCGAAGAGCACTGTCGCGGCGATCTAGGCAAGCGTTCGGCGCGGTCGGCCTGGGTCAAGCAACAACTGGCTACGGGCCGTCGACCGACGATCAAGGAGCTTGAGCGCTTCTGGGGCACCCGCAAGGACGCCTATGCCGCAGAGCGGAAGTGGATCGTGGCTCTGCATCGTGCGGGTCGTGATCTGTTGAACTACCCACTGCCCAAGGAAGTACACGATGCCCCGCCTGAGTGACCCCTCATTACCCACCGCCAAGACCCGGAGTCTCAACCTCCGGGTCTTGGCCCTTGGGCTGGGCTACGCCTTCGCCCTGGCAGTCCTGGCCCTCACCTGGCTGTGGGTCAACGACGATCCGCAGCCCGTCGACAAGGTCTGGCCGTGAAGAAGACGCCCCTGAGACGGCGGACGGCGCTCAAGGCCAAGACAGGCCTCAAGCAGGGTGCGAGCCAGCTGAAGCGCACAGCCCTACGGCGCAAGTCACTGAGCGAGCAGAGCCAGCGCAAGCAGGATGATCGCGCATGGTTCGAGGCCTCCAAGGGGATCATCCGCAAGCGCAGCGGCGGACGGTGTGAGTTCATCCACTTTGTAGAAGTAGATCCAGGCTTGCCGCATGGCCTTGGCGTACGTGCTCTTGGGCGTTGCGGTTCTCCCGCTTCCGACGCGCATCACATCAACCGCCAGAGCCAGGGTCACGACCACTCCCCCGACAACCTCATGGACCTGTGCCGAGTGCACCACTCCTGGATACACGACAACGTGGCCGAGGCTCGTGCCCTGGGCTACCTGTCGCCGGCCAAGCGGGGCGACCTATGAAGCCGACCGCGGGCGCGCTGCACTCCGCGCTCAGTGGCGAGGTCCATCGATTCTTCCGTGGTGACTTCGGCGAGGCCGTGAAACGAGCCTGCCAGGGAGGCTCCACCTGGTACGTGGCCGAGAAAGCGGGCATCCGCTTCGGTAACGGCGCCGCGATCACCTGGCGCGAGGTGCAAGAGGTGATTCACTACGGCATCGCGACGCAAGGCCTCGAGCGCTACAACGCCGCTTGGACCGCCTACGTCGACCACGCTACTCGTGGCGGCCCACCCAACCCCTGGGTCGCCGTGGCGGCCGGCGGGGACGCCCACAGTTACTACGAGGACCCAGAGAACCAGGCGTACTGGGAGGCCGGTAGCCGGATCGCGATCGAGCTGCACGACGCAGCCACCGAGGTACTGGCGGTTGGGCTCGCCAGGGAAGCAGAGCAGGAGCAGCTGGAACTGTTCGAGCTGTAAGGGTCTGTAGACATGAAAAGAGCGCGGGCGGCCCTGGGGTGGCCCGCGCTCTTGCTGTGCTGACTACAGCTGCATGCCGCCACCAAAGCGGTGATCCAGGCGGTGTGGTTCGCGATCGACGACATGCTTCGCCGCCACCGTTGTCGTTGGCATGCTTGCTGGGGTCACAGCGTCGATCTGCTCGTAGATGTCCCGCATGTCGCGGAACTGCTCAAGGTCCGTGCGGTGAAAGACCAGGTAGTCGTCACGGTTCTGGGTGACCTGCTCCAGCTCACCAGGGACCGGCTCCTCGTTCCACGAGGCTCGCTGTACGTCGATGTCCAGTCGTCGCGCCTCCGCGACGATGGGCCCGACACGACGGTGCTCGGCGAGGCGCTCGCTGATGCGTGCGGCGAGGGCTGACTTGCGGGGGTCAAGGTTCATCGGTCTCTCCTGAGGGCTCGCTCCGGAGCCTAGTTACTTCGAACTATTCCGCTATGGGTCATTCGGCCTAGAGCTGCAGCTCCGGCGCAAAGCTATACGAATTCGGGACGCGCTGGTTCCACTCGCCGTTGAGCAGGCGCCGGCACGCGGCCCAGTCACGAACACCACCGATTCGTGAGCCGTCCGTGGCGTTCAGGGCACGTAGGGAATGAGCCTCACAGCCCCACGCCGAGACGCCCTCGGAATCGACGACCGACACCACAGCAGCGCGTGGGCATTGCTTTTCGTTGGCGTGGGTCAGCGCGCACGGTTGGGGTCCGCCGAGGAGGTCCATGGCCCTGTTGTAACCCGCCGCGGAACGCTTGGGAAGCGGAGACGGAGAATTGCACAACGTGGATTATCCACTGCTGGCCCTTGCTGTCCCCTGCTTACCCCGAACGTGACAGAAGCCCCGGACGGGAGTCACGGGGCTTCTGCTTGATCCGCCGGACTGCAGCGGCTAAACAGTGGATCATCACATCTAACTGTTTAGGAGCATCCTTACATGGACAACGCCCTATTGCAAAACCTTCCGGGGTCTTTTGCTGAAGGAACCGCGTCATGAGCATCGGCTGCATGATCGGCGTGTTTCACAACTCAAAGAGCACCGGTAACGACCGGCTCATACTGCTCGCAATCGCTGACGAGGCGAACGATGATGGCGGTAACGCCTTCCCCAGCATGCGTCGACTCGCCCTGAAGGCTAACTGCAACAAGGACACCGTCGTGGAAGCGATCCGACGCCTAGAGGCGCTTGGTGAGCTTGAAGTCAAGCGTCCGACCAGCCGAGGTCCAGGTCAATACAACCAGTACCGCGTGCTCGTGGGGTTGTACGGAAATCCCGGACAACCCTCTGGGTCAGTAAAGGAAGGGTCTGTAGAAGGGTCAGTACGGACCCGTCCGGACAACTCTCGACCAAATCCGTACAACTCTGGCAAGGCATCCCGGACAACTACGGCTTCAGAACCGTCGCCCGCGCGCTTTCAGCCTCCCCGAGAAGGTTGCGATCAGTGCGCAGGCGGCTGGCGGCTAGACGACGACGGAAATGCTGTTGCATGCGGCTGCGAGAAGGGGGTCCACGCATGAGTCCGGAAGAGGCCCTGGAGTGCGCTGCCTTCGTGAAGGCTGGCTGGCAGCCGTTCGAATTGATCTTCTACACGGAACAAGAGCTGGTGCAGTCGTTCGACGGCTACAGCTATCTGGATGTCATGGGAGCGCTTCACGACCTCGTGAAGTTCTGCGACGCGGCGCCGCCTCTTTGGCTTATCCGCGACTTCGCTCACAACCATCAGACCGGCAGTTTCTTGTACGTCGATGGTCGCAACCCCTTTGAATAGTTGGGCCTAATGACCTACAGACTGTCGCGCTTCTGCCGATTAGACCAGGTCCATGTATCACCCGCCTAACCGACTGAAGGAGTTCATCGACATGAGCCGTCAAGCAAAAATCGACGAAGTAGCAAAGTTGATCGGCAAGCAGTTGCAGGACGCTGCTCGCATCAAGGACGACACGAAGCGCGACGCGGCTCTTCGGCGTGCAGTCGCCAACGCCAACTTCAACGAGCACCAGCGCAACAAGCCGACACCCAACGCCGGCCGCGGTAAGCGCTCGAACAACGACCTCGGCCTGTGACCAAACCGACTAATCTCGCGTCGTTCCCCAACACAAAGGCAAGACCAGCATGACCTTCCGTACTGACGTTCCCGCCTTCAGCTTCGCCAAGGCTTGGCAGGCAGTTTCCATCGCAGCGTCCGACGACGCGGCCCGACCCGCTCTCCATCGCACGGTGAACCTGGAGGTGTTCCACGGACGCGGCGTCCGCCTGGTGTCCACCGACAGCTACATGCTGGCGCACGTCTTCGTCCCCTACGACACCTTCGACCCGACGCAGCCGGAGATCGAAGAGACGCCAGACGAGTCCTACATCGTCAAGGACGCCAACGGTCGCGGCCTCGGCCTGATGAAGTTCATCGAGAAGCAGATCCGAGCCTGGCGCAAGCGCGAAGAGGATCCCGACATCGAGGGCGAGCTGATGCTCTCGATTGCGAACGTCGAAAGTGCCCAGGCCACCCTGGAGGGCATGAACGGCCGAGCCATGCGCATGGAGTGGCCTGATCGCGAGCTCGTGCAGTGCCCGCTCGTCGAGGACAGTGAGTTCGTGCAGTGGCGGCAGGTAGACGCAGCGGTGGCTCCGGTCGGGGAGCCAGACCGTGTGGCTCTGTCCGCCGACTTCCTTCGCGACATCGCCAAGATCGGCAGCCACTATCCCGGCGCGCCGGTGCAACTGGAGATCAACGGTTCCATGGGAGCGGTCCGCTTCACACTCGGTGAGTGCCGCGGACTGCTGATGCCCATCCGTGTCTCCGAGGACGAGCAGATCGAGCCAGCCGAGCAGACGGAAGAGGACGCCGACGCAGCTCTCGAGTTTGCTCTGGCGGCGGAGCAAGAGAGCAACAGCGATGAGTCCGACTTCGACACCGACGACCAGTTCGCAAGCGGCGCCTACGGCGTCTGATTGGGTCGGATGACCTACAGACGGGCGTAGTTGCTGCGACTAGACCAGTGGATATGGAACAGCAACTCAGTGGCCGCGAGCCACGTGACTACGACCGCCTGATTCACCTGGCAGCCCGCATGCGGAGCCACCCACAGCTGTGGGACGTGGTCGGCCGGTACCCGAGCGAAAAGCAAGCGCGCGTCGTGTACAACGACGCGCGCAAGGGGCGCACTGAGGCGTTCGCAGCCCCAGGCTTCCAGTTCGAGCTTCGGCAGACCGGGCACCGGCACACGGTCTACGGCCGGTACCTGCCACCCAAGGATGCGGCATGAGCGACACGGTGGCCGAGTACCGCATCGGCAACACGACCTACCGGGTGGGCGACTCGGTCCACATCGGCCCCAGCCAGCCGGGCAAGCGCGACGGCTTCGACGCCGTGGTGAACAAGATCGAGGTGCGGGTCCTGGACGGCCAGCAGGTGGCGACGTTCACGGTGGTCGGCGGCAAGAAAAACCGCCCGCACGCGTTCCGCTCGTTCGTGGAGGAGCGAGTGCAGCGCCGCGCAAAGAGCAAGGAACAGCGATGAAGATCGGCAAGTGGAAGATCAGTCGACCGGGCAGTGCCACGTTGGAGGAAGTAGCCGAGACACAGGCTGAGTTCCGAGCGATTGCAGATGACCCAGACACCACCGCCATAGGGCAGTGCATGCAGCGTCTCGTTGAGCGTCACAGTGCAGAGATGGTAAAGCAAGTGTTGCCCCAGATCGTCGATAAAGCTTGTGGCCACGTGTATTGGGAAGATTGCCGGTACTTTCTCGTGGGCACACGGTTCGTGTTCATGGTCGAACCGGCATGACCGACGACAGCCGGCCCAAGGGCGTCGTCCGTTCCACCTACGGCAACTCCGACTGCCCCGCCTGCGGCGGCCGCATCCACATGGGCCAAGAGATCAAGCGCAAGAAGGTCAACGACGAGTGGCTCTGGTGTCACTTCCGCACCAACGAATGTCGCACCAAGGAGGAGGCGCAGCGTCAGGCGCTGGAGAACATCGCCGAGCGCAAGCGCCAGCTGCAGCAGATGCAAGAGGCCGACAAGGGAGCAGGGGCGCCATGACGCGCAAACGAGTAGTCATGTTGGACCTGGACGACCCTGTGGAGCAGGCACTAGCGCAGGCTCTGACCTTCCATCGAGTCAACCGGGCGGACTTGAAGGACGCCCACAACGACATCGAAGACGTGAAGGAAGCGCTCGCTCTTCCCAATGCTCGCCCCGAGCAGCACATCGAAGCAGTGCACGCGGCGATCTTCGGCGCATAAGGAAAGCCATATCCGGCGCGCCGTCTTGGTGATTACCCAGGTCATACGGCATGCTGCTCCTATGGCCAGGCGTGTGGTGGAGAACCTTATCGACGATGTCGACGGCTCCGAGGCGGCAGAGACTGTCGTCTTTGCTGTTGACGGTGTGACCCATGAGATCGATCTGAGCGAAGAGAACGCCCGGAAGCTGCGCGAGTCGGTGCAGGTCTTCGTCAACCACGCCCGTAGGGTCGGCGGTCGGCGCCCCGGTCGTCCGGCCGCTTCGTCGGTGTCGGCGGACAAGATCGACAACGCCGCAGTGCGCAAGTGGGCTGAGGAGAACGGCAAGAAGGTCAGCGAGCGCGGACGCATTGCCAACTCGCTCATCCAGGAATACCTCGCAGCTACCAAGTAGGATTGCAGACGGGTCTAGAGGCCCTCTGTCAGGCATAGCGAAAGGGCCAGGTTCCCCGAGACCTGGCCCTTTCTGCTGTCCGGGGTCAGGACCAGCCCGAGTTGCGCTCCATGTCGTCGGCGTAGGCCTCGAACCACTGGCCGGCACCCGGAGCATCGCTCACCTTGCCTGTCAGGCCGTTGTAGGTGCCGTCGCTCTCGCCGGGGTGCTTGACCCACCACACGCCGAAGCAGTGCTCTCCCCCGGCTACCGGGCCGAGGCGCGGCGCCAGCCCGAAGCGCCGGCTGGCGACGTTGCACCAGTCCGGGTCCCAGTAAGTCTTGGGCAGCGGGATGGGGCTGTCACCGTTGCGGGAGGTGTCGACCATGTAGGGCTTGTTGGTGGCCGACCACAACCGCTCGCCGAAGGGGACGATCTCGCTCATGGGCCGGTAGTTGCTGTCGTTAAGGGCGAAGCCGGTGAAGTTGGCCATGCCGACCTGCTCGGCTCGCTTCTTGATCTCCTCCACGCTGTGCCAGTCGGAGTGCCCGGCGGACAGGAAGACCTTGGCGCCGACCGCAAGCAGGGCGCGGCCTGCGTAGGCCAGGTCGGCGTAGCGCGTCGACGGGGTGCCGTTGAAGAGCACCAGGGCGTCGGGCTCCAGGTTGATCAGAGCACCGGTCCCCCCGATGGCCACTGCCAGCGAGTCGACGAAGCTGCGATAGCTCGCGCTGTCGGGCGCTCCACCAGCGGAGTACTGCCCGTTGTCGCGGTTGACGGCCCAGTAGACGACGAACTGCGGGATCTGACCCTTGCTCTTGGCGTCCTGAGCCACTCGCCGGGCGTTGTCGATGTCGCCCGGACCGTTGACCCACACGGCTTGAGGTACCGCGGCCAGGCGGGCATGCCCCATGGACTTGGCCAGCACCTCGGCCACGTACAGCTCCGAGGTCGTCGCGGGTGTGGTCACCGACCCAGCTTCCAACGCCGCCGCCCAGTCCTTGACCACCTGCTGGTAGGTGCTGGAGAAGCGCAGGATCACACTGGCGCTGACCAGGGCCGCGGCGGTCTTGTCGTCGGACATGCCCAAATCGAAGGTCGCCCGGGTGAATGCGTCGCGCTTCGGGCCTTCAAGGGTGAGGAGCTTGTTGAGTATTTCGTTACGGCTTGCCATGGCCAAAGAGTAGGGGCGGGGACATGCAACAAGCGCGAATGGTCTGCCAAAATCGAGCCAATGCCTACAGACACCTCATTACCCATTACCCACGCTCGTCACCTTGCAGCCACCTTCCTTGTTTGTGCGGTCTTTGCTGCATTACTCTTCATTCATGGACTACGGCAAAACTCTCCCCTTCGCAGGCATCATCATCGGGGGGACCATTCTTCCGGGATGGGCGCTCCTTCTGGCGGGCGGGGTGGCAGTAGCAGCGGGGGCCTTGGCGATCCGGGCCTTCTTCCGGTCCGGCAAGAGCGCGACCCAGGCCTAGCTCTACCCGACGGAGTCCCCTCCGTCTCCTACGCCCGCAGCCGCGTCCTTCCGCTCGCGGGTGTTTTCCTGCTGGTGGCCCTGGCGTGGACGACCCACCACCTCGCCGTCCTCGCGGGCTACGGCACCGCACCCCACGGTCTGTCGATCGTCTTCGCCGTCATGTTCGGCTCGCTGATCTGGCACCTGTCCCTAGCCTGGCTGGAGCCGGTCTACAAGGCCACCGACGCCCAGCGGGCAGTCCTCGACGCCAAGTGGGTCACCCTCAACATCCCGCTGTACAACGAGGACCCGGCCATCGTCCGTGAGGTCCTTGCCTCCCTGGCAGCACAGACCCGCCGGCCGGACTACGTCCAGGTCGTCGACGACTGCTCCGACGCCGCGTCCTACGAGGAGGTCAAGGTCTGGTGGCGTGGCGTGGCCACCGAGGCGGGCATCAGGGGCTCCTGGGTCCGCAAGGCGGCCAACGGCGGCAAGCGCAGCGCCCAGCTCGTGACCTTCGCCAACGACACCCAGGCCGACTACTTCGCCACGATGGACTCCGACGTGGTGCTCTCCCCCACCGCACTCGAGGAGGCGATGCTGCCCTTCGCCGACGAGCGAGTGTCCTCGGTGGCCGCGGTCTGCGTGGCCCGCAACGCCCGGGAGAACATCGTCTCGCGCCTGAGCGACCTGTGGTTCCTGGTCTTCCAGCTCTCGGTCCGCAGCGCGCTCTCCAGCCTGCGCTCGGTCCTGGTCAACTCGGGCAGCTTCGCGGTCTACCGGGCCGACGTGGTGCGTGAGGCCATCCCGGCGTACGAGAACGAGACCTTCATGGGCCGCGGTGTGCAGTTCAGCGACGACAGCCTGCTGACGCTCTTCGCCTACCTCAAGGGTCGTACCGTTCAGCAGCCCACCAGCTTGGCGTTCACGGTGCTCCCGGCCCGGGTGAGCCACCACCTCCGTCAACAGCTGCGCTGGCTGCGAGGGTCGACCATCCGCTCGATCTGGCGCTTCAAGTACCTGCCCATCGTGAGCTTCGGGTACTGGGAGCACTTCATGTCCTGGGTGAGCTACTTCGTTGTCGGCACCGTGCTGGTGTACCTGCTGGCCTACCAGCCGGCCGTCAACCACGAGCTCGCGCCGATGCTTCTGGTGTTCTCCAGCCTGGTGGGCTACCTGACTGCCCTGAAGTACCTGACGATCCGCCGCAGCGACGTGTCGTTCCGCTGGCAACTCGCCACCTTCGCCATGACCCCGCTCGCGCTGGCCTGGTCGACGCTGGTGCTCCGGCCCCTGCGCATCTACGCCATCGCCACGTGCTGGAAGACCGGGTGGGGCACTCGCCAGACCGTGGAGGTCACGCAGGCCATCGAGGCGGCGCCGGAGCCTCTGGCATTGCCCGTCGGGAAGTAGTTGATCGGTCCACAACGTCTACGCACAAGGGCTCAGTGGTTGCTGGGTCACATCGAGCAGAAGCTCAAAGGGCTACTGCCGGAGTCTGGGATGGCCTAGCCTCACTCCAGAGGCGATGAGGGGTCGCCGGGAGGTGGAGGCCAAAGATGTCCGACTACCACACCCCGCAAGGGCAGGCAAGGGCCGGCGCAGGCTACCAGACAAGCCTGAATGCCCAGGCGGGACTGGACGCCAGCCTTGCTAGAGCCCGCAGCGGCGTCGGTTACTACCGCAAACCCAACGTCATCAAGCGCTTCTTCTCCTGGATCACGGAATTCATCTTCCGCCTCTTCCTAGCTTTTCTCGTGGTCGTCGTCGTCATTCCCTGCGTGATGTGGTTCATCATGTCGCTCGGAGACTGACCCATCTAAAGGAGCGCTCGATCAATTGGTCCGAATGACCTAAGGCATCGGTCGATCTCAGCGACTAGACCAAAGGGAATGGAAACCTCATTCCCCGAGTACCCGAAGATCTATGGTCCGTTCAAACGCCACGCCGATGGCCCAAACCGCAACCAGGTGATCCACGGCGAGTGGAGCCGACCCGAGTTCGCCGACCTTGCTGGTATCCCCTGGCTGTGGACCGAGAAGATCGACGGTACGAACATCCGCGTCCTGTGGGACGGCCACAAGGTCACCATTGGCGGCCGGACCGCCCGAGCTCAGCTCCATGCCGACCTGGTCGCTCACCTCACCACGACACTGACCGAGGAACTGTTCGAGCAGACCTTCGGTGACAGCACAGCGCTCCTCCACGGTGAAGGCTTCGGCGCCGGCATCCAGAAGGGCGGTGGCGCCTACTCGCCCACCAAGACCTTCGCCCTGTTCGACGTGCAGGTGGGTGACTACTGGCTGTTGCGCGACAACGTGGAGGACATCGCTACCAAGATGGGGGTGCCCACGACCCCTGTTGTCATGCGTGGCACTGTGCAGGACGCCATCGACACGGTCAATAACGGCCTTCGTTCCAAGTGGGGTGACTTCGAAGCTGAGGGCCTCGTCGGCACGCCACCGTCGGGGCTGCTGGACCGCGCCGGGCGACGCATCATGATGAAGGTCAAGGCTGCTGACTTCTCTGGTGACCAGTGAGCCGCTGGACCAAGATCCCCCGCTGTCAGCCCTGCGGCACCGTCACCGAGGAAGACCGGGACCAGGTGGCCCGTGAGGCCCTGACCCGGGAGATCGAGCAGTCCCTGTACTTCGACACCCTCCGTCGACGCGATGGCCGGCCGTAAGACCATCGGGCAGCTGCAGGTAGAGCTGCGCGCCGACACCGTCCGCAAGGTGGCCGAGCGCGACGGCTGGACTTGCTTCTACTGCGAGCGCGAGCTGCTCCTGCACGTCCCCCGCAAGGACGAGCGGTACGCCACCCTCGATCACGTCAACCCCCGCTCACTGGGCGGGGAGGACGGCAGCGACAACTACGTCCTCGCGTGCAACCGCTGCAACGTCGCCAAGGCTAACGACTGGCTCTTCTTCGTGGACATCATCCGTACCCAGCGTGCCGAGCTGACTCAGCTGCGCAAGGACACCACCCAGGTGCAGCGGAAGATCGACAACCTGGAGCGCTTCCGCAATGACCACGAAAAGTGCGAGACCAGCCGCATCATCCGTGACCAGGTGGCGCTCATCAAGCAGCAGCGCTCCGACCTCGTCGCGTACGCACGACATCATGATGCAGAAGATGACACCTCGTTATGATTCATCACTGTCATGACCAAGCCCGTTGTCCTCGATCCCACCCGGTGTGACTTCGTCAAGAAAGACGGGAGCCAGTGCCGCAACGGTGCCGGCAAGGGGACCGAGCACAAGGGCCAGGGTCGCTGTCGCACCCATGGGGGAAACTCCCCCACCCACGTGAAGGCTGCAGCCCGTCGCCAGGTCATGGCGATGGCCACCGAGGCCGACGGGGATCCGCTCGAGGTGCTGATGAAGACCATCCGGGTCGCCTGGGGAGCCGTCCCGTGGCTGCAGGAGCAGATCGCGGACATCGACCCCGACGAGGGCAACACCAAGCTCTTCATCGCCTACCAGCAGCTCTACGGCGAGTGGACCGAGCGGGCAGCCCGCTTCTCCAAGATGGCGCTGGACGCCGGGGTCGCCGAGCGCCAGGTCCGCGTCGTTGAGCGCCAGGGCGAGCTCGTGGCGCAGGTCATCAAGACCATCCTCGACGGCCTGCAGCTGACCAAGGCTCAGCGCTCCCTCGCCCCTCAGCTCGTACGTACTGCGCTGCTCCAGCTCGAAGCAGCCACCTGACCAAGGAGACCGTCCATGCCCTACATCGCCAAGATCGGTGACCGCTACGCCTCATGGCTGTCCTACGGCCGCGCCGGCCACTGGTCCTCCACCCCTGGCCGGGCAGGGGCACACGAGTTCCGCGACCGCGAGGAGGCCGAGACCGTCTGTGCCCGCGAGTACGCCGACGTTGAGGCAGAGATCACCGAGGCCTGATGGCCCGGTACGTCCCTGACGACTGGTACTACCCGGACTACCCCGCCGTGCCGACCGTCTGGGACGACGACCCCAACCCGGTGATCGGCACCCTGCTGGACCACCGGGGCGACGTGCTGTCCTACGTCAGGGCCGACCCGCCTCGCAGGATGGGCTACTGATCTCAAGCCTTCCGGAGCCCTGTGCTGTCCCCCTACGCTCCGATCATGAGCGAGGGCCGGAGCGCGCTGGCGACGGTGAAAGGCATCACGGCGGTCGTCCTGCTGACTGTGGTCCTCGCTGTCCTGTCGATAGTCAGCTCGGTGCTGGGCCTGCTGCTGGCGTTCGGCAACCTGGCCCTTGTCATGCTGCTCATCTCCCTCGCCTTCCTCGGGACCACCCTCGATGAGGTGAAGGCCGTCCAGCCGCCGGACTACTACCCCTTCGACACGCCCTGGTACGTCGTGGAGCCGAGCGTCGTGGTCGGAGCCGACCTGCTGATCGTCCTCGCCTTCGTCACCGGAATTATCTACCAGCTGGCGGCCCCTATCATTCATTTCTTCCGCAGGGGGTGGCTGGGGTCCAAGAAATCTAGGTAGGTCATCCAAGGTTAGCGATAAGGAATGGCACTCAGCGAAGTTCGGACATGACCGTATCCAAATCGGTCAAGAGCTCTCCGTAAACCTCGTTCAGCTGTCTCCATGTGGGGGCTTGGACCAACCCGAACTTCCGTAATGGGCAAGGGCGCGCCCACGTCAGGTGTGGTTGCAAGGAAGGATGGGCTGGGCTCCATGATGAATCTCTCTTCCAACATCTCGCTCGGCCAAGCGCCAATGCGAACGTAGGGCGTCAGGCCGTACCGGCCGGCGCGCACGGAGAATACTTGGTCAAGGGAAGGGTGCGCGGCCATGAATCGAACCTCGCGCTCGTCCTCGAAGCCAGAGTGCTTCAACGTAGCAATGTCTTGATAGGTCAGTAGTGACCGCAGCTCCGACCCTTCTTCAAGATGCGCGTCCCTGCCCCACGTGAGGGCTCTCACTAACGTCGAATGCATCTTCATTCGCTTCTCGCTGTCGTTATAGGTGACTGACTGCCATGCTGGGTAGATTGATGAAGCCGCCGGTTCATATTGCGCCTCTGGCACCAATACGCCGAGCGGAACAGCGCCAGCAGCTGATTCCATAGCAACGGCATAGCCTTGCCCGGCACCATACGCTCGCCACTGACTCAAGCTGTCACCTGCGGTCGACGCACACAGGATGAATAACGGCAGGTCCTTGAGGTTGGCCTCAAGGGCGCCAAGCATGTTATCGACGTACCCGACCTCGTCAGTAAGGGGCCCTATTGAGATACTGTAACGATCCTCCGCCTCTTCGCGATGCATCCGGCCGCTGCGGAGAACCGAGTCCCGGTCCTCGCGCCAGATCGACTTCAACAAGTTGAGGCCATGCGTAACCTCTTCCCTATCGTTGAGGTACTGCGCGGCGGTAGCCCATAGGGCATTCGTTTGGAGGATCGACGCGAGCGCGCCGGCATCTGTGTAGTGCCAGTACGTCGTCATCTTCTGCTGTCGCACGAGTCGAGGATGCCATGGGGAACACTCGAAGACGGCAGGACACGCCAACGTGAGCGCTTAGGTCATTCGGTCTATCTTTTGCCTTGATTGACACAAAGGCCATGATTCGCGACTAACGTCCGAGACATGGACGAAACGTCACCAATAACTCAAGACGAACTAATGATGCCCGGCGAAGTCGCCGAGCTCTTTCACGTCAGCCCCAAGACCGTCTCCCGCTGGTCCCGCTCGGGCCTGTTGTCGGCCAAGAAGACTCTCGGCGGTCACCGCCGCTTCAGTCGCGCCGAGGTCGAAGCACTTCGCGTGAAGATGACCGGCGAGGCGCGGCCATGAGATTCCTTATACGACCGTCCACACAGATCGCTGTCGACCTCGTGGTCGTCGGCTCGCTCATAGTCCTCTTCGTGGCTGACGCCCCTCCGTGGGTGTTCTTTGGCACAGCGCTGCTGTTCATCGTGCTTGACGTGTCCCACGAGGCGCGCGAGTGGGTCAACGACCACCTAGAGACCGAGGAACGTTCCATCATCCTGGATCAGGTGGCTGACTACCTGGACACCATGGAGCACACGGGTACGGACATCCACGAGATCGCCGAGCAGGTCCTGCGCATCGCGTACGACGATGACGTGGTGGGTGACGAGGCATGAGGGACTTGCCGCGCTTCTTGGCTGGTCTCTGGCTGATGATCATCGCCATAGTTCTTGTGCATCTCGGGTTCACCACGCTCGTCAGAGACGACACGGACGAGTTCGACATCGTCGGCTGGTTCTTCGTAGTGGCTGGAGTCGTACAGGGAGCGATCGCTGGCGTACTGGGTACCGGCAGTCTGGTCAGAAACTCTCAACGTCACGAGCAGACGCCCTGTGCTCGCGACGAGGGCTTCTACGTCTCTTCACCTCCTGGCTTCTCCGTTACCTACGACTACTTGCCCAAACCCGTGGCCGACCGACCTGATCCGGTGGACAAGCCATGACGCCGGCCGAGTTCTACGCCCAGTGCCAGGACTGCGACACCAACATGAAGTTCCGACTGGAGTCCAACCGCAACGCCTGGATCCGCGGCCATGAGCAGCTCACGGCCCGCGATGGCGAGCAGCACCAGGTGGCCCGGTCCGACAACCTCCCGGGGAGCGAGTCATGACCGACAAGATCGAACAGCTACGGGACGAGCTGGAAGCGATAGCCATCCAGGCCGGTGTGAACAAGGGCGTCACCGTCCCCGACCACGTACGCATGACGGAGATCGGCCAGCTCCTCCTCAAGGAGCGCAGGGCCCGGACCCTGTACGCGGTGGAGGTGGACCACGAGGACTACGTGCACCCGGAGCCCCCAACGACGCTGGAGGACGCCAAGGATATGTACGGAGGCCTGGGCATCCGTGCCTTGCACCCGTACGACCTGATCAGCCGACGGTTCAGTGGCCAGCGCATCGAAGGCCAGGCCCTGCGCGAGCTGTTGGAGGGCGACTCGTGAGTCAGCGCCTCATCAACGCCATGGTCATTGCCCTCTACGGGATGCTCGGCTTCGTCCTGGTGTCCTACGTGGCCTACCAAGTGCAGAGCGCCTCGGAGTGCCGGCAGCAGGGCATGCACTGGATCTGGCGCTCGAGCACGTGTGCCCACCCATCGGAGGTGAGCGAGTGAGGGGCCTACCAAGACGGCATCGAGTGACCGTCAACGCTGTGCAGTGGACCTGTACCGGTTGCAAGCGCTCATGGGTTGGCTCTGGAGAATTCGATACCCAAAGCAGTGACGTGGACATCATTCACTACGAGTGCCCCAGCTGCCACCACGAAGACGACTACCGCATCAGTACCGAGCTGTGGCTGGCCTTCCCGGCCAACTCCGGTAGCGACCTGATGCCCGCAGGCGTACCACTGTCGCAGGTGAGCGAGTGAGCGCTGAACTCAAGGCAATGGAGCGCTTCCGAGAGCGATGGACTGCCGAGTGGGCATACATCGACGCTATGCGACACGAGCCCCACTCTTGGAAGAGGGAAACTGCAGAGATCACAAAGGACGTGCTCGATGCAGTGGCAGCCGAGGGCTACGCCATCGTCAAGGTCGGTGAGGTACCGCCATGGATGGAGCGCGTCCACACCCACGACCGCATCCGGCGCCCTGACCACGACATCCCGTCCGAACACCACGTCGCCTACGAGGGCGACCTGTACCGACTCAAGGAGAACTGACATGGAACTGAAGATCGACAACGACCAGATCAAGGCCCTCGTAGCTGAGGGCGTGCTGGCACAGCTGGACAAGGACGGCCGCGACACTGTGATCAAGCAGGCGATCGAGTTCTTGCTGACGCCCCCTCCGTCTGACAGGTATGCCTACGGCACGAAGCCGAAGGCGCCTCTGACCGAGGCCTACGAGCGAGCGGTCAACCTCTCCGCGCAAGACATCGTTCGCGACCTTGTGCGTGAGGACACGGCGTTTCAGGCAGCGATCCATGACTCTGTGACCGACGTGCTCGCCAAAGCCATGGAGGACTCGTACTCATTCAAGGAAGTCGTTACCAGCGCGCTTGCCCGTGCTCTGGTTGACCTCCACTACGACAAGGAGAACTGACATGTTCAGCGAAGGCAACACCATCCCGATGCAGCGCACCACCCACGCTGCGCTCAAGCGTGCTGCAGACCTGCAGGCCCGTGCTCAGCGCATCGAGCAGCTGGCTGTGAAGTACCCCGAGCCGCCGACAGGGCGCGCCGAGCTGCGCCGGCAGTGGCGCACCTGGCAGGAAGACCAGAAGAGCATGGGCAACCCCAACACCTGGTTCCGTGCCTTCGCTGTCAGCAAGGCGGTGGAGTCATGATCGCCCGGCGCCTGGAGGGCCAGTCACTCGTCTTCACGATCGATGCGACACTCCGCGGCTCTTACGACATCGGCACCATCGAGCTGGTCTTGCACCCTGATGGCTCTACTACCTGGGCATCGGTAGATCTGCGGAACCTGACGACCGGGCCGTTGACCCCCAACGTCATCGTCCCTCAGGACGGGGGTGAATGGCCATGACTGTCCGGATCAACGGCAAGACCTACGCGGGCAGCAGCGTCTCGATCAACGGGTCGACCATCACCATCGACGGCAAGGTCATCGACAGGACCGATGGCGTCATCGTCAGGGTGATCATCGAGGGCAACCTGGACCACCTGGACTCCACCGCGTCAGTAGAGGCCCGTGGCGTCACGGGCAGTATCACTGCCGACGGCTCGGTCAGTGCCGCCGACGTAGGTGGCTCAATCGATGCTGTCGGGTCGGTGAGCTGCTTCAATGTCGACGGCAACGTGACAGCTGGCGGGTCTGTGAACTGCGGCAAGGTCAAGGGATGCGTCGAAGCTGGCGGCAGCGTCACCCAGAGGCGGTGGTGAGCATGAGCGCTCCAAGGGAGGCCCTGGAGAGCTTCGTAGGCCACGTCCACGCACGTCAGCGATCCGAGTTCACGACGGCCCTCGCAGCCAAGGGCACCACTCCCCTGTCCCAGGGCGAGCTGATGAGTTTCGACAACGGCCTGATGCTGGGTGTCTCCGCGGTCATCGATATCCTGTCCGACCACCTTCCGATCGACCAGTTGTTCCTGGCCATCCTTGACGCCAACCAGGCCATGGCTCGCGACGCGTCATGAGCTCATCCAGCGTCGCCTCATTACTCAAGCGCACTGAGGCCGAGATCATCGACAGCGTCGACGACGACCTGACGATCGTCGCAGCGGTGGAGAAGGCCTGTCGTCCGTGGCAGCGTCCTCAGGGACGAGATGCCACCCGGGTGTTGACGCTCTTGGCATCGACGGCGATGCCCCAGTTGGCCGAGGCTATGCGCCGGTGGCGTGAGTTGGACCCTCGGAACGTGCTGATGGCCTGGGAGGCAGAGGTCGTAGGCTCCATGTTCGAAGCTCGCCTCAGCCTCGTCAACGGGGCGATCAACACAGAAAAGGCGCATGCTCGTGAGGAAGGACCGGCGCTGTGAGCGATCCGTTCGTCTACGCGATCTCCTACCTCAACCAGTTCGACGAGCTGACCATCCACGGCTTCTACACGCTGGACGTGGCACTGGACCGCTGTGCGGACATGGCTGACGCAAGCGCCCTGACGTTGCACCCGTTCGACTTCGTCGAGTTCGCCAAGCCGATCCGCGGTGAGGAGCTGCAGGCACTCATCAGGGACTGGCGGCCATGACGACGCGGCCCCTGGGCGTGGTGCAGCCCCTCAGCGAAGAGCAGACCAACGCACTGAAGGCCAAGGCACTCGAGGACATCCTCGTCGCAGCCCGCATCGCCAAGGACTCGTCACGCGGTACCGGTGTGCCGGCGCGCGTGACCGTGGCACAGATCGAAGCAAGCACATCGAAGTACGGACTATGGGAGAACACATGAGTTCATCACCAAGCTACGAGCAGGTCGACCTCTTCGGACCGGCACTCATCGAGGGCAAGGAGGAGATCAGCCAGAAGGCCGGCGAGCGCAACGCCCCACGCAGTGGAGTCCAGCGCCTCGCCATGCTGGAGCTGATCGCCAAGCGCTCCCGCTCGGGTGCTACCGACCTGGAGCTGGAGCAGGCGCTACGGATGAAGGGGTCCAGTCAGCGGCCTCGCCGCAAGGAGCTGGAGCAGCGGAGCTTGATCGTCAAGGCCGACGCCAAGCGCAACGGCTGCACGGTGTGGCTCGTGAGTGACCTGGGTCGCCTGGTGCTGGCACAGAAGCCAGAGTCGATCGGACTGCCCGAGAAGCGCGGAGACATGGGCCTATAGGACTCAGCTCATGTCCTGGACGGCGAATGCATAGATGGCGCCAATGATCAGCGCCGTGCCGATCAGGAAGAACAGCAGCTTGCCGACCCACTCGCCAGCACCGTCCGTGTGGAAGGGGATGCGGCCTGGGTCGGCAACGACCGCGTCGCCACCCACCGTCTTGTTGCAGGCAGGGCAGGCCCAGTTGCCCTGAATGTTGCCGCCGTAGTTGTTCGGGTACAGGTCGTAGATCGTGGTCTGCTCGTAGCTTCCCGGGCACTGAGCCATGGCGGCACCTCCTGCGCGATTCGTCGTGGACCTACAGGTAGTCGGGCAGCGGAGCACCCGCCTAGAGCGTCGATCACTCGGATAGCTCAGGCGAGCTGTGCGCCCTTACTTCGGTTGCAAGGCTCGCAGAGCAGCTGCAGGTTGCGCTCGGTGTTGGAGCCACCCATGGACACCGGGATGATGTGGTCGTACTCCAGGTCGCGGTTGGAGCCGCACTCCTGGCACACCCCGCCATCGCGCTGCCAGACGTACATCTTCACGTCCTTAGGGATGGCACGGCGGGCGAATTCAGGAGACTCATGTTCGGGGCCGCCTACCAGAAGGCTCTTCTTGGCCCTAGCTGCGCGTCGCACTCGCGCTTGCCTCAGGCGTTGCGCCTCGGCCGCAATGACGTAGGGCGCGTCCTTGCCATGTTCGCGGTACAGAGTCTCACGCTCCGGAACATCCCATAGTTCTCCGCCAGCGTGCATTAGGGAGCCATCACGCATCGCATCACATGGCCGGTAAACCGAAAAGGGCAATCCTGCACTCATGATCTGCGTGATGTCGTAAAGAGTGCGGGCCTGGTCGCTATCACCTGGCCGCAACCCAATAGCGTTGCCTCGCGTGAATGCGTAATACATGTGCCCATCGAACTCGTCGAGAAAGTATGCGGCGACATCTAGGTGTTGCACGCCGTAGGGAAGTGACTTTCTGCCGACTGACCAGTCGACGAGTTGGAGCTTGCCTAGGTACTTCACGAGCACATGATCGGCTCTGTCGTACGTCAGCTTCAGCCACGTCACCCGCTTGGCGCATGGGTCGTTCGACTCATTTCGTCGTCGTTCGCACACAGCGCGGCGAAAGGCGACTATGTTCGTGATCGATGACGAAAGACACCACAACGCAGTGGACGAGCACCAAAAAGGCCGCCGAGCAGCTGGGCATCGGCATGCGGACGCTCTACCGCCTCATCGACGAGGGCCAGGTGCCCGCCTACAAGTTCGGCCGGGTCATCCGGCTCAAGCAGGACGAGGTGGACGCGTTCGTCGACAAGGCACGCGTCCAGCCCGGCTCCCTGGAGCACCTGTACCCGAAGGTGGTCGATGGCGATGCCTCTTAGGGAGCGCCCCACACCCGAGGAGGTAGACCGGGTCCACCTGGACGACTGCCGCCAGAACGGCCACCAGATCGAGTCGTTCTCGGTCGTCAACGGCGCCGGCGAGCACACCACGACCACGGTGTGGTGCGGCCACTGCGGCACCAAGTGGGCGGAGGTGCCGCGATGAGTGAGAGACCCTTGGCTCCAACGTGGGCGGAGACACCTCCGCATGAGCACCCGCGTCCTTCTCAGCACTCCCACCAGGCACGAGTCGGTACAGCATGGGTTGTGTCTCCATGGTCGGTCCGTAACGACCCGTGCCGATGCGGACACGTTCGCGCCGCGCATTATGCGGTACGGATCACCTCAGGCAGTCTCTACTCAAAGCCGGAGCGCCCGACCTTCAACGACTACCGCTGCCACGGCGAGGACTGCCACTGCGTGGCGTTCACCGAGGACACCCGGCTGTGGAGCCGGTTCAAGCGTTGGGTGGGCCAGCGATGACCAAAGCCACCAGCTACCAGTACGGCTACCGAGCGGGCGCCACCCGTCAGGCCACCTACCGCAAGCAGGGCAACGGCTACGCCGACCCGGCTGAGTACCGACGAGGGTTCAAGGACGCGCAGATGGCGCTGTTCGGATGCTTCACCGAGGAGGTGCCAGCCAAGCTCGATGGCAAGCAGGTCGGCACGGTCGATGTGCAGTACACCGACGAGGCACTGGCCCAGTACGTCAACGCCCCGAGGAAGTGGGGCGGGCAGTTCCAGAGCACGACGAGCCAGGACGAGACCATGACCATCCTCGGAGTGCCGCGATGAGGTGGCGGGGGGAGGCAGCCGTCGACCGCGTGCCCGAGATGCACGACGTACGGCTCGAGGTCCACTCGGATGCCGCCGGCTACCTGATGCTCTACATCCGTCCGACGAATCCGTTGGCGCAGCTGACGGTGAGCGACTGCACCTTCATCCACTTCAGCAAGCCCGAGATCAGCAGAGACCAGCAAGGATCCTTCATGAAGCTCATGCTCACGCACCCCTGCAAGGGCGAGTGCCACCACGGTGAGTCCTTCGGGCGGTGGGACTCATGATCGACGTACCCAACCTCGAAGAGCGGGCGGCGGCACTGGTCGCCCAGGCCAACAAGCAAGCTGCCTTCGACAGCAAGACGATCGCTGAGGTACTGGAGCGCTACCGCGAGGACTTCGCGAGCCGCGTGGCCAAGACGCAGGAGACGCTCGATGCCACGAACGAACCCCACCCGTTCATCGACCTGACCGTCGCGCAGGAAGAGCTGGCCGTCGCCGAGCGGGCCCAAGAGCTGGCGGAGGAGGACTGATGGCCGCTGCACTACTGACTGCTTTCCTCGCCGCAGCCTTGTCTGTCGTCGCCATCGTCATCGCATGTGTGGGCAACTCACAGCTGCGCCGCGAGCTGGGCCGCAAGGATCACGAGATTGCCCAGCAGCACGAGCGCACCGCCTGTGCTTACCGGGTGATCGACAAGCTGATGCAGCGGGCCGAGATCGACGCCGATGACATCGTCCAGCTGCAGAAGGATGTGGACAACGCGTTCTCGTGGATGGCGGACCTGGAGCAAGCGCTGATCGATGGCGAGCGATGGTCCGACTTCACCGAGGCGCTGGCTGTCAAGCTGGGCAAGTCATGATCAAGTTCCTGCTCTTCCTCATCGTCCTGGTGCTGTGCTGGCCGCTCGGCCTCCTGGTCGGTGCCGGCTGGCTCGCATGGACCACCGTCCGGCTGCTGACCAAGGGCACCGTGGCCGTCACCCGGGGCACCTACAAGGTGAGCAGCAACGTCGTCACGGCAGCTCGGACGGAGCGCAACGGCGAGTGGGTCTCCATGCCGATCCCGCGGGTGGCCGACAAGCCTTGAGCGTCGTCCCTCGCTCTATCTGGCGGGTGGCTGCTGACATCCTCTCGCCCGAGCTGACCGAGGAACGCCAGGCCATC
The DNA here is from genome assembly GCF_009906315.1 of Kineococcus vitellinus. Taxonomy (GTDB): domain Bacteria; phylum Actinomycetota; class Actinomycetes; order Actinomycetales; family Kineococcaceae; genus Kineococcus; species Kineococcus vitellinus. The sequence goes on along the minus strand of NZ_JAAALL010000001.1, from coordinate 65,962 downwards.
GAGCAGGACTACGAGACCTGGCTGGCCACCATGTTCGCGGGGTACGCCAAGTACGACCTGGCCGAGCACCACCACACCATCTGGCGCTGGCTGTGGGCCATCGGCATCGACGACCGGCCAGCGTCCATGGTTGCCATCCTCGCCCGTGGTGCTGCCAAGTCCACGACCGCCGAACTCGGCGTGGTGGCCCTGGGTGTCCGGCAGACCCGCCGGTACGTCGTGTACGTGTGTGAGACGCAGGACCAGGCCGACAAGCACGTCGCCACCATCGGCGCGATGCTCGAGTCCAGCACCGTCGAAGAGCACTACCCCGAGATGGGTGAGCGCCTGGTCGGCAAGTTCGGCAACGCCAAGGGCTGGCGCCGCAACCGCCTGCGCACCTCCACGGGCTTCACCGTCGACGCTCTCGGCCTGGACACCGCCGCCCGCGGTATCCGTGTGGAGGACCAGCGCCCTGACCTCATCGTGCTGGACGACATCGACGAGGCCTCCGACACGCCCCGCACGACGGCCAAGAAGATCGACATCATCACCAAGGGCATCATCCCGGCCGGGTCGACCAACGTGGCGGTCCTGGCGGTGCAGAACCTCATCCACGCCGACAGCATCTTCGCTCGCCTGGCCGACGGGCGCGCCGACTTCCTCCGCCGGCGCACGGTCATCGGTCCCATCCCGGGCCTGCGCGACTTCGCCTTCGACATGCGCACCGACGGCACCTACCGCATCACCAGCGGCGACCCCACCTGGGACGGCGGCAGCATCGAGACGTACGAGGCGCTGCTGAACGACATCGGCCCCCGGGCTTTCATGACGGAGGTGCAGCACGAGGTCAACACGGTGGAGGGTGCCATCGCCACCGCCGACGAGCTCGATGCCATCCGGGTGTCCGAGGGACCGGACCTGCAGTTCAGCACCGTGCGCTCGCTGGTCATGATCGACCCCGCGGTGTCCAACAGCCCCAGCTCAGACGAGACCGGCATGCAGGTGCTCCGCCTGGGCACGGATGGGCTGGTCTACCAGCTGGCCGACCTCTCCTGCCGGTTGCCGATCGACGACTGGGCAGACCGGGCTGTCGCGGCGGCTGTCACCTTCAGCGCCAGCGTCATCGGGTACGAGAACAACCAGGGCTACGACGCCATCCGGTCGGCCCTGCAGCACGCCCTGGACCGCGCAGGGGTCACCGACGTGGTTATCCGAGAGGTACACGCAGGCAAGTCCAGGACGGTCAGCAAGGCGAAGTTCGACCGTGCCATGTCGCTGCAGGAAGCCATCCGACAGAAGACCATCCGCTTCGTCGGTCACTTCCCGCAGCTGGAGCAGCAGATCAAAACCACGACGGCCGACATCATCGGCCCCTCACCTGACCGCCTGGACGCCCTGGTCCACGGCCGGAACATGATCACCGCGGGCTTCGGTCAGACCGTGAACGTCGAAACTCACAAGCGCAAGACGATCATGGGCGACCTGCTCGATCGTAAGTGGTGACCCTCAGTCGTGAAGGTTGTGGCAGGCGCTGAGGCCGGTGAACTTCCCGGCGCTCATCACGTCAGCGCAGACCCAGCCAGGCTGGGCATTGAAAGCCGTGGGACTGTCGAAGCTGCCCCAGTACTCGCGGCTGGCGATGTAGCACCCTCCCGCCTCTTGCCCGTTGTGCCTGTAGTAGGGGTTGCCAGCGCGATCCATGTAGACCAAGTCGATGCGCGGTTGGCAGATCGTCCCCGCGACTGTGAGGTTGGCCTCAGTGTGGTTGTAGCCGGTGAAGGGGTTGCCGTTCATCTTGCCGAACTCAACCTTGAGGCCGTCACCCGTGATGCTGAACTGCAGACACATCTTCGGAGGTTGGCCGCCGCTGCCAAGATTGGCGAATATACAATTGCCGCCGCTGGCGTCGGCGCTTGCTGACGTGGCTGAGCCGATCAACGCGAGCGGAACGATAGCTGCACCTGCGAGTAGAGCCCTGACCTTGCGACGAAACATCTTCGCCTCCTCAGTCGTGTCTACGTGCCGTGGTTCATGGTCCCTGTTCACGAGCCACTCGTCCAGTCGAAGCGGTCCCATGCCCACGCTCTGAGCACCTGGCCAGCTAATCTGATCTTGGTCGCAAGCTGATCAAGGAACCGCCGTGCCCAAGCCAACAACCGAAGTCGGACACGGCAACCTCAGCTCGATGCCCTGGTCGTTCTTCGGGGACACCCTGGAGACGGTCCCCGAGCTGCTCCCGCCAGCGGACATCGCCGTGTACAACGCCATGCGCAACGACGCGCAGATCGCCGGCCTCCTGCTCGCCCAGACCCTGCCCATCCGGCGCTACCACTGGTACATCGACCCCAACGGGGCACCGGACGAGTGGGTAGACCTGGTCGCCACGGCCTTCAACCTGCCCGTGCAGGACGCGGAGCAGCCCAAGGGACGCACCCGGGACCGCTTCAGCCACGACAAGCACTTGGCCAACGCCCTGCTCAGCCTGATCTACGGCTTCATGTTCTTCGAGCAGGTCTACCGCTACGAGAACGACGACGCCGCGACCGGTCGGCTGCTGCTGCGCAAGCTGGCTCCTCGCATGCCGCTGACCATCTCGGAGATCGACGTGGCGCGCGACGGCGGCCTCAAGGGCATCCGCCAGTGGCCCGACCAAAACCACCGCGGCGGCATCATCTCCTCAGCCCAGGGGCCCTACATCCCGGTCGACAAGCTGGTGGCCTACATCCACGAGCAGGAAGCCAGCAACTGGCGGGGACGCTCGGTGCTGCGCAAGTGCTACAAGGACTGGATCATCAAGGACCGGGTCATCCGGGTCAACGCGATCAACATCGAGCGCAACGGCGCCGGTGTGCCCATCGCGACCGCTGGTGAGAACGCCACGCAGCAAGAGATGCAGATGCTCGCGGCGCTGGCCCAGTCCTACCGGGCTGGCGACTCCGCTGGCGGTGCACTCCCCTACGGAGCGTCACTGACGTTCCAGGGTGTGCAGGGCTCGCTCCCGGATGCGATCAACACGCTGCGCTACCACGACCAGCAGATGTCCAAGTCGTTCATGAGCCAGTACATGGACCTTGGGTCCACCGAGACCGGCTCACGCGCGCTGGGTGAGACCTTCACCGACCTCTTCCTACTGGCCCAGGAGGCCCTGGCCAACGAGTACATCGACATCACCAACGAGCACGTCGTCGAGGACCTCATCGACCTCAACTTCGCGAACGCCGACGGGCCGGTCCCGCTGCTGGCCTACGACCGCGACGACGACGACAGCTCCTCGGTCGTCGACCTGGTCGCCCTGACCCAGGCCGGGCTGATCACCCCGGGCGACGAGATCGAGGGCTTCCTGCGCGACCGCTATCAGCTGCCGGAGATGCCCGAGGTCGACCCGGACGACCCGGACCCCCTGGCCGCGCCCAAGCTGGTCGACCTCAAGGCCAAGGAACGACCACGGCGCCGGGAGCGCATCGAGGTGCGCGCTGCGGAGGCACCGACGCCGGCGGTGGGCCATCGCGACCCCTCGGATGTGGAGCTCGCCGCAGGCACCGACTTCGAGGCCATGGAGAAGACCTTCACGACCACCGTCGACAGCCTGCTGGCCGACTGGCTGACTCAGGTGAAGTTCGCCCAGGTCGAAGACCTCCGGGCCGTCATCGCCAGCATCGACCCCAACGACCTCGCCGCGCTGGCCGCCATCCGCACGTCAGCCTCGGGCGCCGTGCAGCTGACCGACGCCATGGTGGCCGTCGCCGAGGCAGCTCTGGACCAGGCGATCGCCGAGGCCGCGGCACAGGGTGTGATCATCGAGCGGCCGGACATCACTCCCCTGGTGACCTCGCTCGTGTCCCGAGCCAACGCGCTGGACACGGTCATGAGCCAGAGCATCAGCACCACGGCCAGCCAGCAGGCTCTGGCCCGTGCCGGCGGGGGCCTGGCCGCGGCCGAGATCGCCGCCGAGGTGGCCGACTACCTCAACGAGCTGTCGGATGCCTACCCACGCGAGCAGCTGGGCGGCGCGCTGACCCAAGCACAGAACAGCGCCCGCTTCTACGCCTTCCAGCAGGACGAGCCCGACGCCGTCTTCGCCAGCGAGCTGCTGGACTCGGCCACCTGCTCCGCGTGCGCCGCTCGGGACGGCAAGGAGTACGACAGCCTGACGGCTGCCGAGAAGGACTACCCCTCGGGCGGGTACAAAGAGTGCAAGGGCCGGGGCCGTTGCAGAGGCACGATCGTCTGTCGCTACGACCGGAAGAGCAGCCAGTAGTGGCGACGACGATCAACAAGCCGCAGCTGACGATCATCCAGGGCGGCGACGGCCTCCGAGACAAGTCCCGTGACGACATCAACACCAACGTGTCCCAGATCGGCAGCGCGGTCAACGAGCTGATCGACGTGGTCGCCTCGATGCAGCAGACTCCCCCACCGACCTTGGGCGAGGAGCAGCTGCAGGCCAGCATCGACGCCGAGGCGACGACTCGAGCGCAGGCCGACACCGCGCTGAGCACCCGCATCAACGGCAAGGCCGATAAGGACGCCAATGGCTTCCTGGTGAACCTGGTGCGCCGGCACTGGTCCACCCTCAACCTGGTCAACGACCTCGGCTACGCCATGGACGGAGTCGTGGACTGCTCCCCCGGCTTCGACGAGGCCTTCGACGCGCTGGACAAGGGTGGCCTGCTCACCCTCAACGACGGCATCGCGGGTGTCTCGCGCCCCGTACAGCCCACCAAGGAGCGCCAGGGCATCATGGGCACCGGCTCGGGCTGGTGGACGTACAACACCGGCACCGCCGGTCCCTGCTCGATCCGCCCGCTCAACAGCTTCCAGGGTCAGGCCATCTTGCTCGGCGTCGACCGTGAGCTGAACGACGACGTGCTGACCGGCAACTGCTTCTTCCGCAGCTTCAGTATCGACGGCAACTCCAAGCAGATCGGCAGCGGCACGAGCGCCACGCCCATCAACGGGGTGGCGCTGCTCGGTGAGGTCAAGGGCTGGAAGTTCGACCAGATGGCCTTCCTGCAGGCCTCGGGCCACAACGTCGCGATGCTGCCCTACCAGTCCAGCCGGGGGCAGGTCTTTCCCCGTGGCGGCGGCTTCGCTTTCTGCTCCTCGTGGTCGGCCGGCACCTCGGCCATGGACGACAAGTGGGGCTGGTGGCTGGAGAATTACACCGACGCCTACCTGACCAACAACCTGGCCGTCTCCAACCAGGGCGGCGGCTTCTACATCAAGGGCGCCGGTCAGCTCCCCATCTCCAACTGCATCGCGGCGTACAACATCAACGAGAACGGCTTCCTCATCAGTGGGAACACCGGCAGTGGGATCATCGGTGGCGGCAACGGCGGCGTGAGCCTGACCAATTGCTACACCGACCGCAATGCCAAGGACGGGGTCCTCATCACCGCTTCAGGGCCGCGCTCGCGTGTGTCGATTGTCGGCGGTGACTTCCGCCGTGACGGGCCGAACACCGGCGCGGGCGACGGCGGGTACGCGGCCATCGCGCTGCGGGGTACCGCCTCCAACCGGGTGTGCGCGGTCGACCTGGTGGGCGTCATGACGGCTGTCGAGGACGACGACCAGCAGAACCAGGTCTGGCAGCCCCGGTGGGGGGTCTTCGCCACCTACACCACCGAGCTGTCCATCACCGGCGGGCACATCTGGGGCCTCACTGGCGGCCTGAGCAGCACCAACAGCCAGATCGTCCGCATCAGCGACGAGACGGTCTTCTGGAAGGGCCCGCCCACCGACAAGGTGCGCAGCTACCCCGACCAGCGCACCGGCAAGGGCCGTAGCGTCCCGGTCATCACCAACCAGTCGTGGGCCATCCCCTCGGCCTTCACCCGCTTCGGCGGCAACGGCAGCCTCGGGTCGGTTTTCTACATGCAGATGGACACCCGCATGGCCAACTTCGCCAAGCTGACCGCCCAGGTCCTCGGTGGTGGAGCGGCCGGCGCCAGCCTCAGCGTGGACTACACCACGGACCTGTCCGGGGCGACGGGCTGGACCTCGATGCAGCTGGCCACCCTCACCGTCGACTCCGTGGGCTACCGCAACAACGCCGACTGGGCGCTGGTGCCCGACGCGGCCAAGGGTGACGTGCTCATCCGCATCATGGGCTCCGGCGGAGACGGCACGACCACGGCGAACTTCGCCTCGATCTTCTTCCACTACCGCCCATGACGAACAAGATCACCGTCGAAGTCATCCAGGGCGACGAGGTCCTACGGGACACCACGCGGCCCAAGCTCAACACGTCGGCCGCGGTCATGGTGGCGGCGATCAACTCGCTCATCGACGACGTGGCGGCAATCAAGGCCGTGTCGTCGACCAACACGGTGGTCACCTACGACGCCTCCAAGGGCTACCCGGCCCGCCCAGCGGACCTTGAGGACGGCCTGTGGTGGATCGTCGGCCCCGTCGACTCCGTGGACCGGCTCGGCCGGGACGTGTGGATCGAGACCGAGGACTGACGTGCCCATCGCTCACGTCGGCCACCGAGACCTCAGCCAGTACGGCAAGCTGAAGTACGCCCCACCGGCCCTGGTGGACCCGGTCACCATCACGCTGTCCAGCACCAACCGTGCTCCCAGGCTGGACCCGACCAGGGACTACATCCTGCGCTGCCCGGCTCCGGTGGCCGCGTCCGGAGGGGTCGTCATCGACGGGGGCCGCAACGTCGTGGCCATCGGCGGCGGCGTCGACCTCGGCTCGGTCTACAGCGCTACCAACGGCAACCGGGGTCTCTTCATCAAGGGCAACGCCTCAGGCGCGGTGCCGCGCACGGTGCACGTGGAGGGTTGGGCGCTGTCGGGCTACCTGACCGAGGGCATCAACATCGACACCCTCGGGGACCCGCAGACCCGCGTCGTGCTGCAGAACATGGTGGTGGGTGAGGTCAAGGGCTCCTTCGGCAGCAACCACGCCGACGTGATCCAGACTTGGCGCGGGCCGTACGAGCTGTACACGGACCGGGTCTACGGCCAGACCACCTACCAAGGCATCTTCGCCGACCCGCACAAGTTCGACCCCGTCGCGCTGGGGACCTGGCGCCTGAGCCGCATGTACCTCAAGGGCAGCTCCGAGTCGGGCGCGCTGTTGTGGATCACCGAGGGCGCCGCCGACGGCTCGGACCGCCCGATGATCGTCACCGACGACGTGTGGCTCAAACCCAATCCGGCCAAGCAGTACCCCGGCCAGGTCGTCTACGCCAAGGCCGCGTACTGGGGCACCGGCGTCAAGCGCTGCCCCGGCGGCAAGCGCTCGCCGGTGTCGTCCAACCCGGGGCCGCACTACGTGTCCCCGGGCTACCTCGCGTGAGCTTCACCAACGACCTCGAGTCCTGCCGTCCCGGTGAGCCGATCACCCTGGAGACCTCAGCGTCCCCGGACCCCTTCACCGACCTCGTCAAGACGGCCACCGGCTGCGCGGTGCTGTGCACGGACCTGCTGGTGGCGCACGGCCGGCGGGCGCTGGAGGTGTCCACCGACCGCTCGGTGGCCTCGCAGAGCTACGTGGAGTGGGCCGCGGCCGACGCGAGTCAGGTGCTGCGGCTCAACGTCTACTTCCCGGCCGACCCGTCGACCAACCACCGCATCGTGCAGTGGTACATCGCGGGCGACGGCAGCTGCCTGGACCTGGAGCACCGCACCGACGGCACGCTGCGCGTGCGCTCGCAGAACGGCTCCCAGATCCACCAGACCGCCAGCCTGCCCACGGGACGGTGGCTGCGCATCGAAGTGGCGGCCACCTTCAGCGCGTCGACGGGCCAGGTCAGCCTGCGGGTGTACGACGGCGCTGACTCCATGGCCCTGCTGGCCCGCTCGGACAGCCAGGCCAACAACAACCTGCGCGGGACCCCGACGCACTGCCGCATCGGCGTGGCATCGCCAGCGGCCAACGAGCGGGTGGTCTTCGACGACCTCGCCGCTCGCGCGGGACTGGACTTCATCGGGCCGGTGGTGCCTGCCCCGGTCCCTCCGACGGTGTCAGCGGACAGCTACCAGGCACAGTGGTACGGCAAGCCGGTCACCGTCACGACGACCGCCACGGCAGCCGGTGGTGGCCCGGTGGGCTACAGCTGGGAGGTGCAAGACGGCATCCCCGGCGGCCAGGTCAGGCTCGAGACGGTCGACGGCACTGCGACGGTCAGCGTCAACCGGCCGGGCGTCATCTCCCTGCTGTGCCACGTCGTCGACGCCCAGGCGAACATGGTGACGGTGCAGCACACGGTGGAGTGGATCAACCGGGCATGGAACGGCGATCATGAGGCGCTGCATCCCGCGTTCTCCACGGTGGCCGGGAACGAGGCCGAGCTGAACTCGATGTACCTCAGCTCCCACTAAGGAGCAACGGTTCGTTGCACGGAGGCTTGGCCGTCGTCCTTCGTCAAGTCCTTCCACACGCTGTACCGATACCCGTCGTACTCGTAGGTCACGAACCAGTGAGACAGGTCCATGGCTTCGCTGATGGGTGTCAACCCCGCCGGTAAGACATCGCTGTACACGCGGTTGACGGCCCACCTCGCAGCTTCACGAACGGCTAGCGGATTCGGCGCCTCCATATTCTTGTGTGGTCGCAAGATGACGCCTTCCACCTGCTCCAACAGCTTCTCCACGTACCGACCAACGACGGCACCAGCGGCCATATCAAAAAGATCGACTTGCAGGACCTCTTTGACAGCAGGCGAGACTGGATCCCTAAGATTCAGACCCCGCTTTGCGCGAATCCCGGCGCGACAGGAACTCAAAAGAATCCTATAGTGAATCCGTCGGTCAAATAGAAGCTGATACATCGAACTGCTCGTGTCCGCCTCTTGCATCTGGACAATGTTCCTGTCGTAGGCGAACACTAAGAAGCGGAGAACGACCTCAAGATCTTCAACTTCCCAATCGGCTAAATACGCTGCCCAGTCTTCGCTCTCGGAGTCCACTGCCCAAGGGTATCGACCGACGACGAGAGTGCATAGGTCCGCGAAGCCGCGGCGTTTGGTCGCTAACCTGGACGCATATGGCGTTCTCCGCGAGCACTGGGTCGGTCACCAGCGGCACTCCACCCACTGCGATCTTCTTGAATGAGACAGGTTCGCGCGTAGGCCTGAGTTACAGCATTCGCAACACGGGCGACCAGACGATTTACCTGGGCGGATCGGATGTGAACGCGACCGATAAGGGTTTTCCGCTCCTGGCCGGCGAGTCGATGGCTATCAACTTGAACAAAACTGACACGCTTTACGCCAGGACCGCCTCGGGCGTCATGAGCACCTACGCGCTGCTGAAGCAGGACGACTGATGGGCTTCGGACCCATCACGCGCCCACCCCAGCAGGGCGGTGGTGGAGCCGGCGGTCCGACGGGTGACAACCCCGATGGCAGCAAGCTCGTAGCGACCGGCTCGCAGACGGGCAGGATTTTCTTCGGCGCCTTCGCGGACGCGCCAGCCGGCTCCTACGTTCTCGATCCCAACGACGCCTCTGCCCTCCCCCTCGATGTCCCGGGTGGGGTCCTCTCCTACGCGCTGGGCTTCAAGAAGAGCGATCTCGCTTTCAACGTCCGGGACTACGGCGCCAAGGGCGATGGGGTCACCAACGACTCCCCGGCGTTCCAGGCAGCGATCAATGCAGCAGGGGCGGTCAAGGGTGCGGTGCTGATCCCGGTGGGTGCCACGTACCTGCTCAACACGGCAGTGACGCTCGTCAGTGACATCACGATCCTCAGCCTCGGCCGCTACCTCACTTCGGTGAAAGCAGGCCCCGGCGTAGCGAATGCGGTGTTCCTCGGCACATCCGGCGCCGCGGTCAAGAACGTGACGCTCCAAGGCTTTGGACTGGACGGCAACTTCGGCACGGCGGCGGCATCGCTCAAGGGTGTCCAGGTCACCAACGGCTCGCGCATCACCTGCCGCGACCTGTACATCCACGACCTGGGCGATGCTGGCATCGTCTACCAAGGGCTTACGGGCATCAGCGGCACCCCCTACAGCCGGGTGCTCGACTGTCGCATCGACAACACCGGGCTCAATGACGGGCAGACGGGCTTCGGGGTCACCATCAAGGACAACTCGCCCTGGTGCATCGTCGACCGTTGCGAGATGGACGGGATCAAGGGTGGCATGGGCGTTGGCCTCAACGGCTCGGCCGGTACCGGCTTCCCGACGCACTCCACCATTACGAACAACAAGATCCGCATGGCGCCGTCCACCACAGGCTTCGAAGCGATCGGCCTCACCGCGGGCTGCGACTACGCCACCATCGATCACAACGACGTGTTCGACAGCCAAGACAACGGCATCAGCGTCAGCTGCGCGCACTCAACATGCAACAACAACACCGTCGACGGCGCGTGGAACTCGGGCATCTGGTCCGCCGGCAACGACAACGTCATCGTCGGCAACAACATCCGCAATGTCGGCAAGCAGAAGGACGGCCCGCAGTACCCAGGCATCAACCTGTCAGGCTGCACGAACAACGTCGTCGGCCTCAACCGCATCACCGATGACCAGACGGTCAAGACGACGACGTTCGGCATCAAGGAGAGCATCACCGCTGGCGGCCACCAGTACTTCGGCAACCGCATCACCGGGACCAGCGTCAGCGCATACTCCCTCCTCTCGGACACGAGTTCGTTCCTCTTCCCGAACGGCATCGGCACCCTGGTGTACGCCGCCACGATCACGCCCGACGCATCGTCCAGCGCCTACAAGAGGCTCGTCGTCACCGACGGCAACGCCTTCACCATCACCAACCCGTCCAACGCGTTCCCTGGCGCGGTGCTGACCGTCGACATCACGAACAGCTCGTCGGGAGCCATGGGTACTGTGACCTGGGGCGTCAAGTTCCGGTTCTCCACGCCGTTCACCGCACCGGCCGCGGGAGGCCGCACCGTCTACGAGTTCGTCTACGACGGCACCACCTGGATGCAGAAGTAGGAAGACCTGATGACCTCGCTCAGCTTCAAGAACACGGACGGCTCACGCTCGGTCATCTCAGGCGTAGGGCTGAGCGCTGATCAGGTCGCCCAGACCCCAGCCGTGCTCGCCAAGGCCAACCAGTCCGATCTACCAATCAACGTCATGTGGCCGGCTTGGGGTGCAGTGGGCAACGGCGTTGACGACACAGCCGCCATCCAGAAAGCGCTGAACGACGCCAAGTCCAGCGGACGAGCCGTCTACATCCCACCGACGACCTTCACGGTGACCAACCTGTCGCTGGACTACTCCAACGACGCGGCGCAACCCGTCTCAGGCGCCCCGTACGGCTACCAAGCTCCAGCGATCTTCGGAGACTCCAAGCGCCGCGCCATTCTGTCGCAGAAGCCCGGCGCAACGGGCAACCTGCTGACCGTGAAGGGCAAGATAGGCGCTAGCGCCGGCCCAGCGAACAACAACAAGGTATCCGGCTTTTCGATGCGGAACCTCGAACTCATCGGGGTGAGCACCGGGGACCATGGGATTTACACACAGTCCGTCGTGGACTCCGCCTTCGACAACCTCGTCATCCGCAACTGCGGCAAATCCGGCGTCTACAACGCGCGCGAGACTTTCGTCAGCGGCGTCAACGATGAGTACGCATACGGGCTGAACTTCAACAACGTCCGGAGCATCTCCAACACGGGCTGGGGCTTCGAGCACTCGGGCACCAACTCCATCAGCGGAATGATGACGAACTGCGACGCCACGGGTAACGGCTCGGGCGGATACAAGCTCGCGCCCTCGGGCTGGACCATGAACAAGTGCGTCGCCATCGGCAACGGCGTCGGTAAGACCACGGGCTATGGACTGTGGTCCGTCCGCAACTCCAACACGCTGTCGACGAACAACAGTCTGACCCTGGTCAACTGCCGCTTCGAGCAGAACTCCACGGTCGGCGGCTACGACGTACGCATCGACGCCGGGTTCGGCTTCGCCTTCTACGGCTGTGAGTGGTACTCCACAGGTGGGGCACACAGCATGGGCATTGGACTCAACGCTGCTGGCGCCAACTCATACGTGCAGAGTCCGATCATCAGTGGTGGGTACTTCGCTGGCGATGGCACCACGACGACCAACAAGGCACTGGTACTCGGGTCTGACTGCCGCAACCTGCTAGTAGAGAACCCGAGGATCGACTACGGCCTTTACGGCACCGGTGGCAACGTCACCCCGAACAGCCTCATTACGGATGGTGGAGCCAACACCAGCGTCGTCCACAACCAGAACGTCGTGTTCGCCCCGGAGGGCTTTATTCGCTTCCCGCGCAAGATCGCGGCTCCCGGCGTGGCCGCGGCCGGGGAGGCACGCATGTACGCCAAGGACAACGGTGCCGGTCTGGGCGCGATGGTGCTCCGCTTCCCCACCGGGCCCGAGCAGTTCCTCGGGGTTGAAGGCGGCGGCGTCCAGACCAAGGGGGGCAACTACACGGCCCTCGTTACGGACCGGAAGATCAACATGACGGCGACCGGAACAGTCACACTGCCTGCGACGTATCCGCCAGGAGAAACCCTGGTGGTCAAAAGCCTGACCACAGGAACGGTAACCCTCTCCCCAGCCAGTGGAACCATCGACGGGGCAGCGACTGCGGTGATTACGACGCAGAACGGGTCGAAATCCGTGTACACCGACGGAACCAACTGGTTCGTCGAATGACGTACGACCCCAACACCGTGTCGGCCATTGAGAAGGTCAATTCCCAGGCCTCAGTCACCGGCGCCTACACGGTGCCTGACGTGGGTACCGCCACCCTGCACCGACTCATCCTCACCGGCAACGTCACGCTGACCTACCCCGCGGCCGTCACTGGCAAGTCCTTCACGCTCGTCTTGGTCCAAGACGGTATCGGCGGGCGCACGGTCACCTGGCCCACCGCGGTCGATTGGTCAGGAGGGACAGCGCCGACTCTGTCCAGCGGGGCGGGCAAGGTCGATGTCATCTCCATGATCTACGACGGAGTCAACTGGCTCGGCTTCGTCGCCGGCCAGGACATGCGGTGAGACTCACCCAGCGCGCGAGGTACGGGAGCGCTGGACGCCGGCTGATCCTCCCGCCAGCTGCGAGGACGGACCTGCCCGGGTGGCGGTTGCGCCGTGACGAGAACTACAACGTCGACGTACCTGAGGGCCAGTTCCTCCAGACCTACGGCAGCTCGCACAGCACGTATCCGGAGAACTACCTGACGACCCACGGTGGTCCGTACGGGGTCAACAATGGTGACCACTACGGCGGCAACACCAACCTCAGTGTCGTCAACGGCCGGTTCACCGGCCGCCTACACCGAGACCCATCGACGGGCCTGGTGGTCGCCATGGCTCCCGAGCCGCTCCTGGAAGATGGCACCAAGAGCCAGCTGTACGGGCGGTACGAGGTGCTCGGCTACCAGGCTGTCTACCCACTGGTGGCCGGCTGGACCACGGCTTGGCTCATGTGGCCGAAGTCCGAGGTGTGGCCACGCGACGGCGAGATCGACTGGATGGAAGGTCAGCTGGTCAGCGGTGCGCCGCACTTCAACCACCACAACCAGGACGGCACGGGCCCCGGGGACCAGCAGGTCTTCTCATACCCCGTCAACGTCAACGACGGTCTGACCCACAACATCGTGCTCGAGTGGAAGCCGAACGACTGTGCCGTCTTCGTCGACGGTCAGCTGGTGGGCCGAGCGACCAGTCGGGTACCCAACACCCCGATGCGCTGCGCGCTGCAGACGGAGACTTTGCAGTCTGGGACTCAGCCACCAGCAGGGGATGCCACGCAGATCATCAAGTGGGATTCGGTGGGAGTGTGGGGGCTAGCCGCATGACTGGTCAGGCGTCGTAGGGCGGGTTGACCGCGTAGGCGAACCAGCGTTGGTCGTCGATCTGCTGGTAGCGATGGTGCTTGCTGGTGGATGCCATGTCGACGAAGAGACGCAGTGACTCACCGACGTGGTCCTCGGTCACTTCGAAGGTGATCACGGCCATGTCCTCTTCATTGCTGGCTATCCAGTGAGGCCAAGAATCCCTGCTGTAACTCATACTGTTCTCGGTTGAGACCCGCCACCGAATGTCCTTGTCTCGCGCGCGCTGAGCGGAGCAGGAGAAGGTGATGACCTGCCCGACTTCCACTCGGACTTTGTCGGGGAAGTAGGGCGAGTCGTTGAACAAGTGACCCTCCCGCCCGAAGTTGTCTGACACCTTCTCGATCTTCGGGTAGTGCTGATCGGCCACGTCGTTGCTCCGGTAGATGGCGACCATCTGTCGAATGTGCCCTGCCACACCCGACAGCAGGTCCGCCTCGTAGGGGACCAGATCGCGGCTGTGTCCGATGACGTTCCGCACGCTGGCGAGGATGTCGAAGTAACCCTTCATCCGCACGTTTTCTTCGAAGACCGGCTTGAAGTCAGGCCAGTTCTTCAGGATGATTTCCTGCAAATCGAAGTAGTGCGTGTAATCAAGGAGGTTGCGAGAGACCACCACGGCTTCACGCTGCTTCTCTTTCAGCGTCCAGCCGTTCCTGCAGCTTCTCCTGGCTCGGTGCGCCCTTGACCTGCAGCCAGCCCTCGTTGCCATACACGTCGCGGATGGCGAGGCGCAGGGAGGTCTCGATGGCCTTCAGCGCAGCATTGGGCTCCACATGGGCACCCTACGTACGCGAGCGGCTACGCGCTGCCCAACTGGCGATCCGCCTCGGCGTTCGCCTTCGCAGCCTCCACCAGAGCGACGAGAGCGGGGTCCGGCTTGATGCCAGCCGCCAGGTAGGCCGCCAGGCGGGTCTTGGCCAGCTCGATCACCTCGGGTCCGGCATCGAGGTACCTGGTCTCACTCATCGCTCTGGCCCTCCTGAGGTCGTCGCAACACGATCCTGTCTCCCTCACTCATCAGGCTACGCGCCCGATCCAAGAGCTGGTCCAGCTCGCTGCTTCGGGTGGCGTCGTCGGCCAGCTGCTTGGCTGCGGCCCGCCGGGTGGCCTCAGGGACATCGGGACTGGTGGCCAGGTCCTCCACGGACCCGAACAGCAGCTCCTTGCCCCTGGCGCGCAAAGCCGGGTCATCGGACTGCAGCAGGAGTGCGATCAGGTCTGCCGAGGCACCACGCACCGCGGAGCGGCTGGCCCGTCGGGCGGCGTACATGCCGGCGAATACTGCCGCGCCTCCCCCGACGAGGGCGCCGACCAGTGCGGCAATGGCCCCCAGCCAGTCCCCGGCATCCATAAGTCAATGGTACGGGGAAAGGCATGAAAAGCCCAGAGGTACGCACCGACTAACCTTCCCCGAATATGGCCCCACGCCGCGAGTACAACGCTTGGTATCGGGATCTTTATTTGCGCTCGAAGGAGTGGAAGAAGCGGCGAGCCCGGTGGATGAAGAAGCACGGCGCGTACTGCCGCGGCTGCTCCTTCAAGGGTCGTCTTGACCTTCACCACCGCACATACGAACGCCTCGGGCACGAGTGGGATGGCGACCTTGTAGCGCTCTGCCGGCGGTGTCACCGCACAGCTCACACCTTCCACGACAGCGGCAAGTACAAGACGCGCTGGGAGTCAACGAAGGTAGCCCTTGATCATTGCAAAGCGAATCCGCCGAAGCGGGGATGGATCGCGCGCTTCATGGGCTGGTGACTCAGCCTCCCCATCGCCATCCGACAAAGACAGTCGCGACGATAGTCAGCAAGCCAATGACCAACGTCACAAGATCCGCTGGCTTAATTGAGAACGGTGGCGGTGGCTGGTCAGTTGGCCGGCGAATGTCGGCAATGCTGAGCAGGTCATGCTCGTGGATACGCAAGAGCACCCGCCACAAGTCGTCGTGGACAGCCTGCAGCTGGCTAGCGTCGCTGCTGGCGAGGCCGATCGGCACGAGGGACCGCACGGCCTCCCGAGCCAGCTTCAAGTAGCGAGCATTGAACTTCTCGGTTGGGGTACCGCGTCCGAAACGATATGGACGGAACGCGCCGAGTAAGTAGTCCGCGATCCAGGCGGCTCGGGAAGCGAGTGCCTTTCTCTTCTCCCAGGTCAGCCTTGACCCAGCCGCAACCTCGTCGCGGAGAATGGCGTACCCCTCTATGGCATAGCGCGTTTGGGCCAAGGCTTCATACCAGGCGACCTCGCGAGTTCTGAACAGTGTCAACAAGGCGACGAGCGCGGCCACAACAATCGCAAGGCCCAGCAGTAACAGGACTCCACTGTGGAGTGGGACACCGGCCAGAAATAGGAGGTAGCCGAAGGCAAAGGAACCCCATGCAATAACCTTGACCCATACTCTCCTGCGAGCGCGCGGTCGCCAGAACGCGAAGGTCTGCACTACGCGGCGCATGACATCAGGATTAGCCGCAATCCGATCGAGGTCTCTGTACTGTTCGCGCGTCAAGGGCCGGAACATCATCGGTGGGCCGAAGGAGTCATTGAACGCATCTCGCCACCGAGACGGGGGTTGCGTGTTGCTCACGCGCGCACGGTAGCGACATGTCCACCTGGTGCAACGTCGGCTCGCCTACGCTGAATAACGCATGCCAGGTGTATCTGTCGTCAAGGGCGTTGAGCTCGTAGAGGTGGGCGAGGAGTGGCACGCCTCTACGGGCGATGTCACCTTCACGCCCGAGCACCTCGCTGCGGCTGTCGCGGCGGCTGACGACTCTGCGGTTCGCACACCGATCGTCAAGCTCGGCCACGTCTCCACGCTGAACGACGGGGAGCCGGCACTGGGGCGCATCGTCAACCTGCGCCTGTCCGAGGACCGGATGACCTTGATCGGTGACCTGGTCGGTGTTCCCACCTGGCTGGCCGACGCCATGGGCACCCTGTACCCCCGGCGCTCGATCGAGGGCCGCTTCGGAGCGAAGACCCAGACCGGCGCCGTCCACGACTTCATGCTCACGGGCGTCGCCCTGCTGGGCACCGCCTACCCCGCCGTGACCACGCTCGCCGATATCGAGCTGCTGGCCACCGCTGACTCCATCGACGACTTCGACCTTGTGGCAGCCGCCCAGGTGACAGACGACCTCGCTGCTGGCGAGGAGAAGGGACCCGACAAGCCAATGTTCGGTCGCAAGAAGCACTCCGACGACGTGGCTGCCTCGGTGTCCACCGACGACGTACGCCGCTCCTACTACGAGCAGAACCCCGACTGGGATCTCTGGATCCGGGAAATGCACGTCGACCCGCCGCAACTGATCATCAGCGACGAGCGCGACGCCTCGCTCAACCGTGTGACGTACTCCATTAGTGGTGACGAGGTCACGTTCTCCGATCCCGTCAAGGTACGGATCGTTTACGAGGACGTGGACTCGGGCGCAGTCGCGGCAGCGGAAGCTACCACAGTCGTCGTGTATTCCACCAAAGAGGAATCGCGGGGTGCTAACAATGTCAATAGGTCAAACGACCCAGTTCACCTCAGTGAGGAAAAGCAAGTGAACCCTGAACACCTCAAGGCCCTGGGCCTCGAAGAGGGCGCAACCGACGAGCAGATCACTGAGGCGCTGAACGCTCTCGCTGCCGCCAAGGACGCCACCGCCTCCAACACCGACCCGGCGCCCGAGGACACCCCGGCACCCACGTCGGCTCCTGGCTCGGCTCCGGTGACCATCCCGCAGCAGAAGGACGGCGACGTGGAGGCACCGCAGACCGTCACGGTCGACGCCGCCGCGCTCGCCGAGTTGCAAGCCGAAGTCTCCCGTGGCCGCCAGCTGCGCGAGAAGATCGAGGCTGGCGAGAAGGACGCGTTGATCGCAGCAGCCATGAACGAAGGCAAGTTCGGTCCCAGCGTCTCAGCCGGCTGGCGCAAGGCGCTGGACGACAACTACGAGATCACCAAGGCCACCATCGCCTCGCTACCCAAGACGATCAACCTCAGCGAAAGCGGCCACGGCGGTACCGGCGAGGAAGACATCGCCGCATCCGCCGAGCAGTACTCCACGTTGGGCCTCACCCCTGGCGAGATCGCCCGCATCAACCGCTTCAAGACTGCCCAGGAGGCGTAGGTCATGCCCACCATCCAGAACGAGTGCATCCCCTTCTACCGCCCGGGCGCTGACCTCACGGCCATCGCCATTACCGCCGTCATCGGCAAGCGATGCGTCAAGATCAGCGGCAACCGCCAGACCTCGCCCGGCGCCGCAGGCCCCCTCGCCACCAGCGTCGGGACCGGCAACGTCTCCATCGGCCATGCTGACGCCGGTGGCCGCATCTTCGGCGTCGCCAAGTGGGACGCTGCTCTCACCGACATCCAGGGCGGCATGGTCGGCGTCATCCGAGGCCCGGGCAACGTCGTACCCATCACCTGCTCGGCCAACATCACCGCGTTCCAGGAAGTCGAAGTGACCACGAACGGTCAGGTCGGTCCAAAGAACACGGGCGTAGCCATCGGCTTCGCTCTCACCGCTGCCGCTTCCGGCACCGACGCACAGATCAGCCTGTACTAGGGGGACTGAACTTCCATGGCAACACTTCCGAACACCGTCGCTCACCCCTTGGGTACGCCGACCGTCAACAACGGTGCCATCACCGTTGACACCTACTCGAACCAGCCGACGCGCGTCACCGCACTTGTCCGTGACCTCACCGCCAGCCTGTTCTTCATCGACGATGTCTTCACGCGCGCCGGTGCCGTATCCGGTGGCGCTGTGGTGTACGACGAAGTCGACGGCAACGACCTTTACACCGACCGTGACGCTGAAGCCGTCGCCCCCGGTGAAGAGTTCCCGATCCTCACCTCCAGCCGCGGCGAGCCCAAGGTCGCTGTCCCCAAGAAGTGGGGTGGCAAGTTCTTCGTCACGGACGAGGCGCGCGAGCGCAACGACGTGCAGCTGATCACGCGACACGCTCGCAAGGTCAGCAACACCATCGTCCGTGCGACCAACGCCTACACCGTCGCCATCCTCAACGCCGCCGTTGTCGCCCACAGCCGCCAGGTGCCGGGCAACGACTGGACGACCGCGATTCCGAACGGCTCCAACCCCACGGGCCCGCGTGACACGCCCATCGCCGACTTGGCCCTCGCCCGCAAGCAGGCCATCACCGACGAGACCGGCATCACGTACGACACTCTCTTCATCAACGAGAACGAAGAGCTGTCGCTGCTGGCCTTCTTCCAATACGAAGCCGCAAAGCTTCGTGACGCGCTGTCTCTGGTCGGCTTCACCAACGGCTACCGAGTCTCCCCGCGCGTTCCGCAGGGCAAGCCCTACCTGGTTGCGTCGGGCGAGGTCGGTGAGTACCGCGTGGAGAAGGCGCTGAGCACCGAGTCGTGGCGTGAGCCGGAGACCCAGGAGACCTGGTTCCAGACCGACACGCGTCCGGTGGCCTACGTGACCAACCCCAACGCCGTCTTGCAGTTGACGGGTGTGGACGGCCTCTGATGCCCGAGCGCACCATCAAGTCGATCTACTTCGGCTACGTCAACGCGAACGGCACCTTCGTCACCGCTCGCAAGGGTGAGACGGTCGACATCCCCGAGGGTCGCTACCTGACCCGAGGCGACCAGCTCGGCGCCTTTGTCACCGACGACGACACGCCGGCCACGATCGACCCGCTGGCCGCAGAGCCACCCGTGATCGACCCGCTGTACCCCTCCGGTGTCATGACCGGGGAGCATGGTCCTGAGCTGACCTCACTCCCTGAAGGCGCGACGATCGACTCGCCGACGACCCGCACGATTGAGCCACTGGACGGCAACGTCGGTCAGGTCCTGGCGTACGCCGAGGACCACAAGGACGAGGCAGCCGACCTGCTGGCGCGTGAGCAGGCCAAGGGAGACGACGCCCGCAAGGGTGTCGTCGAAGGCCTCACCAAGCTGCTCGAGGCCTAGTCCGTGGCGGTCACCTGGGCACCCACGGTGGCCGATGTCGCAGCGCTCCTGCGTGCGCGCACCAAGGACCGCAACGGCAGGGAGCAGGGCACCTTCACGTCCGAGCTGGCCGCAGACCAGACACGCACGCGTCCGACAGCTGAGGCCGTCTCCCAGCTGATCGACCGGGCAGTGGCCACGGTCAGCGCGGCCCTCGGGGGCACGGTGCCGGCTGGCGTGGAGGGAGCGGCAGCCGAGCTCGTGGCCCTGCGCGCGGCCATGGCCGTGGAGCTGTCGTACTTCCCCGAGCAGATCCAGACCGACTCATCGCCCTACGACCGGCTCAAGGAGCTGTACGACCAGGGCGTCAAGGCGGCGCTGCCCCGGGTCACCGAGGAGTCCGGGGAGGACCCGACCGGCGAGGACGGTTACAAGCTCCCGGCCTTTGGCTTCCCGGTCAACTGCAAGCCCATCGGCCAAGTCCGGTGGTAGCTCTCCGCTTCTCCGCCGACGGCATCGAGGACGTGGAGTACCACCTACGCCGCTGGCCTGACGTGGCGCTCGATCTGACGCCGATCAAGGACGACCTGTACGATCAGTTCCGCGGCTTCGAGCGCTCGCTGTTCAACACTGAGGGCTCCAGCGGAGCCAGCGGCCGGTGGTCGCCGTTGAAGCCGTCGACGTTGGCGTCCAAGCGCCGCGTCCGCGGCCAGCTGCGCATCCTGCAAGAGAAGCAGGACCTGAGGAAGTCGCTGACCAACAAGAGGAGCAGCGACGGGATCCTGCGTGTCGAAGACGCCGGCAAGACCATCTTCATGGGCACCAAGGACCCCAAGGCGCGCTTCCACCAGGAAGGCACCCGCCGGATGGCGCAGCGCAAGGTGGTCGACCTGACCCGCCGCCAGCAACAGTCCATGCTGCGTACGGTGCAGCGCCACGTCGTGGAGTCCTACCCCAATGAGTAGCGCCTACGGCCGCATCGTCACGGGCGCGAACGTCCGCCACAACGTGACCGCGACGCTGCAGACCTTCTTCCCCTCCTACCTGGCCGAGATCGCCGAGGCCTCCGGGCGTACCCGGGACGCCCTGCCGGCGCCCGAGTCGTGGCACATGAGCGACCTCGTCGACAACTGGGCGGGCGAGCAGCTGCCTGCGCTGGTCGTGGTCTCCCCCGGCTTCCTGGGGTCACCCACCATCCAGTCGAAGTCGCTGAACGCCGTCTTCGACATCCGCGTCGGCTTCGTCGTTGCGTCCCACGACCGAGAGACCACACGCGAGCTGGCGGAGCTGTACGCCGCCGCCGGGCGGGCATGCATGATGCAGCACCAATCACTGCCGTACCTCAGCGAGGGAGTGCTCCAGCGAGGCATCAGCTCGGGGATCGACCTGCTGGACGAGAGCTACGACGATGCACCGACAGAGGATTCCCGCACCTTGGGGGCCGCGACGGTTACGCTAGGCGTACACGTGGACGGCATCGTCGATATTCGATCCGGCCTGCAAGAACCCGACGTTGATCCCGACCCGCTGGTCGACATCACGGCTACGTACATCCATACGCGAAAGAAGCCTCTGTGAAGGTGCAGAACCCACACCCATATCCAGTAGATGTCCCTGGTGGTCCGGTGTTGGGCACCGCTCAGACGGCTGATGTCGACCGCAGCGACGAGCTCGCGCGCAAGATCGAAGCAGGCGCCCTGGTCGAAGTACCGACCACGGGTAAGGCCAAGAGCAAGGAGGCCGCCAAGTGAGTCCACGTCCAGGCGTCGAAGTAACCTCACGGGCCTCGTCCCCCGGTCGCGGCAACGGTGTCGACACCGGCACCTCGTTCGTCGTCGGGCCGGCCCAGCGCGGCTCCCTGACCTCGCCGCAGCTGGTCCGGAACATGACCGAGTTCCGCACATACTTCGGGGCGCGCATCACCGAGTCGCTGCTGTGGGATGCCCTGGACACCTACTTCCGCGAGGGTGGCAGCACGGCCTACGTGCAGCGCGTCGCAGGACCGGCCGCAGCGCTCGCTGGCATCACCCTCAACGACGCCGACGGTGACCCGTCGCTTCGGGTCGATGCCAAGAACGCCGGAGCATGGTGGAACGGCGTCACTGTGGCAGTCACGGCCGGCGCGGCCGTGGGTGAGTTCGCGCTGGTCATCGCTAACCCGGAGTTCGGCGTGGAGCGTTCCCCGTCCCTGGCGAGCGTGACCGACGCCATCAACTGGTCCAACAGCTCCAGCTGGGCAGCGGTCAGCCTGCCCACCGGTGCCAGCGGCGCGGACCCGGCTGTCGTCGCAGCCGCCAACATGACCGGCGGTGCCGACGACTACGCAGCCGTTGACGACGTGACGCGCGGCACTGCCCTGGCACGCTTCACTCGTGGCCTGGGTCCGGGGCAAGTCTGGATTCCCGGAGCCACCTCCACCAACACGCGCGGTGCCCTGCGCACGCACGCCAAGGAGCACAACCGCATCGCCTTGTTGGACGACACGGACACCTCGTCGGCGACCGCGGCGGGCACCGAGGCGCAGAGCCTGCAGGGTGATGAATACGCAGCCCTCTTCGGTCCCTGGCATGTCGTTCCCGGTCTGCTCGGTGGCACCACCCGCCAGGTGCCCCCGACGGCGATGGCCGCGGCGCTCATGGCCCGCAACGACCAGACCCGCTCGGCCAACAACGCTGCGGCCGGCGTCAGCGGGCGTGCGCGCTACGTCGTCGGCCTGACGCAGTCCGGATGGTCCGACGCTGAGCGCGAGGCGCTGAACACCAACGGCTTGAACGTCTTCCGCGAGCTGCCCGCAGGGGTCACGCTGTACGGCTACCGCACCCTGGCCAAACCGGGCACCGATGCTTACGCCTGGAGCTTTTTGGCCAACCAGCGCCTACGCATGGCCATCACCGCGGAGGCCGAGACGGTGGCAGAGACCTTCCTCTTCCGCCAGGTCGACGGCCGCGGCCAGCTGCTCGCCGAGTTCGGCAGCGCGCTCTCCGGTGTCCTGCTGCGCTACTACAACGAAGGCGCCCTCTTCGGCGAGACGCCAGACGAGGCCTACCTGGTCAACGTCGGCGAGCAGGTCAACACCCCCACCACCATCGCCAACGGTGAGCTGCACGCGGTGCTCAGCCTGCGCATGTCGCCCACCGCCGAGTTGGTCGTTATTGAGATCGTCAAGACCAGCGCTGACATCGCGCTGTAGCACCAAGGACACGCATGCCAGGCCGTCAAGATCAGTACCTCGTGACCATGTCCTGTGAGGGACGCCAGATCACCTTCGACACCTTCACGGGCAGTGGCGTCACCTCCGACCCGGTCAAGCGCCGCCGCGGCGGCATGGGCCCCCAGCGCGCCTATGGCGCGCCGTCGTCGACCGAGGACGTGACGGTGAGCAAGCCGTACGAGGACGCCGACGTGGAGCTGCGTCGCTACATGTACTCCCGCGTCGGCAAGGCGCGCGTGGTGATCAGCAAGCAAGCGCTGGACCTGGATGGCAACGCCTTCGGACGCGCTGAGGTCTACACCGGCATTCTCTCGGGCGTCACTCCCGGCGAGGTCGACTCCGACAGCAACGAGGTGGAGATGTGGGAAGCCATGATCTCCGTTGACGGGTCGGTCGGCTGATGGGCACCGACTCGTCGGTCTTCGCCGACCTGGCCGGCGCGCGTCAGAAGCTGGTCGAAGCCAAGAAGAAGACCCTCAACGTGCCGGGATGGGGCGAGAAGGGTACGCCGAGCATCAGCGTGACCTACCGCCCTGCCGACTGGAGCGAGATCGACAAGCACAGCTCCAGCCTCAGCGAGGCCAACAAGGCGGGCAAGAAGAAGCGTTCCGAGGCGGCTCTGGACGCGAACGCCCAGGTCCTCGTGTCCTGCGCTACCGGCATCACCATCACCACTGACGACGGCCGCCAGCTGACCGAGGGCGAGGACGGCGAGCCGCTGCGCTTCGGCAGCCAGGAGCTGGCCGTCATGTTGGGTGTGGCGGACCGCCGAGCCATCGCGGTGTGCCGAGCGCTCTTCGTCATCGACGGAGACCTGATGGCACACGCTGCCCAGCTCCTGCAGTGGTCGGGCCTGGAGCTGCGTGACCTTGAGGACGACTACCAGGGGGAATAGCCAGCCACCCTGGGGTCAAGTCCGCAGCGGTGGCGCTCATCCTGGGAGCCGACCCCCTCACCTACCTCAAAGCACCTGCCGATGAGGTGCGCGTCCTCAACGAAGTGATCGAGCAGGCCTTGGCGATGGACTCCGAACGGCGGCAGCAGGAGATCGATGCAATCGGGATCGCTGTCGGCAATGCTGTAGGCAGGGTCTTTGGCGGTAGTCGCCGGGGCAAAGGTAAGCGCAAGGGCTAGCTGTGGCTGAAAACGACGAAGTAGGCGTACGGCTCACCCTTGAACAAGCTTCCCGGTTCCGCCGCGACGCCGAGCGCGCAGCCGCCGCCATCCACCGCATCAGCCAGGAATCGGACCGGGCCGCACGCAGTGCTGGCGGTGCGTCATCGGCCCTGGACCGCGCTCGAGGAGCGTTCGGCAAGGTCGCCGGATGGGCCGTAGCGGGCGCACAGGCGGTCGGTGGAGCGGCCACTGCTCTCGGAGCAGCGGGTATCGCCGCGTCGGTCTTCGGGCTGAAGACTGCCGGCGCCATGGAGCAGGCGCAGGTCGGCTTCAACACCCTGCTGGGGTCGGCGCAGGCCGGCGAAGCGTTCATGGCTCAGCTGCAAGCCATGGCGCTCAGGACGCCGTTCGACCTAGAGAACCTGCAGAAGACCTCGCAGTACCTCATGGCCGTGGGCTACGACGCCAAGGACGTGATCCCCACCCTGACGGCGTTCGGTAACGCCGCTGCCGCCCTGAACACCGGGGAGGAGGGCATCCAGGCGATGGCGCGAGCCCTAGGGCAGATGCGCCGCAATGGCGTCCTCAGCTTGGAGGAGATCGGGCAGCTGGCCGACGCCAGCGTGGACGCCTACGGCTACCTCGCCCAAGCCTCGGGTCGGACCATCGCGCAGATCCGCAAGGACGCCGAGAACGGCCTCATCTCCGGCACCCAGGCCGCCGACATCATCACCAAGGGCCTCGCCAACGACCCACGCTTCCAGAACGCGATGGACAACCAGTCCAAGACCTTCCTTGGCCAGATCGCCAACTTCCGCGAGCGCGCCAAGCTGGGCATGGCGACCGCCTTCACACCCATGCGCGACTTCCTGGCACGCGACGTGATGCCCGATGTGAACCGGATCGGTGAGAAGGGCTTCGACCGACTCGGCAAGAGCATCGTCAAGCTGACCGCCCGCGCCAAGGGTGCCTACCCGCAGATCAAGGGTCTCGGCGCCGAGATGCTCTTCATGTACCGCCAGGGCGGCTTCGACAGCGTCGTGTCCCTGCTGGACGACCGGACCGGCTCAGGTGGGCGGCTGGTCTCCATCTGGGAGGACGTGCAGGACATCGTCGGCAACGTCAAGACGCTGTGGGTGGGCACGGTCTGGCCCTTCCTTCAGGACGCCGGTCCCAAGATCTTCGACATCTTCGTGGGCGCCGTCGACATCATCAGGGGGATCACCGACCTGCTTGTGGCCTTGCAGCCGGTCATCGACCCGCTGCTGGATAGCGTCGTCAACACCCTCGACGAAGTCAAGGGCATCCTGAACATCGTCTCTGGGGTCGTCGGCTTCGCCGGCGCCACCGCCAACGCCGTGGCCAACCCCGTTGACACGGTTACCGGCAAGGACGGCGGGCCACCCAAGGCTATCCAAGGCATCAGCAACGACCTGCGCAGCCTCTTCGGCGCCAAGCCGCTGTACCCGGGTCAGGCCAAGGGCGGCATCACCCGCAAGCCGGGCATGAGCTGGGTCGGCGAGCGCGGCCCGGAGCTGCTTTCGCTGCCCAAGGGCGCCCGTGTCGACCCCCTGCCCGAGGGCCCGTCCCCCATGGGTCCCTCGGTCATCTTCGAAGACGGCGCCATCCGGGTATCCGGCTCCGACGTGCTCAACGCGCAGCGGACGGCAGACATCATCGTCCGTCAGATCAAGGGCAAGCTGGCCCGGGCATGAGCAAGCTGGGCATCTTCCTGGCCACTGGCCCGTTCGTCATCTCCGTGGACCTGGGCGAGCGAGCGCCGTACATCAGTGCTGGCGGCGCCGTGTGGGACTCTATCGACCGTCCCCGCACGTACGCCTACACCCACTTCTCGGGCGTGGAGCTGTTCGAGCAGACCATCGACGTGGCCATCGACCAGTACCCCGACGGCGACATCGAGCCGATCATCAAGCTGATCGAGGACCGGCGCATCCCCACGCCCAAGATCCCCGACGTGCTGCGCCTCGCCGGCCCCAACGTCAAGCGCACCGACCTCGCCTGGATTCTTGTGGGCATCGAGTACCAGGACGACGACGAGTACCGCGACGACGGGCGAAGGTGTCGTCAGTCCATGACGCTGACCTTCCGCCAGCACAACGCGCCTCAGGTCGTCGTGCACAACAGCTCCCCCGCGGCAGCTGCAGCACCGCCAGCGGCAGCATCGACCGGATCGTCGGGCGGGGAGCGCACGTACACCGTGAAGGCCGGGGACACCCTGAGCGGCATCGCGCAGAAGATGTACGGCTCCTCAGCCCGGTGGCAGGACATTGCCAACGCGTCGGGCGTCCGTGATCCGCGAAGCCTCAAGGTGGGCCAAGTCCTCAAGGTGCCTGCCTGATGGAGGACCTCAACTTCCTACCCGACGGCATGACGCTCATTGCCGACGGCGGCCAGGTCGCCGACATCGGGCGCAACGTGGAGTCCGCCTCGGTGACCCGCACCACGGACGGAGCATCGACGCTCAGCCTGCGGATCTTCGACCCGGAGCGGACGCTGCTGAAGTCCGGGATGCTCTCCAAGCGCATCACAGCGCAGGTTGATGACCACTCCTTTGAGCTAGCCGGGGTGGACAAGGACGGTGACAGCCTGACCTTGACCATGGAGGACCTGCTGGTTGCCGAGATGCGTCGGCACAACGAGCCGCGGAAGTTCGCCGCGGGCAGCGTCACCCGCGTGGAGGCGGCGCGCGAGCTCATGAGCGAGATCCCGTGGGCAGTCGTGGCGGTGTCGAACAACAACACCGAGCGGGTCAAGACCGAGCTAGCCCGCGGCACCTTGACCGCCGTGGCCACTGAGACCAGCAGCTCCGAACCTGCCTCGGGCATCGTCGAGGACTACTTCTCCGGTGGGGCCTCCCGGATACCCGCCACGTCGCGGGAGAAGGCATCCGAGATCACCGACGACAACCGTGAGGACACCTGGACAGCGATCAAGCGCTGGTTCGCCGAGATCAACTGGCGGTGCTACGTCGACAAGGGCACCCTCAACCTCGGCCCGGACTCCGCCTACGTCAATGGTCCCGCCGTCTACGACGTGCGCGAGTTCTCCGCAGGCATCGGCTTCGTCAACTTCGACTGGGACGTGGGCAAGCCCATGTCCGAGGGCACCTACGACTTGATCACCAGCCGCTGGGACTCCCCCGCCGGCACGACCGTGGAGCTGTTCGACCTCGGACCCGCCGACGGCAAGTGGTTCGTCTCCCAGATCGAGCGCGACCTGTTCGCCGAGCAGTCTTCGGTCACCATCAAGTTCCCCGAGCCCGAGCTGCCCGAGCCTGACCCGCCACCCGAGCCAGCCGCAGGCGCGGCCGAGGCAGGCCTGGATGCCAACTACTTCGCCAACCTGGCCGGTGGTGGCGCCGGGACCACCGTCACCGGGGGTGCGGGAGCACCGACCTCCAACTTCTGGGCCTGGCCCATCGGCGGTGACCACCGCATCAACTCGGGCTTCGGTGCACGCTCCAGCCCCACCAAGGGCGCCAGCTCCCAGCACCAGGGCATCGACATCAACGCCAGCCTCAACCAGGCCGTCACGGCCAGCCACGATGGCGTGGTGACCTTCGCCGGCCAGCAAAGCGGCTACGGCAACGTCGTCTACATCAAGCACAACGGCACCAAGGCCGCAGGCCCGCTCGTCTACGAGACCCGGTACGGGCACCTGAACCGGATCCGGTGCCGCAACGGCATGGCGGTCAAGAAGGGCGACATCATCGGCGGTGCCGGGCAGACCGGCACCGCTACTGGGGTGCATTTGCATTTTGAGATCCGCAAGCTGGGGTCGCCAGTGAACCCGCTTCCGCTACTGCTTCTGGGGAGCGAATGAGCGACCTCGGCGATGCCTTCACCACCTACCTGTCCGGCGGTGCCAACAAGAGCAAGCGGTCACGACCCATCGGCCCGGTGTCCGGAACAGTCTTGGACGTGACCGCCACGACTGCGCGGGTCACGCTCGATGGCTTCTCTCCCGACTTCTTCTTCGGCCCGATGCCCTTCACTCGCAGCGACCAGCCACCTCAGCCCGGCGACCAATGCCTGGTCATCTTCACCGGCAGCGAAAGCAATCCCGCCTGGTTGATCGGCTGGCAAGTAAAGTCGTGACCGTATGGCGATCCCTCACCTGCGCGTTCCTTTCCAGATAGGCCTCGGCGGCAGCGCTGCGGTGGTGGAGCAGGACTCCTACGAGGACATCAGCCAGTGCGTGGCCACGTACATGGGCACTCCCCAGGGGCACCGTCTGGAGGCACCGACATTCGGCATTCCCGACATGGCCTTCGGTGCTCCGGCGCAGGAAGCGCTGGACACCATCGCCAACGAGCTCGGCGACTGGGAGCCGCGGGCGGAGGTGACCCTGGACTCCGCTGTCGACTCCATCGACCCGTCGATCCGGCGGGTGACCGTCAGCGTTCGGCCTCTGATCGAGGTATTGGACACCCCAGGCGGAGGGATCGCCATCACCACCCCGACGCCGAGCGTCCCCGATGACGGCGAAGACGATGGCTCGCTGCCCGTCGGCGTCACCTGGAACGGGTTGGGCACCCTGACCTGGAACGACATGGGCATGACCTGGGACCAGCTGTGAGCTACATCGACGTAGGCGACGACGGCGCCTTCACCGCCCTCAGTACCGACTCCAGCGCCTTGGCGGCCCGCACCCTGCAAGCGATGGCTGCGGTCTTCCCCGATTGGGTACCCCGTGAGGGGCAGCTCGACGTGGCCATGATCGAGGTCATCTGCCGCGCCATCGCGGAGAACCGAGACGTGGCCAGCCGGGTCCCGCGGAGCATCTACCGGGACTTCGGGCGCACCATGCTCAACGTCCCGCCCGTGGACGCCGCGTACGCCCGGATGCGGACCAGCTGGGAGGTCACCGACGACTCGGGGTACTCCATCCCCGGTGGCACCCTCATCGGCTACGCGCTCGGCAACAACACCTTCGCCTTCTTCCGCACCCTCAGCACCGCTACGGTGCCGGCGGGCTTCTCGCAGGTGTACATCAACGTGGAGTCGGTCCAGCCGGGCGAGGCGTACAACAACCTGCCGATCGGGCCCCTGCAGCTCATGGACGCCCTGACCTTCGTCAAGTCCGTCACATCGACCACCCTGCCGGTGGGCGGTGAGGACGCGGAGACCGACGCCGAGTACCTCAACCGCCTCCAGGCCCGCCTCAAGCTGCTGGCCCCGCGGCCCATCGTTCCGCAAGACTTCGCCACGCTCGCGCTCGATGTGCCGGGAGTGGATCGCGCCTTCGCCATCGACGGCTACAGCCCGGCCAACGGCCGGATGGACAACGAGCGGACCATCTCGGTCGCCGTGGTCGATCCTGCGGGGAACCCGGTCGGCACGGTCGTCCGCAATGCCGTGACTGCGCTGCTCGAGTCACAGCGAGAGGCCAACTTCGTCGTCTACGCGATCAACCCGTCGATCACCACGGTCGATGTGACAGCCACCCTGAAGGCCTTCCCCGGCTTCGACGTGGAGGCCGTGCGCGCGGACGCCGCTGCTGCTGTGCGCTCCTACCTCAGCCCCGCCTCATGGGACTGGGACGTGGTGGTCCGTTACAACGAGCTGGTCCAGCTCCTTTCCAATGTCCCGGGCGTCGACTATGTCGATGCTCTCGTGAACCCCACCGATAACATCTTTCTGGAGGGTGTCGCCGCACTTGTGCAGGCTGGCACCGTCAACATCACCGTCGAACAAGGCTGAGCCCGTGTCTGCACTCAACTTCCTAGAGAACGAAATCCTGAAGCTCCGCCTCGGAAAACCGCTCAGCATCACACTGCCGATCACCCCCTGGCTGATGATCTTTACCGTCATGCCCAACGAAGACGGAACGGGTGGCGTGGAGGTTGCCGGCGGCGGCTACAACCGCGTCAACGTCAGCTCAGCCTTCCCG
Source organism: Kineococcus vitellinus (assembly GCF_009906315.1). Classification (GTDB taxonomy): domain Bacteria; phylum Actinomycetota; class Actinomycetes; order Actinomycetales; family Kineococcaceae; genus Kineococcus; species Kineococcus vitellinus. The sequence continues at coordinate 36,023 of NZ_JAAALL010000001.1, read as the reverse complement.
ACACCCAACGGCACCGGCCTCGTTGCTAACACCAGCGACATCAACCAGGGCACCAGCACGGCCTCCTGGGGCAACGCCAAGGGATGGGGCACCAACACGGCGCAGACCGGCACGGGCATCATCCTGGAAGCGCACCTTTTCCCGGGTGGGGGAATCGATATCCCGGCCAACCAGCCGGTGATCTGGCCTGCAGGCGCGCTGATCTTCGAGTCGGAGTAATTGGGGCGCTGTGCCAATTGTCCGTAACCTCATCCCCAACCCGAGGGCGGGCCTGAACCTCGCCGGTCTTGTCACTCACGGCGGGAACAACAACTTCAAGCTGGAGCGCCAACCCACCGAGGGGCCGAACGGCGGCACCACCTACAAGCTGTTCTTCTACGACGGCCAGTCCGGCGATGCCGGAGCCTTCGTCTTCCGCGGCCAGCTTGATGCAGGCACGTACACCCTGCGCTGGGAGGCGCAGACCAACGGCCTGGTGGAGAACGGCCACCTGTACGTGCGCAACACAGCGTCCACCGTCTACGGCCAGCGCCACTACACCGCCAACCGGCCGTGGACGCGAGACTCTCTCACCTTCACCCTGTCGTCTCGGCAGAGCATCGAGATCAGCTTCGGCCTCGGGTCATACGGCGTCACCAGCCACGGCTGCGTGTGGTTCACCAACTTCGTGCTTTCTGCAGGTACGGCAGTGCAGCCTTACTTCGATGGGGACACCCCAGACGTAGCGCCAACGATCAACACCCCGGGCAACACGTACGCGTGGACAGGCACCCGGCACGCGAGCGTGTCGACGTGGGACAACGCCGTGACCGCTACTGGCGGCGGGTCCACCGGCAGCACCGATGGGTCTTCGGGAGGCTCCGGGGCAGCGGGCACCGGGATCACCCTGGCCGACTGGTACCCCTACGGCGTCCGACCCAACGCCAGCCTCGCGCTGCTGCGCCAGCAGGCCCGCAACCGCTACGACAAGTTCAAGGCCTTCACCTGGACCACCAGCGGCGTCCCAACCGCCGGCATGGCTCGTGTCTACGCACCCGATCAGGGCTTCGGGGGTGAGAACGTCCGTAACTGCACGGTGTCCGAGGGCATGGGCTACGGCATGCTCGCCACCGTCGGCTTCGGCAACTCCCAACTCGGGTCCGGCATCTACGACCCTGAGGCCAAGACCTGGTTCGACCGCTTCTGGCGATACGTGAAGTACTACCTGGACGAGAACGGCCTGATGCACTGGTACATCGGGCCCGACGGCACCAAGCGCGGCAGCGGCGGCGCCAGCGACGGCGACTTCGACATCGCCCTCGCGCTCGTGTGGGCCTCGCGCCTGTGGGGCAACGCGACGGGCATCGACTACGGCGCCGAGGCGACGAAGTACATCAACGCCATCCTCGCCAAGGAGATCATCCCGCTCAGCTACAGCAGTCGCGGCAACCTCTACGTCAACGGTGACTACTGGGGCTACGAGTCCGTCGGCTACAGCTACTACCCCGACTACTTCGCACCGGGCTGGTTCCGCGAGTTCTACCGGCACACGGGGGACTCCCGCTGGCTGGACATCATCGCCAGGAACTTCCCGCTCGCGCTGGGCACCTTCTACAGCGGCGCGAAGTCCAACCCCTACGGTCTGCAGACCGACATCAAGGAAGACGGCTCCCCCAGCGGCGAGGCCAAGTTCGGCTACAACAACACGCGCTACCCCTGGCGCATCACGGCCGACTATGTCTGGAACGGCCCCAACACTGACGCACTGGCCAAGAACATGCCCATGCGCCTGGCGACGAAGCAGAAGGAGCGCGCCAACGGCAACGTGGCCGCCCAGCAGGCCGAACCTGCCATGGACTACTCCTACGTCGGCGGCAACGGCACCCCGTACATCAACGCCACCTACATGCAGGCGTACACGATCGGTGGGCTGACCGACTCAAGCCTGTCGCAGTGGACAGCCGACGGGATGACCTGGCTGGCCAACGACAACGAGCAGAACTACTTCAGCGTCTCCACCGCCGCCATGGCCTCCATGCTGGCAGCGGGCATCATGCAGCCCGGACTGGCCGGGACCACCACGGCGCCGACGATTCCGGAGGTGGAGCAGCCCACCACTCCGACGCCGACCACACCCACGGCGCCCAGCGGCTTCTCCCTCGTCGACTTCGACGACTTCACCGGATCTTCGCTCAACACCAACCGCTGGCGCCCCTACAGCAACGGCGCCGGGGGTGGCAGCAGTCAGCCGGCCACCGACGGCTGGCACCTGTGGGCGGACCCGGACAACACCGTCGGCACCATCCGCAGTCAGTTCAGTGATCCCGTCATCGTGTCGGGCGTCGACTACATCGTCGCCACCCCGGGAGCCAAGTGGCTCGCGGTCGACTGGATCCCGCTGGGGTCCGGGATCACGCGGCGCGTCGTGGAGGCGGCCACAGCGCTGGGGCAGCGCAACGTCTTCATCTTCTACAACATCGTCAGCCGCGACTACGGGGGCGCGGCGGCCGGCGGGGCCGCCAACGAGGCGCAGTACAAGCAGTGGATCGACGAGCAGCTGGACGCCATCGGCAACGCCTACACCGTCATCCTGCTGGAGCCCGACGGTCTGCCGCAGGTCCTCGGCATGCTCCGCGAGGGCCGCATCAGCCAAGCGGAGTTCGACGCGCGCATGACCCTCATGCGCTGGACGGTGACGCGCATTCGCCAGAAGTGCATCAACGCACGCGTCTACCACGACAACGGACACTCGCAGTGGCTCGGGTCCGCCGACATGGCCGCCGTGCTCGCCCAGGCCGGCGTCGCCGACTGCGACGGCATCAACGAAAACATCTCGAACTTCCGCCCGACACTGGACTGCGAAGCGCACGCCAACGGCACCATCGACATCCTGGAGAACCAGTACGGGGTGATCAAGGGCAAGCTCGGCTTCGTCATCGACACCTCCCGCAACGGCGCCAAGACCCCACCCAACCCGCAGAACTGGCAGAACCCCTCCGGCATCGCCCTGGGCGCGCGATCTCGATACAACCCCAACGGCCTGGACGGCGTCCGCCGCCGTCACGGCTGGATCTGGTGCAAGGTCCCCGGGGAGTCCGACGGCCCGTACAACCAGGGTGGCGACTGGATCCCGTCCGACCTGGGCACCGAGCCACCCGCGGGCACCGTGTGGCCCGCGCAAGTGGAGCACATCATCCGCAACTCGGTAATTAGCACCCCCGCCGTGTCCGGTGGGCAGGCCGCCATCGTCGCCGACGGCGCCCTCAAGGTCATCGGCACCGGCGACTTCGTCGGCGGCCTCACCCAGACAGCCAACCTGCAGAAGTACGGCCGCTGGGAAGTCAAGGCCAAGATCGACCGGGGACCGGGCTATGGACCGCTGATCGAGCTGAAGAGCGCCAGCTACGCCGACGGCGCCATCGGTCTGTTCACACACCGCGACGGCGGAGCGGACGAAGTGATCTTCTACGTCCGGGACACCAATGCCACGGTGACTCAGTCGACGGTGCAGCTGGACCTCACCGTGCAGCACACTCTCACCGTGGAGTGGACCCCCGCCGCCATCGTCTTCTACGTCGACGGAGGCAAGGCCTGGCAGCTGAGCGACACCTCGAAGCAGCCAGCGGGAGCGCTCGGTCTGGACATGTCCCTGGTGCTCGGCACCGGCTCCCCCATCGCAGCGCGCACGTCATCGACCCCGCAGCCCTTCAACCTGACCATCGACTCCGCGGCGATCTACGCACGGGACTCGGGCACCACTCCGAGCAACCCGACGACACCCACTCCGGGCACCGCCGGAGCCATCGTCAAGGACTGGTACGACGCCGCCGCCCCGCCGTCCATGGGCGTCACCAAGGCACGGCAGTACTCACGGGCCATCTACGACGCCTTCATGGACCTGTGCCTGACCACCGAGGGCTGCCGTCCCGGTGAGATGCGCATCAAGCGCCCCGACCAGCGCGACCCCGTCTCTGGAGCAGCAGGCACCGAGGGGGGCACGGTGTCCGAGGGCATGGGCTACGCGCTCATCCTCTGCGCGATCTACGGCAACCCGCAGCTCCCTACCGGTGTGTACGACGCGCTCGCCAAGAGCCGCTTCGACGCGCTGTGGGCCTACGTCCGCCGCTACCTCAACGTGCGCGGCCTGATGAACTGGTCGGTCGACAAGAACGGCAACGTCACCGGCTCGGGAGGAGCGACCGACGGTGACAAGGACATCGCCCTTGGTCTGATCTTCGCCGACCGCATCTTCGGCAGCAACGGTGCGATCAACTACGCCGCCGCCGCCAAGGCCATGACCGCCGCGATCAAGGCGTACGAGTTCATGCCCGCCAACCAGGCACCGGCCCACGTGATGCTCAACGGCGACCAGTGGAACAAGACCGACGACCGCTACATGGCCGACTACTTCCGCCCCGGCCACCTGCGCGAGTACATGGTCCTCGACAGCGACCCCCGCTGGGAGACGTTCATCGCGACCAACTACCCCATCGCCCAGGGCTACTTCGACCGCACCTACGCCACCGGCATGGTGCCCGACGAGTCCACCCGGACCGGCCAAGTCGTGCCCGGCGCCTCCTACAAGTGGTCGTATAACGCCATCCGGCACCCCTGGGGCGTCCTGCTGGAGTACCTCAACTTCCCCTCGGTAGCCAACGAGCTCGCGCGCAAGGCGGCTAACAAGCTGGCGTCCTTCGCCCGCAGCCAGACCGGCGGGGATCCCGCGGCCTTCAAGGCCGAGTACGAGCTGAACGGTCTGCCGACGCAGAGTTACAACAACCTGGCCTTCGTCCAGGCCATCGGTGTGGCCTCCCTCGCCGACCCGTCCAACTCGGCTTTCGCCTCGGCGTGCCTGGAGTACCTGTACTCACGGCGCACCACCGACAAGACCTACTTCGGCACCGGCCTGGCCGCGCTGGCCTCGGCCACCATGGCCGGACTCATGCAGCGGTACACCGACAAGGCGGCCACGCCCAACGCCGTCGCCCTCGCCGGCACGGGCAGGGTGACCCTCACCGGGTCGGGGCGCCCGCGCCTCACGGCCTACCTGCGCGGCACTGGCACCGTAAAAATGAGCGGACGCGGTCAGCTGCGCATCCCCGTCCAGTTGCGGGGACGGGGCGTGACGACGGTCGGGGCACGGGGGTCCTTGCAGGTGGGCGACCAGGCAGCGGCACTGCTGCTGCGTGGTCGGGGCACGGTGACCACCAGCGCCATCGGCTACATCCGCTCCACGACGGTCAGGCTCTTCGGGTACGGCCTCACCACGGTCAGGGGCCGCGGCCAGCTGTCCTTCCAGAAGCCGACCTACGCCCGCCCCCAGGTCGGCCCGGTGGCCCAAGAGATCTACGAAGGCCTGCTGCCCTTCACCGCCCGGGACGAGGAGACCAACTGGAGCTTGCTTCGCTTCGTGGACGTGCTGGCCCGCGGCCTGCAGGAGACCGACGACCTGATCCGGGACGCCGACGGACACCCCGGCTGGTCGGCGCTGGTCGACGCTGATCGGTCACCGCTCGGCGTACTCGCCTGGCTCGGTCAGTTCGTCGGTGTGGAGCCCGCAGCCGGCAGCATCACCGAGGAAGGTCAGCGCCTGCGCCTGCGCGAAGCCTCGGGCTTCCAGCGAGGCACCCCGGCTGCCATCCGCGGCGCGGCTCGTCAGAGCCTCACCGGCCGCAAGCGCGTGCAGCTCTTCGAGCGCGACGGCTCGGCCTACCGCATCCGGGTGGTCGTCTTCGCGTCCGAGACGCCAGACCCGGACCTCACCCGCCGATTGGTCATGGCAGCAAAACCGGCAGGCATCAATCTACAATTCGTAGTGGCGTCGGGAATGTCTTACAACGACCTGAAAGCAACCGGCCTCACATACCGGCAGCTGGTCACGGTATATCCGACCTATGACGATATGAGTGCCGCCCTTCCGCCGGGCGACCAGGAGTAGCCAGTGCCTTTCACCAACATCTTCAAGCTCTTCTGGCCGGACGGCTCATCGTCGAACGACATCGAAGGCGACCTGAAGGCGCTCGCTCAGTCAGTCGAAGCGGCCATGGACGCCATCGTCCCCGTCGGCGTCCCGCTCCCTTGGCCCTCCCAGCGACCGGTGCCACCTGGCTACATCGCCTACCAGGGCCAGACCCTCGAACGGACTCTGATCCCCCGCCTGGCCGCCTTCATCGGTGGCAGCGGCGCGACCGTCACCCTGCCCGACTACACCGGCTTGGTCTTGCGTGGCGGCAAAAGCGTCGCGCTCGGCACGGTCACCGGTAGGGACGATGTGACCCTCACCGAGGCACAGCTGGCTCCGCACGAGCACCCCTTCACGGGTGCTCCGCACGACCACGGCATCAACGACCCCCAGCACGCTCACAGGGTCAACAACGACTACGGCCTCCGGGTCATGGCCACGGCCGCGAGTTCGACGCAGTACGCAGCCCGCGCCGAGTACGGCAACCAGGCCATCAGCCCGACCATCATCCAGCCCGAGCCGACCGGCATCGACATTCAGCCAGCCACGGCGGGCGGCACCGTCGGACGGACGGGTGGCGGTCAGCCGGTCTCGATCATCCCGAAGTCCCGAGTCGTCGTGTGGATGACGAGGGCTGTCTGATGGCCTGCCCCGCTGCCTTCGATCACTGGTCCCTGCTCGCACGATGGCTGGAGGCCTAGTGTCCAAAGAAACAGACGGCATCGTCGCCAAGCACGCCAACTCGGGGCTCGGCGGCCACGTCACCAGCATCACCTCGTCGGCTCCCGGGCGGGCCGTGGGCACCTACCACGAGCGCAAGGCCACGCCGTCGGCGACGGACAAGATCGGGAAAGGGCTGGCAGTCGACTTCGGCGACGACACTGGCGACACGAAGACGGCCAGCAAGATGGCGATCTTCAACCTGTTCGCCCAGGACAGCGCCAGTCTTGCCGAGCTGTTTCACTCTCACGCCGACTTCTACGTGAAGAACGGTCGGCGCTATCCCATCGCCGACTTGGACCGTGGCGTCTACAACGACCACTTCGACCACATCCATGTCGCCGTCGCGAAAGGCACAGTGCTCGCATCGGCCCCACTCAACAACACCAAGGCGAATGCCGTCGTGGTACCGACAACAGTCTCGGAGGACAACGTGCCCGCCTTCAACACGGTAATGGACGCCGACTACACGCCGACCTTGAACGGCTCGTGGCGAGTGGAGTGGGGTGGCGGTGTCATCACCTCGGGCGACGCTGCCTTCTTCGGTTCCATGGGTGGCCAGCAGAATCCACACGGCTTCGTATCGATTGCTCGCACCGCAAGCGGCAAGGGGCACTGGCTGCTCGCTGAGGACGGCGGCATCTACGCCTTCGGTGACGCTCAATTCTATGGCTCCTACTGGAACATTCCGGAAAAGGACCGACAAGGCGTTCGGTCCTTTGTCAGTGTCAAGCGCATCTCGTACGCCGACGGTGAGGGGTACCGCATCATGGGCACCGATGGCTCCTGGTACGACTTCTCGCCGCAGCGCGCCGCTGAGCTTCGCGCGAAGGGCACGCTCGGCTAACTAGTCATGCCAGCGCTACTTGCGAGGTGAAATCTACAATGTGGTCACTACCCATTCCGTGTGGCCACGCCACCCCGCCTCCGTCAGGTACTCGTGAGTGCTCTCAGCAATACAGGCCACGCAACCAGCAGGACCTATGATCTCGCCGGACTCGTTGAGTCCATTCACCATGAGCCTGGTGGCGCTCGGCGGATGGGGCTTCCTGATCTTTGCTGTCCTCACGGGCATCTTGGTCACGAAGAGGCAGTACGACGAGATGAAGGCGCAGCGCGACGAGTGGCGCGACGTGGCACGCATGAGCGAAGAGGCCCGCAGGACGCTGGAGCAATCCGTCAACCCGTTGATCGAGCAGGTCAAGACGAGCAACCATCTGCTGAACTCCATCCGCGACCGGGCGCCAAGGTCACGCTGATGAAGCTGTTGTTCTGGCGGCATGACGATTCCATGGACCGGGCAGACCTCAGTCGCGCCAAGAATGAAGCGGAAGCGTCGATCGAACGCTCACGCGAGATCGCATCCGAAGCCGACGAGGTAGCGCGCAGGAGTGCAGAGCTGCGCGAGAGCAATGGCTTTGCCGAGGCCATCTTCGACATGATGTTCCCCGGACAACACCGGCCATGACCATGCTTCAGCTCTACTACGTCTTCATGGTCACCAGCGGGCTGGTCATCGCCGGCTGCATGGGCCGCTTCATCCAGCTCTTCACGCCGCCCATTCGCGCCTGGTGGCTTGCCACGTCGATGTATCTGCTGACCGGCAGCCTCATGGTCCAAGGACTTCGCGTTGCCGTCATTTACGGGCTTCGCCTCGGCGGCCTGGAGACCACCAACCTGGACCGCTGGATCAGCGGAGTGCTGACTCTCGGCTCGGTCATTGCCGCTGTCTTTTTCCTCCGCGGGTATCTGCGTCAGCGGGAATGGGGACCAGGCGCTGGCCGACACCCGGGGCGCTCCGAGAACGCATCGCCCGACTAGAGGCAAATTGCGGGAGAATGGGTCATCCCATTCCAAGGAGACACAATGGACTCAGTACTACACATCGACGTAACCGTTCTTGCGATGGCAGTCGCCCTGCTGCTGCCGCTGGTGACCGGCGTGGTGACCAAGCTCCGTGCCGGCTCAGCGATCAAGGCCGTGAGCACCGCCGTCCTGTCGGTCGTCACCGGCATCGTCAGCACGGCACTCGCCAGCCCGGCCGCAGGCATCCCCGTGGTGGAGACGGCCTACGCGATCTTGTTCGCCTTCGTCTCAGCGACCGCCTCGTACTACGGCTTTTGGAAGCCCACTGGTGTGGCTCCCGCCGTTCAGAAGGCCACCGCCGAGGTCGGCCTGGACTAGGCCGAGGGACTCTCCGTGCAACTACTTTCTGTCACTGCCCGCGGGTGCTCCGGCATCCAGCGGGCAGTACTGCGTAACAGGGGCGACTAGAGGCACATAAGGGACATAACCGCTGGTCACAAGCTCGCGCGCAAGCGCTGAGCGTCTACTGGGCTGCTCTCTTCTGTCCTTCACAGTCCGCCAGGACTGGTCTAGCCTCATCGCACGAGGTAACGGTCCGTAATGCAGGAGGTGATCCCGTTGGCTACGACAAGCTTCAAGGCAGCGGGGTCTGCAGCGGCTCGGATCGAGTACCTGAAGGACCCGGACGTGACGATCGAGCGCGACCTGGGGACGCCCGGGGAGCGCTACGTGCACTACTACGCCGACGGGTCCACCTCGGGCTTCGCGGACGTGGGGGGCGCTCTGGCGGCGACCCTGGGGGTTCAGGGGGGCATCTCCGACGCGCAGTTCCAGGACCTCTTCGAGGGCCAGTGGAACGGCGAGAAGGTCCGGCAGAAGGCCGGTAGCCGGGACGTGAAGGACGCCGACGGCAAGGTCATCGGCCGCGAGGCCGTGTCCACCCCGGGCATCGACATCGAGTTCTCCGTGCCCAAGTCCGTGTCCCTGGCCTTTGCCCTCGCAAAGGATCAGGAGACCGCGGACGCCATTGCGCAGATCGTCATGGACTCGGCCAAGTACGCCTGGACCGAGGGCGTGCAGAATCACGTCATGGGTGCCCGGGTGCGAGTGCCCAACGGAAAGCCGGGACCCAGCCCGCAGGTGGCGATGAAGGCCGACCTGCTGTCCACCTTCACGCTGCAGCACGCGGCTCGCCCAAACAAGGCGACCGAGGAGCGCGGCGGGGTCGTGGATCCGCACCTACATGTCCACTGCTTCACCTTCACCAGCTGCCAGGTGGACGGGAAGTGGTACACCTTCGACGAAGCTGGCATCAAGCGCACGGCGCTGTACCGGAACGACATCTTCATGTCCGAGGTCGCCCGGCGCCTGGAGGCCATGGGCGTGGAGCTGGACTACACCTCGGACTGGTCTCCCCTCAATGACCTGGAGGCAAAGCGCTACGAGCGTGAGGGCAAGGTGCACGACCGCTCCCGCTTCGACCGGCTGCGCAAGGGCTACATCAGCTTCGAGGTGAAGGGGATCGAGAGGAAGCTGGTCCGCTTCGCGTCGTCCAATCACGAGCGCAAGTACCAGCTCATCAACGACTTCGAGGCCAAGCACGGCCGCAAGCCGACCGAAGTCGAAGTGGCCAAGATGATGCGGGTCACCCGGTCGAAGAAGCAGGACAAGGACATGGACGCCCGGCCCGACCGGGCGCGGTGGGTCGATCACTTCCGTCGTCATGGATTCGAAGCTCCCCTCTACTCCAGGGGCGAGCGTGTTCCTCTGCGCGAAGACCGCTTCGCGATCCTGCACGAGCGGCTCATGGGCCCGAAGGGTCTCCTGCTGTCCGAGGCGCGGCTCAACAGCCCGGAGGACGAGTGGAGTGGGCCGACCGTAGCAGCGTGCACGGGGGCCTCCATCAAGGAGTCGCTGATCCGCTGCAGCATCGACCTGGGCATCACCAAGGAAGAGTTGGCGGCTTACGAGGCAAAGCTGCGCGATGAGCTGATCGTGCTGCGGCCGGCGAACGACGACCGCTTCGCGCTCTTCACCACCCAGGTGCAGCTGGACAAGGAGCAGTACATCACCGACCGGCGCCGTCAGAAGGTGCAGGACAAGCTGCTGGGTGTGCCAGAGGCCGTCATCCAGCGGGTGATCGCGGAGCAGTCGGTAGACCTGGACGGCGAGCAGATCGAGGCCGTGCGCCGTGCGGTCTCCACGTCGGGCTGGGTGCACATCGACGGTTACGCGGGTGCCGGCAAGTCGACGACGGCGCGAGCCATTGCCGAGGTGCTGCGGGAAGGCAAGCGGGCCGATGAGGTGATCGCCCTGTCGGTCGCCAACAAGACCGCCGTGGAGTTCGGCCAGAAGGTCGACGCGGACCACTCGGGGTCCATCGAGTCCATTCTCAGCCGCATCGAGCGGGGCAAGATCCAGGTCACCGATCGCACGGTGTGGATGATCGACGAGGCGGCCATGGTGGACACCCACCGGCTGTCCGAGCTGTTGAAGGCGACCGGCCGCGGGCGGGTCGTCCTCATCGGCGACCCCGAGCAGCTGAATCCGATCGGCCCGGCCGGCTGGTACCAGGAATCCGTAGCCGAGCACGGGTCGGCCACCTTGACCGCCGTTCACCGTCAGACCGACGCGCGCGACATCGCCGACTACGAGTTCATTCGCAAGGGCCGTGCCGACATTGCTCTGGAGAACCTGGCGGAGCGCGGGCGCATCCACATCACCGAGGACGAGAAGGACCGCATGGCCATGGTCATGGCGGACTACCGCGCCTGGCGAGATGAGGGGCACGCGGCGGCTGACATCCGTCAGGTCATCGAGACCTCCAACCAGGATGTGGACACCATGAACCGCTTCGTCCAGCGCGACCGGATGGGTCGGGGCGAGGTCGGTGGCAACAGCTACACCGTGGAGGACTCCGAGCAGGGTCGACGCTGGACGCTGCGCGAGGGCGACCAGGTCCTCTTCCTGCGCTCCTACTTTGAGAAGGGCGGGGTGTCCATTCCCAACGGCACGACCGCCACCGTCATGGCTCTGCAGACCGAGCAAGGCGGGGAGCGGGCCTTCGCCCACCTGATGACCGACAAGGGGATGCTGCCGCCGATCTGGATCAACAAGTCCGAGAAGACCCAGGCCCTCGGGCTGGCCTACGCGCAGCACGCCCAGAAGATGCAGGGCGGCCAGGCCAAGATGGTCCAGGTCCTCCCCTCTCCGCAGTCCGACCAGCAGCGCGGCTACAGCACCATGACGCGCTCGGAGGAGGCCAGCCACGTCTACATCGACCGGGAGTCCTTCGGCCCGCAGGCCAAGGAGCGCCTGTCCGAGGTGTGGCGGACTCGGGTCCACAAGATCACAGCTCTGTCGATGCACCACGCGACAGAGCGTGTCCAGCCGTCCCCGGAGGGTAGGGACTTCGGTCGGCCTCAGGAGTCCCCGGAAGCCAAGCAGCGCAGCCGAGCTGATCGTCTGCTGGCCGCGATGGGGCGTGGAAATGCCCGACCTCGGGTGCGGGAGCGCTCTCGCGAGATCGGTTACGACCTGTAACGAGAGGCCGATCCGCTTGCCCGGCAAGGCTCTCCGCCGAGAGCGAACACGGTGGCACCGACGTAGCGGCTCATGCCTGGTTGCGGCTACAACCTGATCAGCCGACCCCCCGGTCGGCCTGAGCAGGAGGTGTGATATGGCCCCCGCCGTCACCTGGAAGACCCGCTTCCCGCAGATCGCCCTCAGCCGGCTCACCGACATCGGTGAGTGGCTGGCCAAGGGCATCGGGGACCGCTCCGAAGAGCTCGCCGACTACCGCGCCAGCACCTGGCAGTGGCGCATCGATGAGCTGGAGGAGCAGCAGACCGGCCTGGACAAGATGATCGGCCGACGCGACCCGCACCTCGATGCCGCGATCAAGACTTACGAGCGGCACCAGAAGGCAGTGGTCGAGGACTGGCTCGTGAAGTACTTCCGGACCGACTCCCAGTTGATCAAGAAGTACGACATCGACATGGTCAAGATCGCCTTCCAGCGCCGGTACCCCACCCTCCTGCACTGGTTCCACGACGCCAAGCTCCCCGCCATCGAGTGGTGGCGCTGGGATCGTGAGCACGGCATGGTCAACGCCCTGTACGTCGGCCTCCACCGCGACGGCATCAAGCGGACCAAGCCCAACACCAACATGATGGTGGTGGGCAAGCCGCAGCAGGACCTCGGCAAGACCAGCGCCATCATCATCCCCAACGTGGTGGCCCACTGTGGCCCGGTCGTCGTCACCACTCCCAAGAACGACGTTCGTCTGCGCACCGCTGCCACCCGCAGCCTCATCGGGCGCGTCCTCATCTGGGCGCCGGACGGCGGCAACGAGCGCGTGGCCGAGATCATCGAAGCCGAGAGGCACGGAGACCCGTCCGAGCAGACCTACCTGCGGTGGTCGCCGCTGCAGGCCTGCACGGACTGGTCCAACGCCCAGCTGGTCGGAAAGCTGATCGTGGCCGGTAGGGATGCGTCGATCACGACCAAGAGTGAGTCCGGGCAATTCTTCGAGGTGACCGCCTCGCAGGTGATCGCGTGCGTCATGTTCGCCGCTGCCATGAACAAGATGAGCATGCGCGTGGTCGTGGAGATCTTGGCCGGCCACAACATCGACGCCCTGGAGGAGATGCGAGAACAGTTCCATGAACTGCACCACGATGTGCCGGCCGCGGTGCTGGGTGGGCTGCTGCGAACCGACCCCGGCCGCACCCTGCCGAGCATCTTGACCACGGCCTCGGTCGCTCTTGAGTGCTTCCAGAACGACCGTGCCCTGGCCGTCACCGAGAACCCCAACTTCGACATGGACGCCTTCATCCTCGGCGAGGACGGTGGCGCCTGGGGCACGCGCCTCGATGAGCTGCTGACCGAGCGGAACATCCCGCCGCTGGGCCTGGAGCGCCGCGCAGACACCATCTATGTGGAGCCGGAAGACCAGACGGTCTGTGCACCGCTGGTGGCGGTCTTCATGACGATGCTGCGCAAGCGGGTCGCTCAGCTCTACAAGGAGCGCGAGGAGCGCGGCGAGGAGCCGATCCCTTTCCTGCTCTACGCCCTGGACGAACTGGCGACCATCGCCCCGATCGTGGACCTCGGCGAGCAGCTCTCCATCGGCCGTCAGGGCTACATCACCCTGGGCGCTTTCCAGGACATCAACCAGATCGGGGAGCGCTGGGGAGCCAATGCACAGATCACCTTTCTCTCGTTGTTCCAGAACATCGTGGTCTTGCCAGGTCTGTCCAACGTGCAATTCCTGAAGGACATCTCCACGATGCTCGGCGACGAGCAGCACACTATTCACTCCGAGAGCGGCGAGGGCGAGCGCCGCAGCTCGTCGCTGCAGTACATCCGCCAGGACCAGATGCCGCCCCACGTCGTCCGGGAGGGCCACCCTGTCGACTGGCGACTGTGTCTCTTTCTCCCCCACCACGGCCGGGGCTACGAATGGGTCCGCGCGACCCCGCACTGGGATCACTTCGAGGAGCCGCTGTGGCAGCAATTCATGGACGCAAGTGAGGACCTGTCCGATGCCGGTGCTTTTCTGAAGATTCCCGCACAGAAAGCGAAGGTGGCGGCATGAGCAACTTCCTCTACGAACCCGGAAAGCTGACCCACCAGACCGAGCACGGGTCCTCCTTCGTCCACCGTGACGGCTACTACCGCGGCTCCAAGCTGGCCAACGTGGGCCAGCGCGCCGCCTCCGGGCTGATCGATTATGGGCCGGCGATCGTCTTGTGGATCATCGGCTGGCAGTGGCGGACCCCCACCCCGATCAGTCCGTATGGTTTCGAGGACTCCGTCCAGGCCTTCGCCGCGGTCTTCGGCGGCATCGTCGCCAACCTCATCGACCCCGGCAACATGATCCTCTTCTGGACCACCCTGATCGTCTGGTTCAACGTGGCCTGGATGCAGGGCCGCACCGGACAGTCGATCGGAAAGCTGATCGTCGGCACCCGGCTGACCTACCCCATCGTGGACCCACACCTCACCTCCGAGGCCTACATGACATTCCCTGGCGTGGCGCGGTGCACCTGGCGGTCCTGGTTCTTGATCGTGGACCTGTTCCTGTTGCTGGTCACTTTCGTGAAGATCGGAGTGAACGACCACCGCAAGTCCTTCGCCGACACCGTGGCCAAGACCATTGTCATCGGGCCGAGCGAAAGGCGACCGTTGGTCGACATGCGCGGCGCGCCCGACCGTTGATCGGAAAGATGATCTATGCATCATGATGCGGATGGGCCTACCATGTCGGATGTGAACGCGAAGACCGAGTGGGACGTTCCCACAATCGACGGTGAAGGGTGGGCCAAGGTCGGCCACTCGGCTGCCTTCGACGGGTACTTCTTCGCTTGGTCGGGATGGGGCGAGACGGCCGGCTCCCAGCGAGGCGATCACCCGGACCTCCTTTCCCTGATGACCAAGACCGCCGACTACATCGACTGGGACGCCGTGCCCGAGTCGACCGTCGACGCCCTCGCGGCGATGGCGGGACGCCAGGCCTACCGGGTCTCGCACCTGCTGGCCCGCAAGCTGGCGTCGTAGGTGGTAGCCGGTGAGCACCGGCCACTGATGAGCAAGGGCGAGGCGGCCGTCTACATGGGCGTGCCGCCTCGCTTCATCGACCGGCTGGTCTACCAGCGCCGGGTGGCCTTCGTGAAGGTCGGCAAGTACGTCCGGTTCCGGCCCGAGGTCCTGGACCAGTGGATCGAGGACAACACCATCGACCCGGACGAGGACGACGACACGTAGGAGGCGATCGTGGGGCGGCGATCCTTCGGATCGGTAAGGCAGCTCACTAGCGGGCGCTACCAGGCCCGCTACACGGGAGCCGACGGGCAGAGCCGGACCGCCCCCATGACCTTCGTGACCAAGGCGGACGCCACCCGCTGGCTGTCGAAGACCGAGACCGAGCTGTCCTCGGGCCAGTGGGTGGACCCGCGCAGCGCCACGGCCACCTTTGCCTCCTACGCCGACGCCTGGCTGACCCAACGCACGGTCAAGGGCAAGCCGTTGGCGCCGCGCACCCAGCAGACCTACCGCCACAGCCTGGACCGCTGGCTGCTGCCCAAGCTCGGCAAGCTCAAGCTGGCCGCGATCACCCCGACCGTGGTGCGGTCCTGGCACGCCGAGACGATCAAGGCGACGGGCCCCACGGCGACCCGGCAGGCCTACGCCCTGCTGCGCTCGATCATGAACACCGCCGTCGCCGACGACATCGTGGCCCGCAACCCGTGCCGCATCACGGGCGCCGGGCAGCCCAACAGCCCCGAGCGCCCGCTGCTGGACATCGACACGGTCATGGCTCTGGCCGACGCGATGCCGGCGTACCTGCGCACGCTGACCCTGGTGACCTTCTGGGCTCACCTGCGCATCGGCGAGGTCGTGGCCCTCCAGTGGCGGGACATCGACCTGGACGCTGGCACGCTGCGGGTGGAGCGCCAGCACGTGGAGATCAAGGGCAAGGGCCCGGTGGCGACGCCACCCAAGGTGGCCAGCGTCCGCACCCTCCACCTGCCCACCCAGGCGGTGGAGTTGCTTGCCAAGCACCAGGCCGAGCACCCCGGGCTGCTCACGGACTACGTCTTCGCCCGCCGGGACGGCTCCCAGCTACGCGCCTTGCACATCCAGAACGCCGTAGAGAGTGCCCGAAAGCGCCTTGGTCGGCCCGACCTGCACTTCCATGACCTGCGGCATGCCGGGCTGACCCTGACGGCCCAGCTGGGAGCCACGCAGGCCGAGGTCATGCGCCGTGCCGGCCACAGCTCCACCCGGGCGGCAGCGATCTACCAGCACGCCGCCATGAGCCGGGACAAGGACCTCGCCGACCTGCTATCCAAGATCGGCTAGGCCCGCTGATTCAAGATCTGGATGGTTAGTGGCACGGAGGCTCCGGCCATGGCGAGCGCACGACCCCACCGTCGGCCCGCCAGGCGTGCCAAACATAGCTAAAACCGCTGGTCAGAAGCCTGCAGCGGAGGGCATGGGATTCGAACCCATGAGGAAGGAGTGGGTACCTCCCTAGCGGTTTTCAAGACCGCCGCCTTCAACCACTCGGCCAGCCCTCCGCGCGGCGCGCCGCGGCGCCACGCCCGGCCAGTCTACGGACGGAGCGCGCCGGGGTCGCCGGGCGGCGGTGGGGTAGCGTCGGGCGTCCGCCGCCCGTCCCGTCCCGAGCGAGTTCCCGTTGGCCGAAGCCCTCCGCTGCGTCGTCGTCCTGCCCACGTACGAGGAGGCCGGCAACATCGCCGGGATGCTGGAGCGGGTGCTCTCCTGCCCCGCGGCCCCGGACGTCCTCGTCGTGGACGACTCCTCCCCCGACGGCACGGGCGACATCGTGCGGCGGGTGGCGGCCGGGCACCCGGACGGGCGGGTGCGGCTGCTGACGCGCACCACCAAGGACGGCCTGGGCGCGGCCTACCGGGCGGGCTTCGCGCACGTGCTGGCCACCGGCGACCACGACGTCGTCGTGCAGATGGACGCCGACGGCTCGCACCCCGTGGAGGCGCTGCCGCGCATGCTCGCCGAGGTCGCCGCCGGCGCCGACCTCGTCCTGGGCGCCCGCTACGTGCCCGGCGGGGCCCTCGACGACGCCTGGCCCTGGTACCGCAAGGCGCTCTCGCGCGGCGCGAACGTCTACGCGCGCGTGCTGCTGCGCGCGCCGGTGGCGGACCTGACGGGCGGGTTCAAGGCGTGGCGGGCCGAGCTGCTGCGCTCGCTGGACCTGACGCAGCTGACGGCGGCGGGCTACGCCTTCCAGATCCAGACGACGCTGGCGGCGCTGGAGCGCGGGGCGCGGGTGCGCGAGGTGCCCATCCTCTTCACCGAGCGCACGCACGGGACCTCGAAGATGTCCCGGGCGATCATCCGCGAGGCCATGGGCGCGGTGTGGCGGATGCGCCGGCACGGGCCCACCGGCCGCCCGCGCCGGGAGCCGTGACGCGCCGGGAGCGGTGACGCGCCGGGAGCCGTGACGCGCCGGGAGCCGTGACGCGCCGGGAGCCGTGACGCGCCGGGAGCCGTGATTGCCTGACGCCCGGTGTTCTGGGATGGTCAGCGCGTCAGCAGCGACACGACGCCGACGCTCCCGCTCCGCCCCGTGCGGTGCGCTGCGCCCGTGCGCGGCCGCGCTGCCCGACAGGTCCACGAGCGGGCAGCGGGAGGTCGAGGGGTGCAGGACGAGGACGCGGACGCCGTCGCCCAGCTCCTCGCCCTGGCGCGTGACATCTTCGGGACGCCGGTCGCCGCCCTGACGCGCGCGGTCCCCGGCGCGGAGCACCACCTGGAGCAGACCTCCAGCACCCTGGACCAGCCGTCGACCGTGCGGCTGCTGGCCGCCACCGACTTCGCCACCTGCCCGCTGGCCGTCGACGTCGTCAGCCCCGAGGGCGGACCCGGCGGCCGGCTGCTCGGCATCGCCGACACCGCCGACACCGCCTCCGACGGCCCGCCGCAACCGCTGGAACCGCGCCAGCTGGAGGCGCTGCACGTGGTCGCCGCGCTCGTGGCCGGGGTCCTGCACCACCGCGAGCGCCGCCGCGCCGAGCGCGACGAGCGGATGGCCTCCCTGGACGCCCTGCTCGCGGGGGCGGGCCGCAGCACCGTGGTGCAGCCCGTCGTCGACCTGCGCAGCGGGGCCGTCGTCGGGGCGGAGGCGCTCTCGCGGTTCACCAGCGCCGAGGGGGCGGCGCAGCGCCCCGAGCAGGTGTTCACCGACGCCCGCTCCTCGGGCATCGGGGTGGAGCTGGAGCGGGCCGCCATCGCCTCCGCGCTGCCGCTGCTGCGCGGCATGCCCGCCGGGACCTACCTGGCGGTCAACGCCTCGGCGGAGGCGCTGCTGGACGAGGGCACCCGCGAGCTGCTGCTGTCCGCGGCTCCCGACCGGCTCGTGGTGGAGATCACCGAGCACGACCCGGTGGCCGACTACGACGCGCTCACCGCGTGCACGGACGCGCTGCGCGCGCGGGGCGTGCGGGTGGCCGTCGACGACGCCGGCGCCGGTTTCGCCAGCCTGCAGCACGTCCTGCACCTGGTGCCGGACATCGTGAAGCTGGACATCGCGTTCGTGCGGGGCATCGACACCGACCCGGCCCGGCGGGCCGTCGCCCGCGCCCTGGTGGGGTTCGCCTCCGAGCTGGGGTCCACGGTGGTGGCCGAGGGGGTGGAGCGCAGCAGCGAGCTGAGCGTGCTGCGCGACCTGGGCGTGGAGCACGGGCAGGGGTACCTGCTGGGCAGGCCCAGCCCGACGCCCCCGTGGGGGAACGGGCCGGGCGCGACGACGGCGATCGTGCTGCCCTGACCTCGGGAACGAGAGGACCCCCCACCCGTGCGGGTGGGGGGTCCTCTCCTCCGGGCGGGTCCGCCGGGCGGGCCCGCGGCGGCTCAGAAGGTGACGATGCTCAGCGAGCCCTTGCCGTAGCGGGCGACCTCGACGCTCAGGTCGAGGCGGCTGCCGGTGCGGGTCGCCCAGTCCACCACGTCCGGGCGCAGGACCTCGCCCGGCGCGTACGCCGCGTGCAGCTTCAGGTGCGCGGCACCCTCCACGTTGAACAGCGACGCCATGATGTTGAGCACCTCGCGGGCGTTGACCACGAGGTTGTCCGGCAGCTGCCGGTCCTCGATCGCGGCCTCGCTGGCCCCGGGGGGCAGCAGGCCGATCGCCGCGCCGGCGTGGGCGGCCAGCGGGAAGTCGAAGACCACGACGGCCTTGGACCTCAGGTGGTCGTCCACGTAGAGGCCGACCACGGAGCCGGGCACGCCGCCGACCGGGACGGGACGGCCCTCGGCCAGTTCCACGTCGCGGTTCAGCAGGTCCGAGAGGAGGTTGCGCAGGGCGAGGTTGGACGGCAGCGGGTTGACGTCGAACTTCACCTCGCCCTGCGCGATCGCGGTCTCGGTGACGGCCGGGCCCGCGTCGCCGCCCAGGACGGGGGCGAGCGCCGCGGCGAACGCCTCCGGCGTGAACGGCTTGGCGATGAGGAAGAGGGCGCCGGCGGCCGCCGCCTTCTCCCGCATCTCCTCCGAGCCCTCCGAGGTGACGAAGCCGAACGGCACGTCGAGGCCGGAACCGCGCAGGTTCTGCAGCATCTCGTACCCGGTGGCCTCGGGCATGTTCCAGTCCGAGAGGACGATGTCGGGGTTCTCCGCCTTGACGACCTCGAAGCCCTCCTTGCCGTTCTCGGCCTGGACGACGTCCACCCAGTCGTACCCCGCCTGCCGCAGCGTGCGGATGACGATCTGCCGCATGACGCGGCTGTCGTCGACCACCAGGGCCTTCATGGTTGTCTCAGTGCTCCTGACCGGTGTTCTGGGGGGTGGTGTCGCCGGCGCCGGCCAGCCACACCTCGAAGGTCAGCCACTGGCCGCGCCAGTTGGCGTCGAGACGGGCGGCGAGGCGCCCGGAGGAACCGTGCAGCGGCTTGGCGGTCGAGACGACCGGCAGGCCCAGCGGGCCGGCGTCGGGCACGAGCGCCTTGATGTTGCCGCCGACGATGTTGGCGACCTCGCCGAGCGCGTCGTAGACGTCCTCGGCGGGCAGCGCGTCGTCGTCCTCCTGCAGGAGGGCGGCGGCCAGCGGCGAGGCGACCCCCTTCTCCACGGAGACGGTCACGATGCCCGGGCGGGCGCCCGAGATCGTCACCGACGCGCAGAGGATCTCGCCGTCGATGTCGTGCGGCTCGAACGACGGGAGCAGGAACTCGACGTGGGCGAAGTAGGACGCCCACATCTGCTCGACGATCTGCGCCAGCGCCTCGTCCTCGACGTAGTCGGGCTCGAGGTCCTCGATCAGTTCCGTCACGCCTGGCTCACCTCCGGGAGCAGGCCCAGCAGGGACAGCTTCTCCTCCAGCGCCTCCACCGTGAACGGCTTGATGAGGTACTCGTGCGCACCGGCGGCCAGCGCACGGACGATCTGCCCGTGCTCGGCCTCGGTGGTGACCATCATCAGCGTCAGCGCGCGGTACTCGCGGTTGGCGCGGACCTGCGTCACGAACGTGAGCCCGTCCATGACCGGCATGTTCCAGTCGACCGTGGCGAGGTCGGGCAGCGGGCCCTCCCCGAGGACCTTCAGCGCCTCCGCGCCGTCGGCCGCCTCGACCGTCTCGTACCCGAGCTTGCGCAACGCTCCTGCGATGATCTTCCGCATGGCGCGGGAGTCATCCACGACCAGAGCCCTCATGCCTGACCTCCGTTCTTGGGACGGTGGACCGAGACCCGTCCGATGAGTTCCCGGTCCCAGTTGTCGTCGACACCCAGTGTGGTTTCTGCACCCCCGAGGAACATGTACCCCCCGGGCTTGATGACCTTGCGGACCCGGGACAGGATGTCCCGCTTGGTCTCCAGGTCGAAGTAGATGAGCACGTTGCGCAGGAACACCACGTCGAACTGACCGAGGGCCGCGTACGAGCTCGTGAGGTTCAGCTGCTGGAAGCGCACCATCCGCTTCAGGTCGTCGTTCACCTGCCACTGCGTGCCGACCCGGGTGAAGTGCCGGACCAGCAGCGGGGCGGGCAGGCCGCGGTTCATCTCCAGCTGCGAGTAGCGGCCGGCCTTGGCCTTCTCCACCACCTCGCTGGAGATGTCGGTGCCGATGATCTCGGCACGCCAGCCCTCGCTCACCACGCCGTCCTTGAGGCCCATCGCCAGGCTGTAGGCCTCCTGGCCGGTGGAGCTGGCCGCGGACCAGATGCGCAGCGACCGGGTGGCCGCGCGCGCCTGCTTCAGGGCCGGGACGACGGAGGTCGAGAACGCCTGGAAGGGCGCGCCGTCGCGGAACCACGACGTCTCGTTGGTCGTGAGCGCTTCGACGATCGCGGTGGTCGCGCGGCGGTCGGGGCGCAACCGGATGCCGTCGACGTACGCGGAGACGTCCGTCGCGCCCGCGGCGCGTGCCAGGGGCACGAGCCGGGACTCGACGAGGTACTCCTTGCCCGGTTCGAGGACGATCGCGCTCTCCTTGCGCACCAGCGTGCGCACCCAGTCGAAGGCTGCGGTCGTGAGTGCCATGTCACCACCTGCCTGTGGAGGGACGGGCCGCGGGAGCGGCGGGACGGGACGCCGGCGGCCGCGCCGGCGCGTGGGGGGTCGTGCTGGTCGAGCGGGTGGTGCCGGTGCTCCCGGTGGCCCGCGGACCGGCGGGGGTGGCGGCGGGGGTGGTGCGCGCCGGCGCCACCGCCGGCAGCGGGCTGCGCGCCGGGGCGGCCGCGCGGCCGCCCGGCCCCAGCCGGCGCTGGATCGCGTCGGCCATCGCGGGCAGCGGCAGGACCTCGTCGGCGATGCCCTCGCGCGTGACCGCGCCGGGCATCCCCCAGACCACCGAGGTGGCCTCGTCCTGGGCGAGGACCTGGCCGCCGGCGGCGGCCACCGCCTTGCAGCCGAGCTTGCCGTCGGAACCCATCCCGGTGAGGATCACCGCGAGCAGGTCACCGCCGAACGCCGCGACGGCCGAGCGGAGCATGACGTCGACGGCGGGCCGGCAGAAGTTCTCGGCGGGTCCCTGCTGCAGCTTGATCACCATCTGGGGACCGCGGCGGGCGACCTCCATGTGGTGGTCGCCGGGGGCCACGTAGACGGTGCCGGGCACGACGGGCTCGCCGTCGCTCGCCTCCACGACGCGCAGCGCGCTCACCTTGTCCAGGCGCTGGGCGTAGAGGCGGGTGAAGACCGGCGGCATGTGCTGGGTCACCAGGACCGGGACGCCGAGGTTGGCGGGCAGCTTCTCCAGCACCGCCGACAGCGCCTCCGGCCCGCCGGTGGACGAGCCGATGACGAGCGCGCGGACGCTGCCCGGTGCACCGCTGCGCACCCGCGCCGGGACCGGCGCCGACGGCGCGGCGGTCGCCGCCGCGCGCACCGCCGGGGCGGGTGCCGCGGCCGGTGCGCCGGCACCGGGGACGAGCGCCTTGATCTTGGGGATGAGCTGCTGGCGGACGGACTCCATGGACTCGCTGACGCTGCCGACGTTGGCCGGCTTGGTCACGTAGTCCGAGGCGCCGGACGAGAGCGCCTCCAGGGTCGCGGTCGCGCCGCGCTCGGTGAGCGTGGAGAACATGATCACCGGGAGCTTCCGGTGGACCTTGCGGATCTCCTTGATCGTCTCCAGGCCGTCCATGACGGGCATCTCGATGTCGAGGGTCACCGCGTCGGGCTGCAGCTGGTCGATCTTCTCGAGGGCGATCCTGCCGTTGGCCGCGGTCCCCACGACCTCGATCGCCGGGTCGGACGCGAGCACGTCGGTGACCAGGCGCCGGACGACGACCGAGTCGTCGACCACGAGCACCTTGACGGGTTGCCCCACGTCGCACCTGACCTTCCCTGCCGTCGGCGCGGTGAGGTCGGCGCCGTGGAACCACCGCCGCCCGGTGGGCGGCTCCCTTCTCCATCGGCCACCGGTGGCGAACCTTGAACGGCGGAGCGGCACGAGTGCCGTCGCGGACGTCGACCCCCTGACACCGACCACTCTGCTCCGTGATGGCCAGTGACACCCAGTCACCGCGCGTCGCGGCTCCCGGCTCCCGGTCGGTGATCTTCCACGGTGCACCGTGGAAGATCACCGACCGGAGGGGGCGGGGTCCCCGGGTCAGGCGCGGGCGGTGCCCCCGCGGCGCAGCAGGGCGACGACGAGCGCGCCCAGGCCCAGCAGCAGCCCGGCGCCGCCCAGGCCGCGGGCCAGGGCGTCCGAGGTGCCGGACGCGCCCGCGGCGCTCCCCCCGGAGCCCCCGGAGCCCGCGGCCCCGGCGGCCTCCTCGGCGTGCGCGCCGGCACCGTGCCCGTCCTCGGCGGCGGTCGTGGTGAACTCCGGTGCGGGCTCGGCCGGCTCCTCGGCGCCGGGGTCGGCGACCTCGGTCCAGCGGGAGACCTCCCCGTCGGCGTAGGTCTGCACCGTCGGCAGCACCACCCGGGTGCCCTCGGCGGGCAGCGGGCCGACGTCGGCCGAGAACTCCTCGAACTGGCCGACGCCGATCCCGGACGCACCGGCCTCGGCGGTCCAGGTGATCGTCAGCGGCGCCTTCGTGACGGTCGCGCCGTCGACCTGCACGGGGGCGGGCAGGTCGCCCTCGGCGACCGTCGCGCTCCAGCCGGCGACGGGCTTGACCGCGACCCAGGTGAAGGGGTGGTCGGTGGGCAGCTGGACCTGCACCGACGTCGTGGCCGCGCCCTCGGACTCGTTGGGCACCCGGAAGGTCACGACGCTGTAGCCGTCGGCGGCGGTCGCGTCGGGCACGGCGTGCACGTGGGCGGAGGCCGGCGCGGCGGCCAGCAGCAGCGCGGCGGCCGCGGTCGCGGCCGCGGCGGGCAGCGTGGTGGTCAGGGTGGTGGACCGGCTCCTGGACCGGGTCGGGGTCGTGGTCGGGCTGGTGGGCAGGGTGGAGCGCAGGGTCGATCGCACGGGGTGCTTCCTCGGGGTGTCGTCAGGGCGTGGTCGTGGCGAGGGCGGACCCCCGCGGTGGACCACGCCGGCGCACCCGGCGCGCGAGCACGGAGCGCGGCCGCGGCCGCACGGGCGGCTCGGCGGTGCGCGGCGGGCGCGGCGCGACGAAGCGCAGGAGCACCAGCAGCACCCGGCGCAGCGGCTGCAGCCACGTCCACAGCGACCACAGCAGCCCCTCGGCGTGCAGCAGCAGGACGGCGGCCAGCACCGTCGCGCCCGCGTGGGCGGCGGCCATGGCGGCACCCGCCGAGGTCGCCGCGACGGCGTCGGCACCCAGCGGCACCCACTCCTGGTGGTGCCCGTGGGAGGCGACGTCGACCGTGCGCACCGAGCAGGCGGCGAGGACCTCGTGCAGCAGCAGCTGCCCGCCGCCGAGCAGCAGGACCACGGTGCGGGCGCCGAAGCGGCGGCCCGCGAGGGCCAGGCAGGCTGACAGGGCCAGGACGCCGACGGCGCCCAGGACGAGCGGGCCGGGCAGCAGGCCGCCGGCGGCGACGTGCGCGACGGCGGCGAGGCCGACGACCGTGGCCGCGAGGGCACCGGCCCGCAGCACCCGCAGGGCGCCGTGCCCCGGCCCGCGCGGGGCGGGGGCGGAGGTCGGCACGGGGGAACGGTACCGGCCGGTGCCGCGCCGGTCGCCGGGCCGGTCGCTCAGCCGATCGCCCGCCCGGTCGCCCGCCCGGTCGCCCGGTCGCCCAGTCGCTCAGTCGGTCGCTCAGTCGGTGCCGAAGGCCGCTTCCCACGGGCGCAGCAGCACCGCGCGCGCGTCCGAGGAGAGCAGGTCGGCGACGACCTCGGCGTGCACGACGCCGCTGACGACGTTCCACAGCCCGGCGGCGCCGTCGGCGGCGTCGAGGCCGCCGGCGCGGAAGGCGCGCACGGCGAGCAGCTGCGCGGCGGCGGCCGTGCGCACGCGGTCGGACAGGTGCACGGCCCACGAGGCGTCGTGCACGGCCGAGGCCCACTCCCCCGCACCGGGGCGGCTGGCCTCGGCGACGGCGCGCAGGCAGGCGCGGTCGGTGCCGTCGAGGCGGCGCAGCCGGTCGAGCACCTCCGCCACCCCGGCCTGCGCCTCGCCGAGGTCCTCGGGCGCGCTGGGCACCGGCGGCATGTCGCGGGCGGCCTGCAGGTACGGGTGGGCCAGCACGCGGCGGGCGCCGTCGGGCAGGCGGTCGCCCAGGTAGGCGGAGACGGCGGCGTCGGCGAGGACGTCGGCGGCCTTGGCGGCGGTCTCGGTGCGCAGGCGCGGGCCGCCGTCCAGCGGCGTCGACCACGTCCAGTCGAGGACGTCGTGGTGGACCAGGCGCACGAGCGCGTCGGCGTCGGCGATGGTGCTGCCCTGCAGGACCCGCACGACGCCCTTCTCCAGGCGCGCCCCGGCCACGTCGTCGCCGAAGTCGTCGGCGGCCAGGCCGTCGGCGACCTGCGCCAGCACGTCGGTGATCTGCGGGACGTTCGCGCCGGCGGTGCGCACGGCGTCCCACGCCCCGGCGCGGGTGCCCTGGTCGTGGCGGGCGGCGAGCAGGTCCAGCTCGCGCGGGCCGCTGGCCAGCGCGCGCAGCAGCACCTCGGCGGCCGAGTCGCCGGCGGGCAGCCGGACGAGGTCGAAACCCAGGACGGGAGAGCTCACGAGGGAGTAGTGCACGGTGCGCCTCCTGCGCCGGGGTCCACCACCGACCGGTCGGACGGCGTGTTCCCACCCTGACACCGCGTGAACCCCGTGGCGAGGCGACGTCAGCCGTCCGGGTGTGTCGCACCCGCCGCGCCCCCTCGCCCGGCTCACCGCGCGCGATCGCGCTGCTCCGATCGGGCGACGGGACCCGCTGCGCGCCGTAACGTCGGGTCGTGGACGAGGACGAGCTCGCGACCCGGCGCGACGGCACGGGCGGGGGTGCGCGGGAGCGCGTGCGCGAGGACGCGGACGCGGAGCGGGACGAGGGCCCCGACGAGGGCGCGGGCGAGGGCCCGGACGACGACGCCGACGAGGGCGACGAGGGCGGCGGCGCCCGCTGGGCCTGGGTGTCGTGGCTGCCGATCGCCGCGGCCGCGGTCTGCCCGCTGGTGCTGGCCGAGGTCTCCCGGCAGGTGCTCGGGGGCGCGCGCGACGAGCCGTACTTCGGCTACGCCGACGAGGCCGGCCAGGAGGTGCCGGTCGGCCGCCGCGTCGGGCTGCTGTGGGCGCTGGTGCCGGTGCCGCAGGTGCTGCTGGCGGGCACGTGCGCGCTGGTCGTGGTGTGCGGGCTGGTGCTCGCCGGCCGGCCGGGCTGGCTGGTGCCCGGCCGGGCGGGCCGCCGGGTGGCGGCCGGCGTGGCCGCCGCCTGCGCGCTGGAGGGCCTGGCCGCGCTGGGGGTGCTGCTGCAGGCGGCGGCGCGCCCCCCGGACCAGTCCGGGGACGACGGGCTGCTGCTGACCTTCCTCGGCCTGCCCGCGCAGGGCCTGGTCGAGCTGGGCCCGCAGGTGGCGGTGCTCGTCACGGCGGTCGTCGTCACGGCGCTCGCCGCGGTGGTCTCGGCGCGGTCGGCGCGCACCAGCCGCAGCACCGCGTCGGCGAGGGCGAAGGCCAGGGCGGTGACCGCCAGCCCGGTCGTCACGGGCCGGTCGCCGCCGAGGGCCGCGGGCCAGCCGGCGCCGCTGCCCGCGCCGGTGCCGGTGCTGGTGCCGGTGGAGCCGAGGACGGCGCCCGCGGTGGTCAGGACGAGCACCGCCGCCGGCAGCAGCAGCCGGGCGGCCAGCAGCGCGGCGAGCCGGGTGCCCCGCCCGGCCACCGGGACCGGCGGCAGGCAGCTGCCCGCCGGGGCCGGCACCCGCCCCGCGCGCAGGTGCGCGACGACGACCACGGCCGCACCGACCAGCCCGCACGTGTAGCCGAGCGCGCCGGCCGTCGGCGAACCGCGCACGAGGCCGAGCACCACGCCGGCGTCCGCCGCGCACAGGCAGGCGACGCCGACGGCGGTGGCGACCGCGAGCCGGGCCGGGTGCCCGGGGACCCGGCGGACGGCGAGCGCGCGGCGCAGCACCAGGCTGGCGGCGCCGGCCGCCACGAGCAGGTCGCAGGCGAAGAACAGGGAGTACGGGTGCCCGTCGTCGAGGAGGTCGCCCAGCGGCGTGGTCAGCGCCACCAGCGCGGCCGCGCCGCCCGCCACCTGCAGCGGTGCCAGCGCGTCGCCGAGCGCGGACCACGCCCCGCGGGGCGCGCCCGTGCGGTGCGGCACGGCGAGGGCGAGGGCCACCGCGAGCGCCGCGTAGCGCAGCAGGAACACCACCACCGTGGAGGTCGGCTCGTACTGCCCCCGGGCGTAGCTGACCGCGGGGGAGCCGGCGGTCAGCAACCACCAGGAGTCGCCGAGCGCGCTGAGCGCGGCCCAGCCGCCGACGAGCCCGACGACCCGGCGGCCCTGCGGGGTGGGGGCGTGGACGGCGGCCAGGGCCAGGGCCGCGGCGCCGGCGACCTCGGTGACGAGGACGGCCCGGTCCGTGCTGCCCGTGGAGGTCAGCAGCACCCACACCCAGATCAGCGCCAGCCCCGCCAGGAACGCCGTCGCCAGCGCACGGGGACGGCGGGGCGGCGACGCGGCCGGGCTGACCACGGCGTGCACCCCCGGCGACCTCGGTGGACCCCTGCGGTGCGCAGGACCCTCCGAGCGTGGCACGGGCGCCGGCGCCGCGGAGCGCCTTCGCCGCCTTCCCCGGCCGCGTTCCCCCGACCGGGTGCAGGGCGCTCCGGTCGTGCCCCGGTCAGCCGACGAGCGTGGAGGCCAGCCACTCGCGCGGGATGCCGAAACCCGCGAGCAGGTCGTCGGTGCGCGGGCGCAGCCGGCGGCACAGCGCGTTGACCGCCGAGGTGATGGCCTTGGCGCGCAGCGTCGTCATCCGGCGGTGCTGCAGGTACCAGCCCTTGTCCGCCTCCAGCAGCGCCAGCAGGTGCAGGTCGCAGACGTCGGAGAGCAGCGCGGCGATCGCCGGGTCGTCGCAGCGGGCGATGGCCGCGGCGAACGCCTCGGCCACGACGCGGTCCACGTGCACGCGGCCGGCCAGCAGCAGGTGGTCCTGCAGGTCGTCGACGGCCTCGAACCGCTCGCCCTCGGGGCGCGAGCGCGCCTTGCGCATCCGCTTGGCCAGCGACTCCACGACGTGGCGCTCGCGGTCGGCGAGCATCCGCAGCTGCCAGGCGCGGTCGTGCAGGTCCTCGGGCACTCGACCGGCCTCGACGACGTCGGCCACCAGCGAGCGGGCGGGGCTGCGGCCGGCGTAGGTGGAGACGAAGTCGCGGGTGGCGAACCTGGCCATGCCGAGGGTGTCCAGGTCGGAGAACTGCTGCGCGTAGGAGGTCAGCAGGCTCTTGGCGACCAGCTGCAGCAGGACGGTGTTGTCGCCCTCGAAGGTGGTGAAGACATCGGTGTCGGCCTTCAGCTGGGGCAGCCGGGACTCCGAGAGGTAGCCGTTGCCGCCGCACGCCTCGCGGCAGGTCTGGATGGTGCGGGTGGCGTGCCAGGTGGAGGCGACCTTCATGCCGGCCGCGTGCGCCTCGAAGGCGCGCTGGCGGGTGGGGTCGGCCTCCTCGCCGGCCAGCTGCACCTTCAGCAGCTCGTCCATCTCCCCGAGCAGGTCGTCCTGGGCGAAGCTCAGCGCGTAGGTCGTCGCCAGCGGCACGAGCAGCCGGCGCTGGTGGGCCAGGTAGTCGAGCAGGACGACCTCGCCGTCGCCGCCGGGGCGCTGGAACTGGGTGCGCCGCTGCGCGTAGCGCAGGGCGATCTCCAGGGCGGTCTTGGTCTGCGAGAGGGCGCCGCCGGAGACGCTGACCCGGCCCTTGACGAGCGCGCCGAGCATCGTGAAGAACCGGGAGTTCGCGCTGGCCACGGGGCTGGAGTACGTGCCGTCCTCGGCGACGTCGGCGTAGCGGTTCAGCAGCGCGGTGCGCGGGACCCGCACGCCCTCGAAGGAGAGCCGCCCGTTGTCGATGCCGTTGAGGCCCATCTTGCGCCCGTCGTCGCCGCGCCGGACGCCGGGGGCGTCCTCGCCGTCGACGCGCAGCGGGACGACGAAGGCGTGCACGCCGCGGTGCTCGCCGCCGGTGAGGAGCTGGGCGAAGACGACGGCGACGTCGGCGTCCTCGGCCGCGCCGCCGACGTAGTCCTTGCGGCAGGAGGGGTCCGGGGTCGTGATGACGAACTCCTGCGCCGCCGCGTCGTAGACGGCGGTGGTGCCGATCGAGGCGACGTCGGAGCCGTGGCCGGTCTCGGTCATCGCGAAGCAGCCGACGAGCTCCAGGCGCAGCAGGCGCGGCAGCAGGTCCGCGTGGTGGCGCTCGGTGCCCAGGGCCTGCACGGCGCCGCCGAACAGCCCCCACTGCACGCCGGACTTGATCATCAGCGAGGCGTCGCCGAACCCGAGCATCTCGAACTGCGAGACCTGCCCGCCGGGGGAGTCGCCCCCGCCCCAGCGCGAGGAGTACCCGAGCTCGTGCCCGCCGAGCTCGGCGAGGGTGCGCAGCCGCCGCCGGGTGAGGTCGCGGTGCTCGCGGGTGCTCAGGTGGTCGGTGACCCCGAACAGGTCGGCGGGGAAGTCGCGGCGGGCCTGCTCGCGCTCGGCGCGGAAGCGGCCGTCCACCAGCGCGCGCAGCGCCTCGCGGTCGACGGGGGCGCTCGCCGGGGCCGGGGCCCGCTCGGCGGCGGGGCGTTCGGTGGTCGTGGTCACGGGACCTCCTCGGGAGCGGGGGCGAGCACGGCGTCCAGGCCGCCCCAGGCCAGCTGGATCAGGTCGTCGACGAGGGTGGCGGCCGGGACCGGGTCCGGGCTCGTGGTCCACCGGTCGGCGGCGGTGCGGATGAGGGCGATGAGCCCGTGGGCGAGCGCGTCGGCGGAGGTGTCGCGCGCGCCGGCCAGGCGCAGGTGCACCGTGATGGTGCGGGCGGCCTCGTCGGCGATGGCGCCGGAGATGCGCTGCACCGGGTCGGTGGTCAGCGGGCGTTCCAGGAACGGGTGGGAGACGACGAACCGGTAGACCTCCGGGTCGGCCTCCACGAGGTGCACGTAGGCGGAGGTGATCGCGGCGAGCGCGTCGCGCGGGCCGTCGGCCGCCGCGACGGCCGCGCGCAGCTCCCGCACGATCGTCGAGTTCACCCGGTCGGCGACGGCGAGGTAGAGGTCCTCCTTGTCGGCGAAGTGCCGGTAGAGCACGGTCTTGCTCGTCCCGGCGGCGGCGGCGAGGTCGTCCATGCCGATCCCCGCGCCGTGGGTGGTGATCGCGCGCAGGGCAGCCGTCACGAGCTCCTCGCGCCGGCGGCGGCGGTGCTCGGCCCACCGGGTCCGCCGGCCGTCCTCCGTGACGGTGTCCACGTCTCGACGGTACCCCGCACGACGGGTATCCGGTACCCCGAGTACCTGGTAGCTTCCGAGCAGCTCCTGAGCAGGTCAACGTCGTCCGAGGAGGTCCCGTGACCAGACGCGCCGCGATCGTCGCCGGCAACCGCACCCCCTTCGTCCGGGCCGGGCGCCGCTACGCGCAGGTGTCCGCGCAGGACCTGCTCGTCGCCGCGCTCGACGGCCTGGTCGCCCGCTGCGGGCTGGCCGGGGAACGCCTCGGCGAGGTCGTCGCCGGCGCCGTCCTCAAGCACAGCCGCGACCTGAACCTCACCCGCGAGGCGGTGCTGTCCACCGCCCTGGACGCCGCGACCCCCGCCTACGACGTGCAGCAGGCGTGCGCGACGGGTCTGGAGACCGCCGTCCTGCTCGCCAACAAGATCGCCCTGGGGCAGGTGGAGTCCGGGATCGCCGGCGGCGCGGACTCGGCCAGCGACGCGCCCATCGCCCTCGACGACCGCCTGCGCCGGGTGCTGCTGGACCTGAGCCGCGCCCGCACCCCCGCGGCCCGGCTCGCGGCGCTCTCGCGCCTGCGCCCCGGCCAGCTGCGGCCGGTGCCGCCGCGCAACGCCGAGCCCCGCACGGGGCTGTCGATGGGCGAGCACGCGGCCCGCACGGCGGCGGCGTGGGAGGTCTCCCGCCAGGCGCAGGACGAGCTGGCGCTGGCCAGCCACCGCAACCTCGCCGCGGCCTACGAGCGCGGTTTCCTCGACGACCTGCTCACCCCCTACCTCGGGGTGCGCCGCGACGACCTGCTGCGCCCGGACACCTCGCTGGAGAAGCTCGCGGCGCTGCCGCCGGTGTTCGGCCGCGACCTCGAGCAGCCTGCGACGATGACCGCCGGGAACTCCACCCCGCTCACCGACGGCGCCGCGGTCGTCCTGCTGGCCAGCGACGAGTGGGCCGCGCAGCACCGGCTGCCGGTGCTCGCCCACCTCGTGGACGCCGAGACCGCGGCCGTCGACCACGTCCACGGCGAGGGCCTGCTCACCGCGCCCGTGTGGGCGGTACCGCGGTTGCTGCAGCGCAACGGGCTCACGCTCGACGACCTCGACGTGGTCGAGGTCCACGAGGCGTTCGCCTCCACCGTGCTCGCCACCCTCGCCGCCTGGGAGGACGAGGAATTCTGCCGCGACCGGCTCGGGCTGGAGAAGCCGCTGGGCAGCGTCGACCGCGCCCGGCTGAACCCCGTCGGCTCCTCGCTGGCGACCGGCCACCCGTTCGCCGCGACCGGCGCCCGCATCCTCGCCACGACGGCCAAGCTGCTCGCCGAGCGCGGCGGCGGCCGGGCGCTGATCTCGATCTGCGCCGCCGGCGGCCAGGGCATCGCGGCCCTGGTGGAGGCGTGATGCCGAACCTGCCGAAGGTTCCGAACCCGCTGGGGCAGGACCCCTACGGCGCGTTCGTGCGCTCCGGGCCGGGAGCGCTGCTGGCCGCGCGCGCCGGGCTGCCCCGGCCGCCGCGGCTGCGCCGCTTCGAACCCGGCCAGGAGCTGCTGACCGGTCCCGCGCTCGTCGTCGAGCTCGCCGGGGCGACGCGCTCCGCGCAGGTCGCCGGCTGGCTGCGCGAGGCCGGTGCGCGGGTCCTGGACGACCTCGCGGCCGCCGGCGAGGACCGCCTCGGCGCGGTCGTCGTCGAGGCCACCGGCGTGCGCCGGGTCGCCGAGCTGGCGGCGCTGCGCGAGCAGCTGGCCCCGGCGTTCGCGCGGACGGCGCCCTCGGGGCGCGTCGTCCTGCTGACCGGCCTGCCGCAGGAGTTCCCCGACCCCGAGGCGCGGGCCGTCCAGCGCGGGCTGGAGGGCTTCGCCCGCTCCCTGGGCAAGGAGGCCCGCGGCGGGACGACCGTGAACCTGCTGCGCGTGGCCACCGGCGCGGGCACCGCGCTGCGCTCGGCGCTGGAGTTCCTCTGCTCGGCGCGCTCGGCGTTCGTCGACGGCCAGCCGCTCGTCGTCGGCCCGGGGGTCCCCGTGCCCGCGCGCGAGCGGCGCGTGGCCGTCGTCACCGGTGCGGCGCAGGGGATCGGCGCGGCGTGCGCGGAGGTCCTGGCCCGCTCGGGCCACCACGTCGTCTGCGTCGACGTGGCCGCCGCCGGGGAGCGCCTGGCCGCCGTCGCCAACCGCGTCCACGGCTCGACGCTGCACCTGGACGTCACGGCCGACGACGCCCCGGCCCGCCTCGCCGACCACCTCGCCGTCCGCTTCGACGGCGCCGACGTCGTCGTCCACAACGCCGGCGTCACCCGCGACCGCTCGTTCGTGAAGCTCGACGCGGCCGCCTGGGACGCCGTCCTGGGCGTGAACCTGCTGGCTCCGCTGCGGCTGACCGCCGGGCTGCTGGAGCGCACCGGCGCGCTGGCGCCCGGGGCGCGCCTGGTGTGCCTGTCCTCCATCAACGGCGTGGCCGGGGCCAAGGGCCAGACGAACTACGCCACGAGCAAGGCGGGGCTGGTGGGGATGGTCGAGGCGCTGGCCGCCCCGCTGGCCGAGCGCGGGATGGCCGTCAACGCGGTCGCCCCCGGGTTCGTCGAGACGCCGATGACGGCCGCGATGCCGCCCGTGCCGCGCGAGGTGGGCCGGCGCGCCTCCAGCCTGCTGCAGGGCGGGCTGCCGGTCGACGTCGCCGAGGCCGTCGCCTGGCTCGCCCAGCCGGACGCGGCCGGGATCGACGGCCAGGTGCTGCGGGTCTGCGGCCAGAGCGTGCTGGGGGCGTGATGGGCCGCTCCACGGGCCGCGCGGGCACCGGCCCCGCCTCCTCGCAGGCCGCCGGCGTGCGCACGGTCGACGGCCCGCCGCCGCTGGCGCCGCTGTACGCGCGCTCGCTGCTGCGCCGCCCGCGGCGCGCCGTCGACTTCCCCCGCACGACCGTGCGCGCGCAGGGCGTGCGCGCCGACGTCGAGCGGGTGGCGGCGTTCTGCCGGGCCACCGGGTTCCCCGTGCGCGACGTGCTGCCGCTGCCGGTGCCGCACCTGCTGGGTTTCGGGTTGCAGGTGGACCTGCTCGTGCGCGAGCCGTTCCCCTTCCGGCTGCTGGGCCTGGTGCACGTGCGCCAGAGCTTCGAGCAGTCCGCGCCGCTGCCGGTCGACGCCCCCCTCGACGTGTTCGTGCGGGCGGTCGGCATGCGCGCGCACCAGCGCGGCGCGACCGTCGAGCTGCTGACCGAGGTCAGCCGGGCCGGCACCGCGCAGGTCGTCTGGTCCGGGCGCAGCCGCTACCTGGCGCGCGGGGTGCGGATGCCGGGGACGCCCGTGGCCGAGGAGCGGCTGCCGGCGCCCGAGGGCGAGGGGACGCTGTGGCGGGTGCCCGCCGACACCGGCCGTGAGTACGCGGCGCTCAGCGGCGACGTCAACCCCATCCACCTGTCCCGGCCCACCGCCCGGCTGCTGGGTTTCCGCCGAGCGCTGGCGCACGGGGTCTGGACCGCCTCGCGCAGCCTGGCCGCCCTCGGCGGCCCGGCCCCGGCCGCGGCCCGCTTCGAGGTCGCGTTCGGCGCGCCGCTGCTGCTGCCCTCGACCGTGCGGCACGTCGCGCGGCAGGTCCCCGGCGGCTGGGAGACCGCGGTGCGCAGCCGCGACGGTTCCAGGGTGCACCTGACGGGACGCCTCACCCGCCGCTGAAGCGGCCGACGTCGCGCACGGCGCCCTTGTCGGCCGACAGCGCCAGGGCCGCGTAGGCCTGCAGCGCCGTGGACACCCTGCGCGGGCGCGGTGCGGCCGGCCGGTAGCCGCGGCCGGCCTCGAGGGCGGCGCGCCGGCGCTGCAGCTCCTCCGGCGGCACGTCCAGGCGCAGCACGCGGTTCGGGATGTCGACGACGACGGTGTCGCCGTCCTCGACGAGCGCGATGGTGCCGCCGGCGGCCGCCTCGGGGGAGACGTGCCCGATGGACAGCCCCGAGGTGCCCCCGGAGAAGCGCCCGTCGGTGACCAGCGCGCACACCTTCCCCAGCCCGCGGCCCTTGAGGTAGGAGGTCGGGTAGAGCATCTCCTGCATGCCCGGGCCGCCGCGCGGGCCCTCGTAGCGGATGACCACCACGTCGCCGGCGCTGATGCGCCCGGTGAGGATCGCCTCGACGGCGTCCTCCTGGGACTCCACCACCACGGCCGGGCCGGAGAACGTCCAGATCGACTCGTCGACGCCGGCGGTCTTGACCACCGCGCCGTCGGGGGAGAGGTTCCCGCGCAGCACGGCCAGGCCGCCGTCGGTGGAGTGGGCGTGCCCGACGTCGCGGATGCAGCCGCCCGCGGCATCGGTGTCCAGGGACTCCCAGCGCTCGGACTGCGAGAACGCCGTCGCCGATCGCACGCAGCCGGGGGCGGCGTGGAACAGCTCGACGGCCTCGGGGGAGGGCGAACCGCCCCGCACGTCCCACGTCTTCAGCCACTCGGCCATCGAGGCGGAGTGCACGGTGCTGACGTCGTGGTCGAGCAGGCCCGCGCGGTCCAGCTCGCCGAGGATCGCGGGGATCCCGCCGGCGCGGTGCACGTCCTCCATGAGGTACGTGCCGTTGGGGGCGACCTTCGTCAGGCACGGCACCTGCCGCGAGCGCTGCTCGACGTCGTGCAGCGTGTAGTCCAGCCCCGCCTCCTGCGCGGCGGCCAGCAGGTGCAGGATCGTGTTGGTGGACCCGCCCATCGCGATGTCCAGCGACATGGCGTTGTCGAACGCGGCGCGGGAGGCGACGTTGCGCGGCAGCACGCTCGCGTCGTCCTGCTCGTACCAGCGCTGCGCGATCTGCACGACGGTGCGCCCGGCGTCCTCGTAGAGGGCGCGGCGCGCGGTGTGGGTGGCCAGGACGGAACCGTTGCCGGGCAGCGCCAGGCCGAGCGCCTCGGTGAGGCAGTTCATCGAGTTCGCGGTGAACATGCCCGAGCACGAGCCGCAGGTGGGGCAGGCGGCCTCCTCGATGCGGGCGATGTCCTCGTCGGAGACGTCGTCGGCCACGGCGTCGGCGATCGCGGAGACGAGGTTCAGCCGGCTGCGCACGGTGCCGTCGACGAGGACGGTCCGCCCGCCCTCCATCGGGCCGCCGGAGACGAACACGGTGGGGATGTCCAGCCGCAGCGCGGCCATGAGCATCCCCGGGGTGATCTTGTCGCAGTTGCTGATGCAGACCAGGGCGTCGGCGCGGTGCGCCTCGACCATGTACTCCACGGAGTCGGCGATGAGGTCGCGCGAGGGCAGCGAGTACAGCATCCCGTCGTGGCCCATCGCGATGCCGTCGTCGACCGCGATGGTGTTGAACTCGCGCGCGATGCCGCCGGCGGCCTGGACCGCCGCGGAGACGATGCGGCCCACCGGCTGCAGGTGGGTGTGGCCGGGGACGAACTCGGTGAAGCTGTTGGCGACGGCGACGATCGGCTTGCCGAAGTCCTCGCGCGCCACACCGGCGGCGCGCAGCAGCGCGCGGGCGCCGGCCATGTTGCGGCCGTGCGTGACGGTCCGAGACCTGAGGGGAGGCACGGGAGCACTGTCGGCGACGACCGGCGCGCGGGGAAGACGGCGCCGGTGCTGGTAGTGGCACTACCAGCTGCGGTCGCCCGAGGACGTGCCGCGCCGGGGGGTCAGCAGTGGTCGTTGCCGTTGCCGTTGCCGTTGCCGACGCCCCCGTTGCCGTTGCCGTTGCCCCGCGGGGGGCACGGGGCGGGTGCGCTCGTGGACGGCGTGGACGTGGGCGTGGACGTGGGCGTGGGCGTGCTCGTGAGGGAGCCGGTGGGCGCGGTGGTGGGCGGCGTGGTGGGCGTCGGGACCGGGGTAG
>NZ_JAAALL010000019.1 GCF_009906315.1 Kineococcus vitellinus | reverse complement strand
GGCGAAGGGTCGAGGGTCACGGCCGCGAGCTCCCGCCGGAGCAGGGGACGGTGCTGGTGACGGGGTGCCCGCCGCTGTCTCGGTTGGAGCAGGTGATGACGTTGCCGGTGACGTCCGGGTCGTGCACGTAGATCGCCACCGCCCCGTCGGGGACGTCGAGGACGTTGTCGTCGAAGGTGTTGCCGGCGCCCCAGCCGTCGAGGATGCGGTGGGTCTGGAAGCCCTGGTCGGGGGTGTTGCGCCCGGTGTTGCCGCGCACGGTCCACCCGTTGCCCTTGACGTCGACCCAGGAGTCGGACTCGACCATGCCGGTGCCGTCGAAGACGTTCTCCAGCAGCAGGCCGCCGGTGGTGCCCTCCTTGACGTCGACGGATTCGGAGGTGGTGCGCGCGATGTCGTTCCAGGCGACGACGTTCCCGTCGCTCCGATCCGGACCGCCGGCGCCGTACTTCTCCCAGTTGCTCTGCGCCGAGCCCACGTACACGCCCTCGCCGAACTTCTCCCGACGCAGCCCCGTGTCGCGGACGGTGTTGCGCAGCACGGAGTTGCGGGTGCTGTGCGAGCGCAGGTGGATCGCCTCGTCGCCGATGCGCTCCACGAGGAGGTCCTGCAGGACGCTGCCGGTGCTGCCGTCGGCGACGACCCCCTTCTGCGCGTTGCGGACGGTGAACCCGACGAGGCGCCAGTGGGAGGCGCCGTCCAGGTGGAAGCCGTAGCCCTCCTTGGGGCCGCCGGCGTCCAAGACGGCGCCGCGGCCGCCGCACAGCCACACCGGGTCGTCGGCGGTGCCGGAGGCCGTGGCGGCGAAGTTGCCCTCGTAGGTGCCGTCGGCGAGGTGGACGACGTCGCCGGGGCGAGCGTCCTGCAGGGCCTCGGACAGCTCGGCCGCGGAGGTGACCCGAGCGGTGGGCGCGGGGCAGGTCACGAGCTCGGGGACGGGCAGGCCCTCGGCCGTCGGCGAGGCGGCACCGGCTGCGGCCGCACCGGTGGCAGCCTCCACATCGTCCTCGCCGGCTGCGCCCTCGCCGGCCGCCTCCTCATCGGCCGCGCCCTCGCCGGCCGCCTCCTCACCGGCGTCGGCGGCCGGTCCGGCCACGACCGTCGGTGCGGGGGTGGCGGCACCGGCGGTCGCCGCAGGGGTGGGCGCGACGCCTGCGGCCGTCCGCGCGGCGGGCGCGTCGCGCGGCACCAGCACCCACGCGCCGGCCGAGCACAGCGCGACCAGACCGGCGACCGACAGCCCGGCGGTCAGCCCGTGGCGGAAGGTGGGGCGGCGCGCTCCCGCGCCGCCGGGGGCGGTGTCCTCGCGCACGGTCCTCCTCACCGGGTGCCCGTCGCGACCGTCTGGTCGCGCACGTCGATGATGCGCGCCGGCTCACCCGGCGCGGGGACGGCGACACCTCCTTGGTGGGCCATCTGGTGGGCGTAGGGGTGCACGATCGACCGCTCGCGGCCGACGCCCCGCACGGCCGTCACGGCGAGCAGGCCGAGCAGCAGGACCCAGAGCGCCGTCATGGGCTGCAGCAGCTTGCGGAACCAGAACCACCACGGACTGGTGTCGTCCCAGCCCTGGTCCACGTTCTGGGCCGAGGTGAACTCCCCGGTGGAGCGCATGCTGTCGAGCGCGCTCGCGCCCCGGCCGCTGAGCGCGTTCAGGCGCACCTCCGCGCCGCCGACGGCGCCGACCAGCGAGATGCCGTGGCTGCGCGCGTCCTCCACCGTGTTGCCCCGGACGGCGGCGACGGCGTCGCGCAGGTAGATGCCCGTGGCCGCTCCGCCGACGACGTTGCCGGTGACGGTGGACGCCTGCACGCCGTCGAGCAGGGCGATGCCGTGGCGCGTGCTGCCGGTGACCCGGTTGCCGGTGACCGACACGTCGTCGGCCTCCTCCCGGACGACGATCCCCATCGTCCCGCCGGACACCGTGTTGTTCGCCACCGACAGGTTCCGGCCACCGACCACCTCGATGCCGTAGTGGCCGTTGCCGGTGACGGTGCTGTCGGTGACGGAGTTGCCGCCGTAGCTGGCCGTGCTGGCTCCGGTGGCGCTGGGGCCGTCGGCGAGCGGGCTGCCGTTGACGCGCACGCCGTCGCCGGCGTTGCCGCGAGCGGTGACGGACTGCACCGTGATGCCGGTGGTGGCGCGGTCGATGCTGAGGCCGTGGCCGGCGTTGTCCGCGGTGGTCGTCGTCTCCACGATGCCGTTGCTGACGTAGCGGTGCAGGACGATGCCGGCGATGAGGCTGTCGCGGACGGTGCTGTCGCTCACCTGGACGCCGTCGGCGCCGGTGACGAACAGGCCGTACGCGTTGCGCTCGAAGGTGGTCTGCGTGACGCGGCTGGAGACGTAGTCGAAGGCCGGGACGTGGTAGTCCAGGTTCGGCACGCTCTGGCCCGGCTCCAGCGGGCCGGCCGGTTGGACGCTGGCACCGTCGAGGACGTTGGGGGCGGCGTCCTGCGCGGAGGAGTCCCCGGAGGTGATGGCGCCGGTGTTCGGGCGGTCCGTGCCGGTGAGGGACACCCCGCCGGTCCGCCCGCTCCAGAAGCCGAGGTCGGAGAACGTGGCGTAGGAGGCCTCGAACTGCCCGCCGATGACGCGGACGTAGGCACGGCCGTCGGCGGTCGCGGTGTCCACCTCGCCGGCCTGCGGGTTCCAGGCGTCGACGACGACGGGAGCCCCCTCCTCGCCCTCGAAGCGCAGCTCGCCGCCCATGCCGACGATGGACGCGAAGCCCTCGGGGCTGCTGGCCAGTCGCAGGTGCAGACCGCCGGGGCCGCTGAGCTGCAGCTCGGCACCGGAGGCCACCGCGATGTTCTCGGTGAGAAGGTACGAGCCGTCGGACATCCGCAGGAAGGTCTGCGGGGCCAGCTCGAGCAGGTCGGAGACGGTGTACGCGGTGTCGCGCTTGGTGAGCACGAGCGTGTACCCGCTGCCCGAGCTGAGCCGGTACGGCGCCTGCCAGGAGGCGCCCTGCCACCGGGCCAGCGAGGTGACCGTGCGGATCTCGGTGATCCGCCGGTCCTCGGCGGCCACCAGGGCAGCCACGTGCTGCGACTGCTCGTCGGTCAGCGCGGGGACGTCGGGGGCCTGGGCGCCGGCCGCGCCGGCGCCGGCGAGCCCCAGCACGGCGGACGTGCTCAGCCCGGCGAGCGCGGTGAGCGCACGGCGCCGGGACCTCGAAGCAGGAGCGGTCACGGTCAGACCCCCTTCAGGGCGTTGGCGACGGCACCCAGGCCGTCGGCGGTGGGCGCGGGGACGGTCTGCGCGGGGACGGTCTGCGCGGGAACGGTCTGCGCGGGAACGGTCTGCGCGGGGACGGTCGCCGGCACCGAGGTGCGCAGCGGGGTCCCGGTCAGCGTCGCGGAGGACTGCCCCTCGGCGGTGGCGCTGTCCGCGCTGCGGGTCAGCCAGCCCTGCTTGTTCATGGTGATGATCGCGTAGGTCTTGATCGGTAGGGCGATGAAGATGACGACCAGCGCGTACAGCGGCAGCAGGAAGATCTCCGCGGGGTGGCGGCGCAGGTGCGAGTAGGAGCGGATGCCGCGGCCGACGAGCAGCCACGCGGCGGCCAGCGCGATGCCCTGCGGGGTGAGCTCCAGCCGGCTGAACAGCAGGTACCCCAGGGTGAGCGCCATCGTCACCGGCGTGAGCAGGATCTGCAGGACGGTCACCTTGGAGACGAAGGGGACCTGCCACAGCCAACCCTTCCACAGGGCCGTCAGGTAGGTGCGGGCCGAGTTGCGGCTCCAGCGCACGCGCTGCTTGACGAACGCGCGGAAGGAGGACGGGAACATCGAGATGGCCTTGGCGGAGCGCTGGTGGACGGTCTTGAAACCGGCGGCGAGCACGAGCCAGGTGAGCCTGCCGTCGTCGCCGGCGATGCAGCGGCGGCCGAGGAAGAACTCGTGCTCGAGGTTCGGCACGAGCGGCAGGACGACCGAGCGCCGGTAGGCGGCCGTGCGCCCGGAGACGCAGATGACCCCGCCCTTGCGGCCCATCGCCGGCGCGTAGTCGTAGTAGCGCAGGTTGACCATCCAGTCGGCGATGCGCCGCCAGACGCTCGTCTCGCGCTGGTAGACGTTCTGCTGGGTGCTGACGGCGCCGACCATCGGGTCCGCGAAGGGCATCTGCACGTTGCGCAGCAGGCCGTCGGTCCACATGGTGTCGGAGTCGGAGAGGACCACGAGGTCGAAGCGGGCGGCGCGGATGCCGACGCCGAGCGCGGAGCGCTTGCCCTGGTGCCGGTAGACGATGACCTGCAGCCGGGCGTCGTCGACCTC
Organism: Kineococcus vitellinus; assembly: GCF_009906315.1. Taxonomy (GTDB): domain Bacteria; phylum Actinomycetota; class Actinomycetes; order Actinomycetales; family Kineococcaceae; genus Kineococcus; species Kineococcus vitellinus. Next base: position 23,666 of record NZ_JAAALL010000019.1, on the reverse strand, counting down.
GGCCAGCTTGCGCTGGCACTCCTCGTCGTCGACGTCGACGACGACGATGAGCTCGTCGGGGTCGTGGGACAGCCAGTTGCGCACGCAGTCCTGCAGGATCTGCGGGTCCTCGCGGAAGGAGGGGACGACGACCGAGGTGCTCTCGCGGTGGTCGTTGACGATGGGGTGGCACAGCCGGGAGCTGATCGCCCGGTAGAGCCACAGGCCCCACACGACGATCCCCGCGATGCCGATGGGGGCGACGTCGTGCCAGGACTCGCCGCCGAACAGGGTTGCCAGCCAGGTCATGCACAGCCTCCGGGGACGTGCTCGCGGTGCGGGATGAGGGGCGGCTGCTGCGAACCGTGACCGGTTGCTCCGTCCGGGCGAGGCCCGGGCGACTGCCGCGGACTCAGAGTGAGGGCCCGGAGACGGCCGGCAAGTGGTTGCGCGCTGCACTTCACTCCGACAGCGCAGGCACAGCACCCCCCTGCGCAGCCGACAGGGTGACGGGGGGCGGCGCGCCCCGAGTACCTGTGACCGCCGGTACCGCTAACCGGCCCCGGCGCGTACGGTGGGACCCGCCAGCACCAGCGACGAGGAGGTCCTGTGGTCCACACCCCGCAGCCCGGGCGGAGCGTCGTCTTCGCCGACGGCGTGCGCACGCCGTTCGGCAAGGCCCGGCCCGACGGCCTGTACGCCGAGACCCGTGCCGACGACCTCGTCGTCGCGTGCCTGCGCGAGCTCCTGCGCCGCAACCCCGCCCTGCCGCCCGAGCGCGTGGAGGAGGTCGCGATCGCGGCCGCCACCCAGAGCGGCGACCAGGGCCTGGTGCTGGGCCGCAGCACCGCGCTGCTGGCCGGGCTGCCGGTCACCACCCCCGGCTACGCGATCGACCGCTGGTGCGCCGGCGCCATGACCGCCGTCACCACGACCGCCGCCTCCATCGCCGTCGGCGCGCTCGACGTCGCCCTCGCCGGCGGGGTCGAGCACATGGGCCACCACCCGCTGGGGGCCGGGATGGACCCCAACCCCCGCTTCCTCACCGAGCGCATCGTCTCCCCCGACGCCCTCGACATGGGCAAGACCGCCGAGGCGCTGCACGACCGCTTCCCGCAGCTGACCAGGCAGCGCGCGGACGCCTACGCCGCGGCCAGCCAGCAGAAGTTCGCCAAGGCGGTGGCCAACGGCCAGGTCGGCGCCGACCTCGTGCCCGTCGCCGTCGCCGGCTCCGCGCAGGGCTGGGGCCTGGCGAGCGCCGACGAGCTGGCCCGCCCGGAGACCACCGTGGAGGCCCTGGCGGGCCTGCGCACCCCGTTCCGCCCGCACGGGCGGGTCACGGCCGGCAACGCCTCCCCGCTCACCGACGGCGCGACCGCCTGCCTGCTCACCGCCGAGGAGACCGCCGCGGAGCTCGGCCTGGCGCCGCGGATGCGCCTGGTCTCCTTCGCCTACGCCGGCGTGCAGCCGGAGGTCATGGGCCTGGGCCCGATCCCCTCCACCGAGAAGGCGCTGGCCAAGGCGGGCCTGGGCGTCGACGACATCGGCCTGTTCGAGCTCAACGAGGCGTTCGCCGTGCAGGTGCTCAGCTTCCTGGACCACTTCGGCATCCCCGACGACGACGAGCGCGTCAACCCCTACGGCGGCGCCATCGCCATCGGCCACCCGCTGGCCGCCTCCGGCGTGCGGCTGATGACCCAGCTGGCCCGCCAGTTCAGCGAGCACCCGGAGGTCCGCTACGGCGTGACCGCCCTGTGCGTGGGCCTGGGGCAGGGCGGCACCGTCGTGTGGGAGAACACCGCGTGGGAGGGGGAGCGCTGATGCCCGTGCACGTGCGCACCCTCGACCTGCCCGGCCCCGGCGGCGCCCCCGCCGGGCGCATGGCGCTGCTGACGCTCGACTCCGGCGACCCCCGCCGGCCGTTCACGCTGGGCCCGGCGACGCTGCCCGAGCTGGGCGCCGCGATCGAGCGGGCCGAGCGCCTCGTGCTCGACGAGGGGCTGGTGGCGATCGGGGTGACCGGCGCGAACGGCGTCTTCTGCGCCGGCGCCGACCTCAAGGCCGTCGCACGGACCCCCTCGCCCGAGGAGGCCGCGGCCACCGGGGCCCTCGGCCACGCGGTCCTCGGCCGCCTGGCCACCACGACGGTGCCGACGTTCGCCTACGTCAACGGCCTGGCCCTCGGCGGCGGCCTGGAGACGGCGCTGCACTGCTCCTACCGCACCGTCTCCACGGCGGCGCGCGGCCTGGGCCTGCCGGAGGCGCACCTGGGGCTCGTGCCCGGCTGGGGCGGCACCTGGCTGCTGCCGCGGATCGCCGGTCCCGACGTCGCCGTGCAGGTGGCGATCGAGAACGCGCTGGCCGGCAACAAGACGATCACCGGTCCGCAGGCCGCCCGGCTCGGCATCGCCGACGCCGCCTTCGAGCCCGCCGACTTCCTCCTGCAATCGCTGCGCTGGACCGCCTCCGTGCTGGCCGGCGAGAGCGTCGTCGAGCGCCCCGGCCCCGCCGACGAGGCGACGTGGGCGGCGGCGCTCGCGCGGGGGCGGGCCGTGGCCGACGCCCGCGTGCACGGCGCGGCGCCAGCGCCGTACCGCACGCTGGACCTGCTCGCCGCCTCCCGCACCGCCGGGCGCGAGGAGCACTTCGCCGCCGAGGAGGCCGCCCTCGGCGACCTGCTCGTCTCCGGCGAGCTGCGCGCCGGGCTGTACGCCTTCGACCTCGTGCAGCGCTACGCCAAGGCGCCGGCCGGTGCGCCCGCGCCGGAACTGGCCCGGAAGGTGACCTGCGTCGGCGTCGTCGGCGCCGGGCTCATGGCCTCGCAGCTGGCGCTGCTGTTCCTGCACCGCCTGAAGGTCCCCGTCGTCCTCACCGACGTCGACCAGGCCCGCGTCGACAAGGGCGTGGACTTCGTGCGCTCCGGCGTCGAGGAGCTGCTGGGCAAGGGCCGCATCGACGCCGACACCGCCAACCGGCTGAAGGCGTCGGTGTCGGGCTCGGTGGACAAGGCGGCGCTGGGCGGCGCCGACTTCGTCGTCGAGGCGGTGTTCGAGGACCTGGCGGTCAAGCAGGACGTGCTGCGCGAGCTGGAACCCCTCGTGCGCCCGGACGCCGTGCTGGCCACCAACACCAGCTCGCTGCCGGTCACCGAGATGGCCTCGGTGCTGCAGCACCCCGAGCGGCTCGTGGGCTTCCACTTCTTCAACCCCGTCGCGGTGCTGCCGCTGGTGGAGGTCGTGCGGACGCCCTCCACCGACGACGCCGCGCTGGCGACGGCGTTCGCGGTCGGCCGGTCGCTGGGCAAGACGTGCGTGCTGGTGCGCGACGCGCCGGCGTTCGTGGTGAACCGGATCTCCACGCGCATGTTCGACGAGGTGGTGCGCGCCCTCGACGCGGGCACCCCGCTGCTGGAGGTCGAGCGCTCCCTGGACGAGCTGGGCCTGCCGATGACGCCGTTCCGGCTGGCCTCGTTCGTGGGCCCGGCGGTCATGCTGCACGTGCACGAGACGCTCGCGGCGGCCTTCCCCGAACGCTACCGGGTCTCGGACAACCTGCGCCGCTGGGTGGCGGCGGGCGGCCCGGACCTGGTGACGCGCAAGGGGCCCGTGGAGGAGACCGGCGCCGCCGAGGGCCTGTTCACCACCGGCTCGCAGCCCCTGAGCGGCCCCGAGGTGCTGGCCCGGGTGCAGGACGCGCTCGCCGACGAGGTGCGCCGCGTCCTCGACGACGGCGTCGTGGCCGGGCCGCAGGACGTGGACGTCTGCCTGGTCCTGGGTACCGGGCACCCGCTGTTCACCGGCGGCATCACGCCGTACCTGGACCGCGTCGGCGCCTCCGAGCGGGTCACCGGCCGCCGCTTCCACCCCGCCGACTGAGCGGTTCCCGCTCCCCCTCCCGCGGTGATCTTCCACGGTGCACCGTGGAAGATCACCGCGGGAGGGACGGCGGGTCAGTGGATGAGCTTGCCGCCGTCGACCTGGTGGTCGGCGCCGTTGACGAAACCGGCGTCCTCGGAGACCAGGAACGCCACCAGCGCCGCGACGTCCTCGGGGCTGCCCACCCGGCCGACGGGGATGCCCGCCGCCATCGCCGCCTTGCGCTCCTCGGTGAGCCGGCCGCCCATGATGTCGGTGTCGACCGGGCCGGGCAGCACCGCGTTCACCGTGATCCCCAGCGGCCCGAGCTCGCGCGCGGCCCCCCGGGTCAGCCCCAGCACGGCCGCCTTCGCGGCGGCGTAGGCGGTCTTGGAGAACGTCCCCCCGCCGTCGAGGGCGGTGATCGAGGACGTGTTGACGACGCGCCCCACCCCCAGCGCGGCCATCCGCCGGGCGGCGGCCTGCAGCATGAGCAGCGAGCCGGTGGCGTTGACCGCGAAGCAGCGGTCCCACTCCTCCAGCGTGATCTCCAGCAGCGGCGTCGGGGAGGCGATCCCCGCCAGGTTCACCAGCGCCACCACGGGCGGCAGCTCGGCGTCCACGCGCTCGAACGCGGCGGCGACCGCCGCGGGCGAGGTGACGTCGGCCGCGACGCCGAGCACGCCCGTACCGCCGGCGCGCCCGCCGGCCGGCTCGCCGGCCAGCTGCGCGGACAGCTCGTCGGCGGCCTGCGCGACGCCGTCGGCGCTGACGTCGACCAGCGCGAGGTCCCAGCCCTCGCGCGCCAGCCGGCGGGCGACGACGCGGCCGATGCCGCGCGGCGCACCGGCGCCGGTGACCACGGCGGTGCGCCGCTCGGGGAAGGCTGCTGCCACGGTTCCTCCTGCTGCTCGGGGTCTCAGGTGAACGAGGAGATGCCGGTGAGGTGGCGACCGACGATGAGGGTCTGGATCGACTCCGTCCCCTCGTAGGTGTGCAGCGCCTCCACGTCGGCCATGTGCCGGGCGACCCGGTGCTCCAGCAGGATCCCGTTGCCGCCCAGCAGGTCGCGGGCCATCGCCGTCACGGTGCGGGCCTTGCGGGTGGCGTTCACCTTCGCCAGCGAGGCCTGGGTGTCGGTGAGGCGGCCCGCGTCGGCCAGCCGGCCGACCCGCACGCAGAACAGCTGCATCGCGGTGACCTCCGCGAGCATCTGCACGAGCTTGTCCTGCACGAGCTGGAAGGAGGCCAGCGGCTGGCCGAACTGCCTGCGCTCCAGCGCGTAGGCCAGGGCCGTCTCGTAGGCGGCGGTGGCGTGGCCCAGCGCTCCCCAGGCGATGCCGGCGCGGGTGGCCGAGAGCACGCGGCCGGTGTCGCGGAAGCTGTTCGCCCCCGGCAGCCGGTTCGCCGCGGGGACCCGCACGCCGCTGAGGGTGATGTCGGCGTTGTGGATCGCGCGCAGCGAGGCCTTGCCCTCGATGACGCGGGCCTCGAAGCCGGGGGTGCCGCGCTCGACGAGGAAGCCCTGCACCTGCCCGTCCTCGCCGCGCGCCCACACCACGCACACGTCGCAGACGGTGCCGAAGCCGATCCAGCGCTTGGCGCCGTCGAGGACGTAGGAGTCGCCGTCGCGGCGGGCCGTCGTCGCCAGCGCGACGGCGTCGGAGCCGTGCTCGGGCTCGGTGAGGGCGAAGGCGCCGAGCGCCTCCAGGCGCGCCATCGGCGGCAGCCAGCGCTCCTTCTGCTCCGGCGAGCCCAAGAAGGCGATGGTGCGCATCGCCAGCCCGGCCTGGACGCCGAGCATCGTCGCGAAGCTGCCGTCGCCGCGGGAGAGCTCCATCGTCACCAGGCCGGCCGCCGTGTGGCTCAGCCGCGGGACGCCCGGTCCCTCCAGCGCGTCGCCGACCAGGTCCAGGGCCGCGTAGGACTTCAGCAGGTCCAGGGGCATCTCGGCGCGCTCCCAGAACCCGGCGGCGACGGGCAGCACCTCCGCGTCCACGAAGGCGCGCACCTTCGCCCACACGGCGCGCTCGTCGTCGGTGAGGTCGGCGGCGAGGTCGAAGTAGTCCACTCCGGTGGGGCTGGTCATGCGGTCTCCTGCGCTTCCTGGGCCTGCTGCCCGGACGGGGTGGACGAGGGGTCGGCCGGCGGGGCGATCGAGCGCTTGAGGATCTTCCCGGTCGGGCCCTTGGGCAGCTCCGAGCACAACCACACCCGGCGCGGGTACTTGTAGGCGGCCAGCGCCCGCCGGACGTGGGCCTGCAGCTCCTCGGCGGTGGCGCGCGCACCGGGCTTGAGGACGACGGCGGCGCCGACCTCCTCGCCGACGAGGGGGTCGGGGAAGCCGACGACGGCGGCCTCGGCGACCGCGGGGTGCTCGTAGAGCACCTCCTCCACCTCGCGGGGGTACACGTTGTAGCCTCCGCGGTCGATCATGTCCTTGGCCCGGTCGACGATCCGGTAGTAGCCGTCGCCGTCGCGCACGGCGAGGTCGCCGGTGCGGAACCAGCCGTCGACGAAGGCGGCCGCCGTGGCCGCCTCGTCGCGCCAGTACCCCTTCATGACGTTCTCGCCGCGCACGACGACCTCGCCGACCTCCCCCTCGGGCACCGGTGAGCCGTCGGCGGAGCGCAGGTCCATCTCGCAGCCGCGCACCGGGGTGCCGATGGTGCCGGCCTTGCGGGGGGCGTCGGGGTGGTTGAAGGAGGCGACCGGGGAGGTCTCGCTGAGCCCGTAGCCCTCCAGGACCGGCACGCCGAAGCGCCGCTCGAAGCCGTGCAGCACCTCCACCGGCAGCGAGGCGCCGCCCGAGCACGCCGAGCGCCAGGAGGAGACGTCGAAGCGCTCGGCGTCGGGCTCGTTGAGCATCGCCACGTACATCGTCGGCACGCCGGCGAAGTGGGTGACCCGGTCGCGCTGGACGACCGCGAGCGCGGCGGCGGCGCTGAAGCGCGGCAGCAGCGTCAGCTGGCGGCCGGCGACGAGCGCGGTGTTCATGGCGCAGGTCTGGCCGAAGGCGTGGAAGAGCGGCAGCGCGCCGAGGATGGTGTCGCCCTCGCCGAGGCGGAGGAGGGTCTGCTGGCTGGTCAGCGCGTTGCTGAGCAGGTTGCGGTGGCTCAGCTCGGCGCCCTTGGGCGAGCCGGTGGTGCCGGAGGTGTAGAGCAGGACGGCGGTGTCGTCGGGGGCGGGCTCGTGCACGTGCGGGTCGGGGTCCACCCCGGCCAGCAGGGCGGCGGTGGCCTCGGGCTCGACGACGAGCACGCGGGTGGGGGTGCCGACGGCCCCGGCGTGCGCGGCGTCGGCGACGGCGTGCCAGACGAGGGCGAGCACGGCGCCGGAGTCGGCGAAGTGGTGGGCCACCTCGCGCCCGCGCAGCAGCGGGTTCATGGGGACGACGACGCCGCCGGCGCGCAGGACGCCGTGGTAGAGCACGGGGAAGAGCGGCACGTTCGGCGCCACGAGGGCGACGCGGTCACCGGGGCGCACCCCCTCGCCGCGCAGGAGGGCGGCGACGCGCGCGGTGGCGTCGTCCAGCGCCCGCCAGGAGAGCACGTGCTCGTCCAGGCGGACGGCGGCCTCCTCGGGCCGCTCGGCGGCGTGCCGGCGGAGGAAGCCGGGCAGCGAGGTGGGCTGGTGGGACACGGGCGCTCCTGCAGACGTCGTCGGCTGCGAGACCGCGGGCGGTGCGGTCGGGGTCGGACGTCCCGAGCCTGCCACACGCGGCGGGTGCGGGCGCAGCGGACCACCCGCTCGGGCGGCGGGCTCAGGCGGCGTGCTCGGGCGCACCGGCGGTGCAGGTGCGATCGCGCCCGGCGGCCTTGGCGGCGTAGAGGGCCTCGTCGGCGCGCGCCACCAGGCGCCCGCTCTCCTCGCGCCCGTCCCAGCGGGCCACGCCCGCCGAGAACGTCTGCCCCTCGGGCACGACCCGGCGCAGCCCGGCCAGCAGCTCCTCGACGCGCCCGGTGCCCAGCCCGACGGACACGGCGAGGAACTCCTCCCCGCCCCAGCGGGCCAGCTGCACCCCGCTCCCCTCCAGCGCCGCGACCCACGCCGTGGCGGCGCCGACGAGCAGCCGGTCCCCGGCGGGGTGGCCGCGGCTGTCGTTGAAGGCCTTGAAGCGGTCGAGGTCGATGAGCGCGACGACGAGCGGGGTGCCCTCGCGCTGCGCCTGCTCGCGCAGGCGCTCCAGGGCGGAGTCGGCGCTGCGGCGGTTGAGCAGGCCCGTGAGCGGGTCGGTGCGCGCGAGGTCGCCGAGCAGGGCGGTCTGCTCGCGCAGGCGGCGCAGCAGCGCGGACATGCGGGCCACCACGAGCAGGAAGAGCACGGAGGAGCTGATGACCACCGCCCAGCCCTGCGGCTGCTGGCCCAGCGCCAGCTGCAGACCCAGGGTGCCGGGGGCGAGCAGGCTGGCGGCCGTCAGCACCACCAGGCGCAGAGTGGTGAACTCGTGGCGGCTGGTGGGCGAGGGGTCGGAGAGCCGGCGCATCGAGGGGTGCAGCGCGGCCGCGCCCCACAGCACGTACGAGAGCGCGAAGACCGCGTCGATCCAGGTGGCGTCGAAGTCCTGGTAGGCGTCGGCGTACTGCCACAGCGCGTCGGCCAGCAGCATCGAGGTGGCCGCGCCGCACAGCAGCCAGAACGCGCGCGAGCCGTGCCCGGCGGCGGCGGAGACCCGCACGAGCATGGCGAGGACGACGACGTCGCCGACCGGGTACGCGAGCGCGACCAGCCCGGCGAGCAGGTCCTCGGGCAGCTCCGCCAGCGCCGGGCGCACGAGGAAGGTCCACGAGAGCATGCCGAAGCCGACGGCCAGGATCGAGGCGTCGATGACCCCCTCCCGGTCGGAGCCGGGGCGCGCCTGGCGGGCCATGCGCAGCATCGCGGCGGCGATGAGCGGGTAGGCGAGGACGTAGAAGACGTCGGGGACGCTGGGGAAGGCCTCCCAGCCGAGCCAGTCGTAGCAGACCGCGTAGCCGACGTCGCCCAGCGCCCAGGCCAGCAGCCCCGCCGCCAGCAGCCACCAGGCCGAGGCGCGCTGCGGGCGGTGCAGGCGGGCGCCCGCGGCGGTGGCGGCGGCCGCGGCCAGGCTGATGGAGGAGAAGACGGCGTCGTGCAGCAGGCCGGCGGGCGTGAGCAGGCAGACGGCCGCGACGACCGCACCGCAGGCGGTGAAGAGCTGCCAGGGCGGCAGCCGGCGCAGGGAGTCCACACCCGTGCATCGGGCGCCGCGGCCGCGACCTTCAGCGCGCGGGCCGCACCCGCGGGCGTGAGGAGCGGCACAGGCGCGGGCGCGGGTGTGAGCACCGGCGCGGGCACGGGCACGGGCGCGGCGGCGCGGCTGGGATGATGGCGCCATGTCCGACGCCACTCCCCCCGCACCGCCCCGCTCGACCGTCGCCGCCGGCGTCGAGGTACCCGACCGCCCGACCGTGGACGGCCTGGAGGAGCGCTGGGCCCCCGCGTGGCAGGACGCCGGCACGTACGCCTTCGACCGCAGCGCGCAGCGCGCCGACGTCTACTCCATCGACACCCCGCCGCCGACGGTGTCGGGCTCCCTGCACGTCGGCCACGTCTTCAGCTACACCCACACCGACGTCGTGGCCCGCTTCCAGCGCATGCGCGGCAAGTCGGTCTTCTACCCGATGGGCTGGGACGACAACGGCCTGCCGACGGAGCGCCGGGTGCAGAACTACTACGGGGTGCGCTGCGACCCCTCGCTGCCCTACGACCCGTCGTTCACTCCGCCGGAGAAGGCCCCCAAGAACGACCGGGACTTCGTGCAGGTCTCGCGGCGCACCTTCGTGGAGCTGTGCGACCGGCTGACCGCCGAGGACGAGCAGGTCTTCGAGTCGCTGTGGCGCCGCCTGGGCCTGTCGGTGGACTGGTCGCACACGTACTCGACGATCTCGGAGTCCTCGCGCGCCACCGCGCAGCGGGCCTTCCTGCGCAACCTCGCCCGCGGGGAGGCCTACTCCCAGCAGGCGCCGACGCTGTGGGACACGACGTTCCGCACGGCCGTCGCGCAGGCCGAGCTGGAGGACCGCGAGACCGAGGGCGCCTACCACCGGATCGGCTTCACGCCCACCGCCGGCGGGGAGCCGGTGTTCATCGAGACGACCCGCCCGGTGCTGCTGCCGGCCTGCGTGGCCCTGGTGGCCCACCCCGACGACGAGCGCTACCGGCCGCTGTTCGGGCAGACGGTCCGCACCCCGCTGTTCGGCGTCGAGGTGCCCGTCGTGGCGCACCCGCTGGCCGACCCCGAGAAGGGGTCCGGCATCGCGATGATCTGCACCTTCGGCGACACCACCGACGTCACCTGGTGGCGCGAGCTGCAGCTGCCCAACCGCACCGTCATCGGCCGCGACGGCCGGCTGCTGCGCGAGACCCCCCAGTGGCTGGCCGACGGCCCGGGCGCGGAGCTCTACGCCTCCATCGCCGGCGCCACCGTCTTCAGCGCGCAGAAGGCGGTCGTCGAGGCCCTGCAGGCCTCCGGCGACATGGTCGGGGAGCCGAAGCGGATCACGCACCCGGTGAAGTTCTACGAGAAGGGCGACCGCCCCCTCGAGATCGTCTCGACCCGGCAGTGGTACCTGCGCAACGGCGGGCGCGACGTCGAGCTGCGCTCGGCGCTGCTGGAGCGCGGTGCCGAGCTGGCCTGGCACCCCGAGCACATGAAGCACCGCTACGACCACTGGGTCTCCGGCCTCAACGGCGACTGGCTGATCTCCCGCCAGCGCTTCTTCGGGGTGCCCTTCCCGGTCTGGTACCGCCTCGACGCCGACGGGGAGCCCGTCCACGACGACCCGATCGTCCCGGACGAGGCGTCGCTGCCGGTCGACCCGGCCGCCGAGCCCGCTCCCGGCTTCAGCGAGGACCAGCGCGGGGTGCCGGGCGGCTTCGCGGCCGACCCGGACGTCATGGACACCTGGGCGACGTCGTCGCTGACCCCGCTGCTCGTCAGCGGCTGGGAGCGCGACCCGGACCTCTTCTCGCGGGTGTACCCGATGGACCTGCGCCCGCAGGGGCAGGACATCATCCGCACCTGGCTGTTCTCCACGGTGGTGCGCGCGCACCTGGAGTTCGGCGGGCTGCCGTGGTCGCGCACGGCGCTGTCGGGCTGGATCCTCGACCCCGACCGCAAGAAGATGTCGAAGTCCAAGGGCAACGTCGTCACGCCGCTGGCGCTGCTGGAGGAGCACGGCTCCGACGCGGTCCGCTACTGGGCGGCCTCCTCGCGCCTGGGCACCGACGCGACGTTCGACACCGGGCAGATGAAGATCGGCCGCCGGCTGGCGATGAAGCTGCTCAACGCCTCCAAGTTCGTCCTGGGCCTGGGGGTCGAGCGCGGGGACGCGGCCGACCCGGCGGCGGTCACCGAGGCCGTCGACGCCAGCGTGCTGGCCGACCTGGCGGACGTCGTGCGGCAGGCGACCGAGGCGTTCGAGCGCTACGACCACGCCACGGCGCTCGACGTGACCGAGCGGTTCTTCTGGACCTTCTGCGACGACTGGGTCGAGCTGGTCAAGGACCGCGCCTACGGCGTGCGGGGCGAGGGCCCGGCGGCCTCGGCGCGGGCGACGGCGGCGATCGCGCTGCGCACGCTGCTGCGGCTGTTCGCGCCGTTCCTGCCGTACGCGGCCGAGGAGGTCTGGTCCTGGTGGCAGGACGGCTCCGTGCACCGCGCGTCCTGGCCCGCGGTCGAGGACCTCGGCCCCGTGGACGAGGGCGCCCGCGGCGTCCTGGCCGCGGCCGGTCAGGTGCTGACGGTGCTGCGCAAGGTCAAGAGCGAGGCGAAGGTCTCGCAGAAGACGCCGCTGTCGGCGGCGACGGTCTCCGGCCCGGCGGCCGTGGTCGCCGCCGCGGCCCGCGCCGAGGCGGACCTGCTGGCGACCTCCCGCGCGGCGTCGATCACCTGGCGCGAGGTGGCGGTGGCCGGCGGCGAGCAGGCGCCGGCCCTGTCGGCGCAGGCGGAGATCGCCCCCGCCGGGTGAGGTGCGTGCGGTGACCGCACGCGCGCAGGCCCCCACCGGGATCCGGTGGGGGCCTGCGTCGTCCTCGGCCGCGCGGGGCGGGGTTCAGCGGTCGACGGTCCCGGCGATGAACGCCTCGACGCCGGCGCGGCCGGCCTCGTCGTCGCGCTGCTGCGGCGGGGACTTCATGAAGTACGCCGACGGGGACAGCAGCGGGCCGCCGATGCCGCGGTCCAGGCCGATCTTGGCGGCGCGGACGGCGTCGATGATGACGCCGGCGGAGTTCGGGGAGTCCCAGACCTCCAGCTTGTACTCGAGGTTGAGCGGGACGTCGCCGAAGGCCTTGCCCTCCAGGCGCACGTAGGCCCACTTGCGGTCGTCGAGCCACTGCACGTAGTCGCTGGGGCCGATGTGGACGTTGCGGGTGCCGAAGTCGGCGTGGACGTTGCTCGTGACGGCCTGCGTCTTGGAGATCTTCTTGGACTCCAGGCGGTCGCGCTCGAGCATGTTCTTGAAGTCCATGTTGCCGCCGACGTTGAGCTGGTAGGTGCGCTCCAGCTTGATGCCGCGGTCCTCCAGCAGCTTGGCGAGCACCCGGTGGGTGATCGTCGCGCCGACCTGGGACTTGATGTCGTCGCCGACGATGGGCACGCCCGCGTCGGTGAACTTCTGCGCCCACTCGGGGGTGCCGGCGATGAAGACGGGCAGCGCGTTGACGAAGGCGACCTTGGCGTCGATGGCGCACTGGGCGTAGAACATCGCCGCGTCCTCGGACCCGACGGGCAGGTAGCAGACGAGGACGTCGGCCCGCGCCTCGCGCAGGGCGGCGACGACGTCGACGGGCTCGGCGGCGGACTCGGTGATGGTCTCGCGGTAGTACTTGCCGAGGCCGTCGAGGGTGTGCCCGCGCTGGACGGGGACGCCGGTCGCGGGGACGTCGCAGATCTTGATCGTGTTGTTCTCGCTGGCGCCGATGGCGTCGGCGAGGTCGGTGCCCACCTTCTTGTCGTCGACGTCGAAGGCGGCGACGAACTCGATGTCGCGCACGTGGTAGTCGCCGAACTGGACGTGCATGAGGCCGGGGACGGTCTGGGCCGGGTCGGCGTCGCGGTAGTAGTGCACGCCCTGGACGAGGGAGGCGGCGCAGTTGCCGACCCCCACGATCGCGACGCGGATGGGACCTGCCATCAGTGCTTCTCCTCTGGGTGGGGGGCATGCGGGCGCGCGGTGCCCGGGTGGGCCTCGGCGCTGATGAGCCGCTCGAGCCAGTCGACCTCGCTGCGGACCGTCTCCAGCCCGTGCCGCTGGGCTTCCAGGGCGTAGGCGTCGAGCTGGGCCTGGGTGCGCTCGATGGACCGCGACAGCTGCTCGAGGCGCTCGAGCAGGCGGGCGCGGCGGCCCTCCAGGACGCGCAGCCGGGTGCGGGGGGCGACGCGGGTGAAGAGCGCGAAGTGGACGCCGAAGGCGTCGTCCTCCCACGCCTCCGGACCGGAGTCCTCGAGCATCTCGGCCAGGCGGTCCTTGCCGTGCGCGGTGATCTCGTAGACCACCCGCGCCCGGCGGGGGCTGACGGTGCCGGGCAGGCGCTGCCCGGTCGTCTCGGTGATGCAGCCGCCGGCCTGCAGGGCGCGCAGCGCGGGGTACAGGGAGCCGTAGGACAGCGCGCGGAACACCCCCAGGCGCTGGTCGAGGCGCTTGCGCACCTCGTAGCCGTGCAGCGGACCGTCGGCCAGCAGGGCGAGGACGGCGAGCAGCAGGACGTCGCCGCGTCTGCGCACCCCTCACCCCCTTCTGCTGCGATGCATCGACTCGATGCATCGCGGCGGACACTACGGGCCGGAGCGGGCGCGATCAACACGACACGACGGGACCGGCGGGCGCGAGGGGCGGGCGGCGCGGGCGCCCGGCGTCCCGCGCGAGGCCCCGGCCGGGTAGGTTGCGCCCATGGTCACGGGCCCCGCCGAAGCGCTGGAACACGAGCTCGCCGTGCTCCTGCGCCGCTCCCGGACCATCAACCGCGAGACGGCCCGCAGCGTGCACCCCGACCTGGAGCCGGAGGCCTACAGCCTGCTGGTGCGCCTGGACATCGTCGGCGACAGCCGCCCCTCGGACCTGGCCGCGTACTTCGGCATCGGCAAGCCGACGCTCAGCCGCCAGGTCCAGCTGCTGGAGCGCCTGGGCCTCGTCTCGCGCGAGGCGGACCCCACCGACGGGCGCGCGGTGCGCCTGAAGCTGTCGCCGGAGGGCCTGGAGAAGGTCCACGCCGCCCGGGCCGCGCGGCGCCAGCGCCTGCACGACCGGCTGACGGACTGGCCGGCCGAGGACATGACGCAGCTGGCCACCCTGCTCGGCAGGCTCAACGCCCTGCTCTGAGGCCGCCCGCGGGTTCCCTCACGGCTCGGACTTGCATGGTGCAACCATCGGGGCATATCGTTGCTTGCGCACACCAACCGAACGTGGAGGTCGCCGTGGCCACGCACCACGCCTGCGCAGCTCTCGTCGACGTCTTCCCCGACCTGCTGCGCACCAGGCGCGTGCTCGTCGGCACGCTCAACGTGCCGACCCTGCTCACCCTCGCCACCGTGCACCAGCACGGGGCGGTGCGGCTGACCGAGGTCGCCGAGCACCTGGCCCTCGACCTGTCCACCGTCAGCCGGCAGGTCGCGCACCTGCGCCGGGAGGGCCTGCTCGACTCCTCCCCCGACCCCGCCGACGGCCGCTCCCAGCGCCTGAGCGTCACCGCCGAGGGCGTGCAGCAGCTGCGCGCCCACCGGCGCGGCGCGGTCGACCGCCTCGTCGAGCGCCTCGCGGCCTGGCCGGACGAGGACGTGGGCGACCTGACCCGCCTGCTCACCCGGCTGGCCCGCACCACGGACCCGGCGAGCACCCCGGCGGCCCCGCCGGCACCAGACACCCCACACCACCACGTGCAGGAGAAGCAGTTGCAGGGGAACGCATGAGCACCACCGCACCCGTCCACCACCAGAGCCCGCAGGGCGGCGCGCCGAAGATGTCCCACAAGGAGATCCTCGAGGCGCTCTCCGGCCTGCTGCTCGGCATGTTCGTGGCGATCCTGTCCTCCACGGTCGTCTCCAACGCGCTGCCGAGGATCGTCAACGACCTGGACGGCACCGAGTCCGGCTACACGTGGGTCGTCACCGCGGCGCTGCTCGCCACGACGATCTCCACGCCCATCTGGGGCAAGCTGTCCGACCTGTTCAGCAAGAAGCTGCTCGTCCAGATCGCCCTCGCGCTGTTCGTCGTCGCCTCCGCGATCGCCGGCCTGAGCACGAGCATGGGCATGCTCATCACGCTGCGCGTCTTCCAGGGCATCGGCGGCGGCGGCCTGCTGGCGCTGGCGCAGGTCATCCTCGCCACGATGGTCAGCCCCCGCGAGCGCGGCCGCTACTCCGGCTACCTCGGCGCCACCTTCGCGCTGGCCACCGTCGGCGGCCCGCTCATCGGCGGCGTCCTCACCGAGCACCTGTCCTGGCACTGGACCTTCTACGTGGGCGTGCCGTTCGCCGTCATCGCCTTCTTCGTCCTGCAGTTCAAGCTCAAGCTGCCCCCGCAGCCCAGGCGCGAGGTGTCCATCGACTACCTCGGCGCCCTGCTGCTCGCCGCCGGCATCTCCGCGCTGCTCATCTGGGTCTCGCTGGCCGGCCAGGAGTTCGCGTGGGGCTCGTGGTGGACCGTCGGCCTCGTCGCCGCCGGCGTCGTGCTGCTCGCCCTCGCGGTGCTCGCCGAGAGCCGCGCGAAGGAGCCGATCATCCCGCTGCGCTTCTTCCGCAACCCCACGATCACGCTGTCCGCGCTCGCCAGCCTCTTCGTCGGCGTGGCGATGTTCGGCGCCACGATCTTCCTCAGCCAGTACTTCCAGCTCGGCCGCGGGGAGTCCCCGACGATGGCCGGCGTCATGACCATCCCGATGATCGTCGGGCTCTTCCTGTCCTCCACCGTCGCCGGGCAGGTCATCACCCGCACCGGCAGGTGGAAGGTCTGGCTGCTGGTCGGCGGCGCCCTGCTCACCGCGGGCCTGGCCCTCATGGGCACCATCGAGTACGACACGGACTACTGGGTCGTGGCCCCGTACATGGCCCTGGTTGGCCTCGGCGTCGGCATGATGATGCAGAACCTCGTGCTGGCCGTGCAGAACGTCTCCGCACCGCAGGACCTCGGCGCCTCCAGCTCCTTCGTCGCCTTCTCCCGCAGCCTCGGCGGCGCCATCGGCGTCTCGGCCCTGGGCGCCGTCCTCGGCCACCGGGTCACCACCCACCTCGGCGAGAACATCGCCGGCGCCGGCCTCGACCCGGCCGCCGTGACCGGTGCGCTCGGCGGCGAGAGCACCGGGGTGCCGAACCTGGCGGAGATCCCCGAGCCGATCCGCGCGCTCGTGCAGGCCGCCTACGGCTCCTCGATCGCCGAAGTCTTCCTCATCGCGGCACCGTTCGCCCTCGTGGCGTGGATCACCACCTTCTTCTTCAAGGAGCGCGCCTTGCGCTCGGACGACGCCCCGGTCGAGGATGCGGACGGCCCCGCCGCCGCCCCCGCGGTCGACGGCAAGGTCGACGGCGCGGTGAACGGCGCGGTGAACGGCGCGGTGAACGGCGCGGTGAACGGCGCGGTGAACGGCGCGGCCCAGCGGTGGAGCGTCCCCCGGGCGGAGCGGGAGGAGGACGCGGTGGCCGAGCAGGCGCAGCACGCCGTGCGCACCGACTCCGGCCTGTCCCTGTCCGGCACGGTGCGCCACCACGACCGCCGGCCGCTCGCCGGTGCCGTCGTGACGCTGGCCGACCAGTCCGGTCAGCAGGTCGCCCGCACCACCAGCCGCGAGGACGGCGGCTACTCGCTGGCCCTGCCCACCGGTGGCACCTACCTGCTCATCGTCGCCGCGGCCCACGTGGCCCCCTCGGCCACCCTCGTCGGCGTCGGCAGCACGCCCGTCACCCGCGACGTCGTCCTGTCCGGCCGCTCGGCCGTCACCGGCCGGGTGCTGGCCCACGACGCCGGCGGCGGCCGGCACGGCGTCCAGGGCGCGCTGGTGACCCTCACCGACGTCACGGGCGAGGTCGTCGGCTCCACCCGCACCGACGGCGGCGGCGGCTACGCCTTCGACCAGCTCGTGGGCGGCACCTACGTGCTCACCGCTCAGGACGCCTCGCACCGGCCGCTGGCGCGCAGCGTCGAGGTCCCCGACTCCGGTGCGCTCGCGGTCGACCTGCAGCTGACCGGCGGCGGCCGCCTCACGGGCGCCGTCGTCGCCGCCAGCGACGGCCGGCGGGTGCGCGAGGCCTCGGTCACCCTGGTCGACGCCGAGGGCCAGGTCGTCGGCTCGGTGCTCACCGGCCAGGACGGCACCTACTCCTTCGAGGACCTCGCCGGCGGTCACTACACGCTCACGGCCTCCGGGTTCGCGCCCGTGGCCACCGACGTCGACGTGGAGGAGGACACCGTGTCCGCCGCGCAGCTCGTGCTCGGCTCCAGCCTGGACCTGACGCGCCTCGAAGCCCCGGCCACCGCCCGCGGCACGGAGCAGCGGTGAGCCCGGAGCAGGAGGCGGACCTGCGGGCCGGCGCCGCGGGCGCCGGCCCGGCGGCCGCCGGGACCACGGGCGAGGGGCGGGTGCTGACCCGGGAGGGCTGGCCGGTGGCCGGCGCCTCGGTGACGCTGCTGGGCCCGGACGGCTCGCAGGTCGCCCGCGCCGTCACCGGCGGCGACGGCACCTTCGCGCTGCTCGGCCTGCCCGCCGGGGCGGCGACGATGCTGGTGGCCGCCCCGGCCCACGAGCCGCGCGCCAGCAGCGTCGTCGTCCCCGCCAGCACCGGCGGCGCCTGGCGCCTGGGCGAGGTCCGCCTGCGCCGCTCCGGCGGCAGCGACACGCCGCCCCCCGGGGTGTGGGTGATCGACGTCGCCCACTCCACGATCTCCGCCACCGCCCACCACCTGGGCCTGGCGGCCGTGCACGGGCGCTTCACGTCCTTCGAGGGGGTCATCACCGTGCCCGAGGACGTCACCCGCAGCACCGTCGAGGTGACCATCGAGGCCGCCAGCATCGACACCGGCAACGCCCAGCGCGACGAGCACCTGCGCGCGGCCGACTTCCTCGACACCGCCCGCCACCCCGCGCTGACCTTCTCCGCCGGCGGCGTGCAGCGCGGCGCCGACGGCTGGGTCCTCGTCGGGGACCTCACGCTGCTGGGCACCACCCGCCCGGTGACCCTGCAGCTGTCCTACGCCGGCAGCGGCCCGGACCCCTGGGGCGGCACCCGCGCGGCCTTCAGCGCCACCACCGAGCTGCACCGCGACGACTTCAAGATGAACTGGAACCAGGCCGTCGGCATCGGGGTCGCCGTCTTCGGCACCACCCTGAAGGTCGCCATCGACATCGAGGCCGTCCTGCAGCAGTGAGGACCGCACGCACGAGGGAGGGCCCCGCACCGACCGGTGCGGGGCCCTCCCTCGTGCGTGGTCCCCGCGGGGCGGGGGCCGGGTGGCGTCAGGCCGACTTCTCGCGGCGCTCGCGCGGCTTGCGCTGCGGCGCCTCGCGCGGCACGAGCGTCGGGTTGACGTTCTTGAGCACCACCTCGCGGGTCACCACCACGCGGGCGATGTCGTCGCGGCTGGGCACGTCGAACATCACCGGGAGCAGGACCTCCTCGATGATGGCGCGCAGACCGCGCGCACCGGTCCCCCGCAGGATCGCCTGGTCGGCCACGGCCTCCAGCGCGTCGTCGGTGAACTCCAGCTCCACCCCGTCCAGCTCGAACATCCGCTGGTACTGCTTGGCCAGGGCGTTGCGGGGTTCGGTGAGGATGCGCACCAGGGCCTCGCGGTCGAGGTTCTCCACCGAGGTGATGACCGGCAGGCGCCCGATGAACTCGGGGATGAGCCCGAACTTCATGAGGTCCTCGGGCATGACGTCGGCGAACGCCGGCTCGGCCGCCGCGGCCGACGTCGGGCGCAGCTGGGCGCCGAAGCCGAGGCCCTGCTTGCCGGAGCGGGACTCGATGATGCGGTCCAGGCCCGCGAAGGCCCCGCCCACGATGAACAGCACGTTCGTCGTGTCGATCTGGATGAACTCCTGGTGGGGGTGCTTGCGCCCGCCCTGCGGCGGCACGCTGGCGGTGGTCCCCTCGAGGATCTTCAGCAGGGCCTGCTGCACGCCCTCGCCGGACACGTCGCGGGTGATCGACGGGTTCTCCGACTTGCGGGCGATCTTGTCGACCTCGTCGATGTAGATGATGCCCGTCTCAGCCTTCTTGACGTCGTAGTCGGCGGCCTGGATGAGCTTGAGCAGGATGTTCTCGACGTCCTCGCCGACGTAGCCGGCCTCGGTGAGCGCCGTGGCGTCGGCGATCGCGAAGGGGACGTTGAGCATCTTGGCCAGCGTCTGCGCGAGGTAGGTCTTGCCGCAGCCGGTGGGACCGATGAGCAGGATGTTCGACTTGGCGATCTCGACCGCGTCGTCGCGGTTCTTCGCCGTCGGCTCGCCGATCTGGATGCGCTTGTAGTGGTTGTAGACGGCCACCGCCAGCGACTTCTTGGCCGACGACTGGCCGATGACGTACTGGTCGAGGAAGTCGAAGATCTCCTTCGGCTTCGGCAGCTCCACCAGGCCCAGGTCGTTGGCCTCGGCGAGCTCCTCCTCGATGATCTCGTTGCAGAGGTCGATGCACTCGTCGCAGATGTAGACGCCAGGGCCCGCGATGAGCTTCTTGACCTGCTTCTGGCTCTTGCCGCAGAAGGAGCACTTCAGCAGGTCGCCACCGTCACCGATGCGTGCCACCGACGGATTCCTCTCCTCGTGCTGCTGGACCGCGACCCGGGGGCCGACGGGCGGACCGCCCGGTCGCGTCGCGTGCTGTCACGCTACCTGCCGGACACCTCGCGCCCGACCCATTACACGCCCCCGGGGGACACGGTGCCAGACCGGCCCCCCGGGCGCGTGCCACAAGCTCACGCACTGCTACAGATGAGTGACGCTAGGTGGTCAGCGCAGCTGGGGAGCCGCGGACGCCTTGCGGCTCGTGAGCACCTCGTCGATGAGGCCGTACTCGACGGCCTCCGCGGAGGTGAGGAACTTGTCGCGCTCGATGTCGTCGCGCACCTGCTCCACGCTGCGGTTGGAGTGGTGGGCGAGGGTCTCCTCGAGCCAGGTGCGCATGCGCAGGATCTCGTTGGCCTGGATCTCCAGGTCGGAGGCCTGCCCGTAGTCGCCGCCGGCCATCGCCGGCTGGTGGATGAGGATGCGCGAGTTGGGCAGGGCGAAGCGCTTGCCCGGCGTGCCGGCGCCCAGCAGCACGGCCGCGGCCGAGGCCGCCTGGCCCATGCAGTACGTCTGGATGTCCGGGCGGATGTACTGCATCGTGTCGTAGATCGCCGTCAGCGCCGTGAAGGAGCCGCCCGGCGAGTTGATGTACATGATGATGTCGCGCTCGGTGTCCTGGGACTCCAGGACGATCAGCTGGGCGATGATGTCGTCCGCCGAGGCGTCGTCCACCTGCACGCCGAGGAAGATGATGCGGTCCTCGAAGAGCTTGGTGTACGGGTCGGAGCGCTTCATCCCGTAGGACGTGCGCTCCTCGAACTGCGGCAGCACGTAGCGGGCGGACGGGCCGTACGCCGGGTCGAAGCGACCGGACTGCGGGTTCACGGGGCGGTCTCCCATCTGGTCGGGGTGCTGGAGGCGGAAGGGGTCACGCACCGGTGCCGCCCCCGCCCTCGACCTCGCTGGTGTGGCCCACGACGTGGTCGATGAGGCCGTACGCGCGCGCCTCCTCCGCGGTGAACCAGCGGTCGCGGTCGGAGTCGGCGGTGATCTTCTCGAAGGTCTGGCCGGAGTGCTGGGCGATCAGCTCGGCCATCTGCCGCTTGGTCATGATGATCTGCTCGGCGAGGATCTTGATGTCGCTCGCGGAGCCGCCGAGCCCGCCGAGGGGCTGGTGCATCATGATCTTGGCGTGCGGCAGGGCCGAGCGCTTGCCCGGGGCACCCGCGCAGAGCAGGAACTGACCCATCGAGGCCGCCAGCCCGGTGGCGATCGTCGCCACGTCCGGCTTGATGTACTGCATCGTGTCGTAGATCGACATGCCCGCGGAGACCGAGCCGCCGGGCGAGTTGATGTACATGAAGATGTCCGCGTCCGGGTCCTCGGCCGCGAGCAGCAGCAGCTGCGCGCAGATGGCGTTGGCCATCTCGTCCCGGACCTCGGAACCGAGCCAGATGATCCGCTGCTGCAGCAGCCGCTGGTAGACGTTGTCGTCCAGGCCCATGCCCGGCTGGTTGCCCCGGGCCTGCTGCGGCACCACCAGTCCCGGTGCGCTCAAGATCTCGCTCACGCTGTTCCCTGGCCCTCTCCTGGCGTCGACCACCCCCGGCCGGACGAGCCGGCGGGGGTCGGCGGAACCGTCCGCCGATCTCGATCGACCCTAACGCGCAGCCCCCGACGGCCATGTCGGGACCAGGCCCTTTTCGCTGTGGGCGCACCGCGGCGGGTGCGCCCACAGCGGCGGGTTCAGCTCTTGTCGCCCTCGGTGTCGGCCGCGGTGGCGCCCTCGGCGCCGGCCTCGGTGCCGCCACCGGCGGCGGCCTGGTCGGCGACCTGCTCGGCCGCGGCCTGCTCGTCGTCGCCGGTCGGGTCGACGGTCTGGCCGCTCTCGTCCTGCGCGGGGTCCACCGGGCCCTCGGCGACCACGTCGGAGGTCACCTCGGCGGTCTCGTCGCCGCCCTCGTCCTCGCCCACGAGCTCCTCGAGGTCGACGGCGTTGCCCGAGGCGTCGGTGACCGTCGCCTGCTCCATGGCCACGGCCAGCGCCTTGCGGCGGCGGACCTCGGAGACCATCGAGGGCACCTGGCCGGCGCCGTCCACCATCTGCACGAACTGGTTGGGCTCCATGCCGTACTGCTGGGCCTGGCCCACCAGGTACTCGATGAGCTCGCCCTGCTCGACGCCGATCTCCTCGCGCTCGGCGAGGGCGTCCAGCAGCAGCTGGCTGCGGATGGCCTGGCGGGTGCTGTCCTCGATCTCGGCGCGGTGCTCGGCGTCCTCGAGGCGGTTCTCGCGCTCCAGGTGGGCGTGGATCTCCGCCTCCACCAGCGACTCGGGCACCGGCACCTCGACGACCTCGAGCAGCTTCTCGAGGACCTTGTCGCGCGCCTGCAGGCCCTGCTCGAAGCGCTTGGCCTGCTCGACCTGCTTGAGCAGGTCGGCGCGCAGCTCCTCCAGCGTGTCGAACTCGCTGGCCAGCTGGGCGAAGTCGTCGTCGGCCTCGGGCAGCACGCGCTCCTTGACCGACTGCACGGTCACGGTGACCTGGGCCTGCTCGCCCTTGCGCTCCCCGCCGGCCAGCGGCGCGGCGAAGGTGGTCGTGCCCTCGGCCGAGAGCCCGGTGAGGGCCTCGTCCAGGCCCTCGATCATGTTGCCCTGGCCGATGCGGTAGCTGATGCCCTTGGCGGTCTCGATCTCCTCGCCGTCGATCTCGGCGAGGAGGTCGATGGAGACGAAGTCGCCGTCGGCGGCCGCGCGGTCGACGCCGGTGAGGGTGCCGAAGCGCTCGCGCAGCGCGTCCAGGCGGGTCTGCACCTCCTCCTCGGGCACCTCGAGGTCGTCGACGGTGACGGCCAGGGTGGAGAGGTCCGGCAGCTCCAGCGTCGGGCGGACGTCCACCTCGACGGAGAACTTCAGGTCGCCGCCGTCCTGGGGGCTCGGCGCCTGGGAGACGTCGACCGTCGGCTGGCCCAGCGGGCGCAGGTCGGAGGCCTCGACCGCCTGCTGGTAGAACTTCGGCAGGGCGTCGTTGACGGCCTCCTCGAGCACCGCCGCGCGGCCGAAGCGCTGGTCGATGACGCGCGGCGGCACCTTGCCCCGGCGGAAGCCCGGCACCTGCACCTGACCGGCGATCGTCTTGTAGGCCTTGTCGAGACTGGGCTTCAGCTCGTCGTAGCCGACCTCGACGGTCAGCTTCACCCGGGTCGGGTTGAGGGTCTCGACGTCGCTCTTCACAGCAGGGATCTCCTGGGGTCTCTCCGCCGGGGCGGAGGTCGTGGTCAGGCGTGCGGGGGTGCCGGGGCTGCCCCGGCGCACCGCGGAATGCTAGCCGTCCGCGGCGGGGCCTCCCCTGCCACGACCGGCACGCTGCTGCCAGCGACCGGTCGCGTGGTCCGTCGGGGTACCCGGATTCGAACCGGGGGCCTTCCGCTCCCAAAGCGGACGCGCTACCAAGCTGCGCCACACCCCGCGCACCGCCGCGCTGCCGGCGGTACTGCAGCAGGCTACCGCTCACGACCCGTTAGGCTGTGCCGCGAGGCGTCGGCCGGTCCAGCGGGCTGCCGGTGGGTGCTTCACGCGGGCGTAGCTCAATGGTAGAGCCCTAGTCTTCCAAACTAGCTACGCGGGTTCGATTCCCGTCGCCCGCTCCCCGGCCGGGCCGGCCCCCGCCCAGGGGGCCGGCCCGAGCTCGTCCTCCAGCACCTCCAGCAGCCGCCGCCACTGCGCCGGCGCCAGGTACGAGGGGTTGGAGCCGGCCGGCATCCGCAGCACCTCCGCACCCGCCAGCAGCGGGTCCGCGCGCAGCAGCGCCCGCGGCAGCGGCGCGGGCAGCGGGCGCCAGCGCACGTCGACCGCAGCGTCCGGGCCCGGCTCCCCCGCCAGCTCCCCCAGCGCGTGCACCCCCGCGGCCGGCCCGCTGCGCCACAGCAGGCACGGCTGCCCCGCGACCATCAGGTCCAGGCGGTAGGACGGGCGCACGCACCGGCGCACGAGCGCCCCCGCGGCGGGCAGCGGCACCGGCGCGGCGGCGCGGCTGACGCCGCAGGACGTGGGGTGCTGGGTGCTGAAGTCCGCCGCCCGTCCCGCCGCCCGTCC
>NZ_JAAALL010000199.1 GCF_009906315.1 Kineococcus vitellinus | reverse complement strand
CTCCTCCGCCGGCTCGGGCGCCGGGTCCGCCGGGGCGCCGGACGCCGCGAGCGCCGGCGAGCAGGCCGCGCCGGGGGCGGCCGGTGCCGCCGCGGCCACCGCGGCGACCGAGCCGGGCACCGGCGGCGCCGTCGACCCCGCCGCCCAGCAGCGCGCGGTCGTCTCCACCGCCGACCTCACCGTGCGGGTCGACGACCTCGCCGCGGCCAGTGCGGCCGTGCAGCGGCTGACCGTCGAGGCCGGCGGCCTCGTCACGGCCAGCCGGACCGGCTCCGCCGCCGCTCCCCCCGCGGGTCCTCCCGAGGAGGGTGACGGCGGCAGCGCGGACGGCAGCGTGGACGGCAGCACCGCGCGGGGCGGCGGGGACGCTCACCTGACGCTGCGGGTGCCCGCCGCGCGCTCCGCGGAGGTCCTCGACGCCGTCGCGGCGCTGGGCACCCAGCTGGAGCGCAGCACGGCGTCCGCCGACGTGACCGCCGAGGTCGCCGACGTCGGCAGCCGCGTGGTGTCCGCGCAGGCGGTCCTGGCGACCTTCCGCGAGCGGCTGCCGCAGGCCACGACGATCCCGGACGTCCTCGCCCTCGAGGGGGAGATCGCCCGCCGGCAGGCGGACCTGGAGGCGCTGCAGGCCCGCCAGCGGGTCCTCGCCGACCAGGTGGCGCTGGCCACCGTCGAGGTCTCGCTCACCGCCGGCGCGCTCCCCGCGCGCAGCGCCGCGGCGCCGGGGTTCCGCGGGGGCCTGGCCGCCGGCTGGCGCGCCCTGGGCGAGTCCGCCCGGGTCGTGGCGCTCGCCCTCGGCGCCGTGCTGCCGTTCGCGCTCCCGGCGGCCCTGGTCGCCGCGCCGCTGCTGGTGGTGCGCCGGCGCCGGCGCACCACCGGCAGCAGCGCGGCCGGCGGCGCCTAGGCGGCCGGGCTCGTCCGCCTGCGGCGGCACACCAGCACCAGCGCCGCCACCGTGAGCACCGCCCAGCCGAGCAGCACCAGCCGCGGCCCCCACCGCTCGGTGTCGGGGAAGTACGCCGCCGCGCGCAGCGCCGACACCGTGGCCCCCGAGGGCAGCCAGTGGTGCAGGAAGCCGAAGGGCTGCGGCAGCAGCGCGGGCGAGACCGCCCCGCCGGAGGAGGTGTTGCCCAGCAGGATGAACAGCGCCCACGTCGGCAGCAGCGCCCAGCGGCCGATGAGGACGCTCATCGTGGCCGCGAAGGAGGTCGCCGTCACCATCTGCAGACCGAGGGCCCACCAGGTCTCCAGGAACGGCAGCGGCAGGTCCAGCAGGACGACGGTGGCCGTCACGATCGCCAGCCCGCCCAGCACCGCCAGCGCGGCCGTGCACACCAGCCACGCCGTCAGCGAGAGCGGTTTGGCGTTGACCCGCAGCTGGAAGGCCCCGACGAAGCCGACGACCGTCGCGGCGATCGTCACGTAGAACGCGGACAGCCCCGAGGGGTCGGCGGCCGGCAGCGGGTGCAGGTCGCGGGTGCTCAGCCGGGTGCCGGTGCGCTCCTGCGCCAGCGCCGAGGCCTGCGCCAGCACGCGCGCCACCGAGCTGCCGGAGGCGCTGGAGGTCTCCAGCACGACCGAGCCGCCGGCCTGGACCTGCACGACGGCGTACTGCTCCTGCAGCGCCACGGCGCGCTCGGCCTCGGCGACGGAGGCGAACTCGGTGACGACGAGGCCGTGGGAGGTGGCCTCGTCCAGCGCGCGCAGGTACGCGTTCGCCTGCGCGCCGGGGCCGACGACCCCGACGGCCAGCGCCCGGGCCGTCGGCCGGCCGAGGGCGTCGAGGTAGAGGAAGGCGAACAGCGCCCCCATGAGCGCGGCGACGGCGATCACGACGGCCGCGCTGCGCAGCGGCGCCTCCCGCCACAGCGGGCCCTCGGAGGTGGAGTGGCGGGCGGTCACCGGCGCGCCCGCTCAGACGTCGAGGTCACCGCCGTCGAACCCGCCGTCGAACCCGCCGTCGAACCCGCCGTCGAAGCCGCCGTCGAACCCGCCGCCGCCGTCGTCGAAGCCGCCCGCGTCGTAGCCGCCGCCGTCGTAGCCCACGTCCTGGGTGTCCACGCCCGGGTCGGCACCCGCGTCGCCGGCGTCGCCCGCGTCGCCCGCGTCGCCGCCGGCGTCGGAGCCCTGGTCACCGGCCTCGTAGGCCTGGTCGTCGCCCCAGTGGTCGTTGCCGAAGTCGTCGGGGATGAGCGCGTCGGCGATGGCCGTGCCGACGAAGGCGCCGGCGACGCTGGTCAGCAGCGTGCTGCCGAGCCCCATGCCGCCCATCCCCATGCCGCCCATGCCGAAGCCGCCGCCGCCGAAGCCGCCGCCGCCGAAGCCGCCGCCGAAGCCGCGCCCGTAGCCGCCGCCGTAACCGCCGCCCGGGCCGTAGCCGGGGCCGCTGTTGAAGACCTGGACGAGGGTGCCGGGCTGGCGCATCTCCGCGCGGGTGGCGGTGCGGGCCAGTGAGCGCGCGTCGTCACCGCGCTGCTCGGAGGCGGGCACGACCGCCGACAGCTGCTGCAGCACCTGGCGGCGCTGCTCGGGGGTCAGCTTGGCGAACGCCTCGGCGTGCGCCTCCTCGACCTGCTCGGGCGGGGCCGTGCGCAGCATGTAGCGGTAGCGGGCGACGGCGGCCTCGTCGGCGTCGCGGGGCGCACCGGCCGGGTCCGGGCGCCGCGGCGGCGCCGGCGGGCGGTGGTCGACGGAGTACCCCTCGTCGTACCCCGCGTC
This sequence comes from Kineococcus vitellinus, assembly GCF_009906315.1. Taxonomy (GTDB): domain Bacteria; phylum Actinomycetota; class Actinomycetes; order Actinomycetales; family Kineococcaceae; genus Kineococcus; species Kineococcus vitellinus. Next base: position 5,527 of record NZ_JAAALL010000199.1, on the reverse strand, counting down.
GCGGTGGCGCTGCGAGCGCTCGCCCCTGCCGCGTCGTCCCAGCAGCCGGTCCAGCAGTCCCATCTCGTCCTCCCACGTCGTCGATCGACGACGCAGAGCGCACCACGCGCGCCGGGCACCCGCATCCCGGGACGCCCGCTGGTGTCGAGGACGCCCTCCGCGCGCTGCTAGTCTTGACGACGCCTTCGCTCTGTGCGGAGGTCACGGTCTCCCGCCGTCCCTCCCGGTGTCCCCACGCCGGAGTCCCCGGTGGAGCGACCGCCCTCTGACACCGATCGACGATCGACAGGAAGACGGAGCACGTGGCGAACATCAAGTCGCAGAAGAAGCGCATCCTCACCAACGAGAAGGCGCGCCTGCGCAACAAGGCCGTCAAGTCGGAGCTGCGCACCGCGGTCCGCTCGTTCCGCGAGGCCCTCGCGGCCGGCGACACCGAGAAGGCCCAGGCCGCGCTGGCCCACGCGAGCAAGAAGCTCGACAAGGCCGTGAGCAAGGGCGTCATCCACAAGAACCAGGCCGCCAACCGCAAGTCGGCCATCGCGAAGGCCGCTGCCAAGGCCTGAGCGCACCGCACGACCCGTCGAGGGCCGGCTCCCCACCCGGGGCGCCGGCCTTCGTCGTCCCCGGCCCCCGTCGTCCCCGGCGACCCGCTAGCGGTCGCGGGCCTCGGCGATGACGCGGACGGCGCGCTCCAGGGCGTGCTGGGCGTCCTGCCCACCGCCCTTGACGGCGTGGTCGGCGGCGGCGACGGCGAGGATCGCCTCCGCCAGCGGCTCGGGGTCCAGGTGCTGCAGCTCCCGGCGGGCCCGGTCGACCAGCCAGGGGGCCATCCCCAGCTCGCGCGCCACGTCCGCCGAGCGGCTGCGACCGGCGGCCGCCACCTTGGCCAGCTGCCGCAGCCGGGAGGCGAGCGCCGCGACGACGAGCACCGGCGGCACCCCGGTGGCGAAGGCGTGCCGCACGAGGACCAGCGCCTGGCCGGTGCGGCCCTCCACGGCGGCGTCGGCGACCTCGAAGCCCGTCGCCTCGCGCCGGCCCCCGTGGTAGCGGTGCACGTCGGCCTCGCCGATGGTGCCGTCGGTGTCGCCGACCAGCTGGTCCACCGCGGCGGCCAGCTCCCCCAGGTCGCTGCCCAGGGCGGCCACGAGCGCGCGGGCGGCCTCGACGTCGATGCGGCGGCGGGCGCGGCGCACGTCGGAGAGGACGAAGTCGACCTTGTCCTGGTCGCGCTTGAGCGGCTGGCAGGACACCTCCACGGCGCCGGGGGCCGCGCGGGCGGCGTCGAGGACCTTCTTGGCCCGCGGCCCGCCCCGGTGGCGCAGCACGAGCACCACCGACCCCAGCGGTGCCGGCAGGTACTCCAGGACGTCCTCGACGAAGGCCTCGGTGGCCGCGTCGACGCCGTCGACGACGACGAGGGAGCGCTCGTCGAACAACGACGGGGACGTCCACGTGGCCAGCTGGCCCTTCTGGTAGCCGGCCGCGGCGACGTCGGTGCGCTCGAAGGCGGGGTCGAGCTCGCGCATGCGGGTCAGCAGCGCGGTGGACGCCCGGTCGGCCAGGTGGTCCTCGGACCCCGCGAGCAGCACGACCGGCGCCGGCTCCAGGTCGTGCGCGGAGACCGTCCGCGCGCCGGCCGCCGCCTTGGCCGCCCCCTTCGCGGGGGCCTTGGCGGGGGTCTTGGCGCTGGAGCGGGCGGTCTTGGCGGGCACGGGGCCAGCGTGCCACGCGGGGGCGACACGCCCCGGCCAGCCGCCCCGCGGCCGCCGCCCCGAGGTGCGCGCCGCTCCCGCAGGGGGTCGACTGGCCGCGGCGCGCCGCGGGACCGCAGCCCGCGGTCCTGCCGCCGGCGCGCCACCGACCACGGAGGGATGCGCCCGTGTACCTGCACGTGCAGAAGCTGATCCACGAGATCGCCGAGGACGAGCCGGACCCGGCGGCGGCCAACGCCCTCCAGGAGGGGCTGGGCGGCCAGTTCGGCGAGATGCGCACGATGATGCAGTACCTGTTCCAGTCGATGAACTTCCGCGGCGCGGCGGCCAAGCCCTACAAGGACCTGCTGCAGGGCATCGGCACCGAGGAGATCAGCCACGTCGAGCTCATCGGCACGACGATCGCCCGGCTGCTCGACGGCTCCCCCCGCTACCAGGGCAAGCAGACCGACCCCCTGGACACCCCCGGCGCGGGAGGGGCGACACCGCTGGCGAACGCCCTCACCGACTCCAACATCCACCACTACCTCGTGGGTGCGCAGGGAGCGCTGCCGGTGGACTCCGCGGGCAACCCGTGGAGCGGCAGCTACGTCTACAACTCCGGGAACCTCGTGCTGGACCTGCTGTACAACCTCATGCTCGAGTCCACCGGGCGGCTGCAGAAGTGCCGCATCTACGAGATGTCGGCCAACAAGACGCTGCGCTCCACCGTCAGCTACCTCATCGTGCGCGACCAGGCCCACGAGAACGGTTACGCCAAGGCGCTGGAGACCCTCGGGGTGGACTGGAAGAAGCTGCTGCCGATCCCGAAGACCAGCGCGGAGCGCTTCCCCGAGGTCAAGCAGATGGTGGACCTCGGCTGGCAGTCCAAGCAGTACACCTTCGACCTCACCGGCGCCTCGGAGGCGGCGAAGGTCTACCGCGGGATGTCGCCGTCCAAGGACGGCACCGAGCTCGACGCGAGCGAGCAGGCGCCCGAGGGGGCGCCGCTGACCATCGCCGAGGAGCGCTACGAGGAGTTCGCCCCCGGTCTGGACCCGGAGCTGCTCGAGCTCATCCAGGCGACCGCGGACCTGGAGCTGGCCGAGCCCGTCATGACGTACGGGCCGCTGCGGAGCTGACCGACCGCCCGGTCCTCGACCCCGCGGTCCCCGGCGCCGGGGGCCGCGGGGTCCCCGGCGCCGGCGCGCCTCACAGCCCCGAGCGGGCGGTGAACTCCCCGCCGACGAGCGTGGCCAGCACCTCGGTGCGCCGCAGCGCGTCCGCGCCGCCGCGGGCGAGGACGGCGGCGGGCTCGTCCGCCACGAGCACGACGTCGGCGTCGTCGCCGACGCGCACGCCGGTGCGCCCGGCGCACGCGGCCGGCAGCGCCACCTCCAGCGGCAGCTGCTGCTGCGGGTGCCAGGCGGGCCGCCCGTCGACGCTGCGGTGCACGGCGCTGGCGATCGCGTCCCACGGGTCCAGCGCCGCCACGGGGGCGTCCGAGCCCAGCCGCAGCCGCGCGCCCGCGGCGTGCAGCGAGGCGTAGGGGTAGGCGTCCCCGGCCCCGTCCGCCCAGTGCACCTCCAGGACGTCGCGGTCGTCGACGACGTGCCGCGGCTGGATGCTGGCGACCACGTCGAGGGCGGCGAAGCGGGCGACGTCGGCGGGGGCGACCTGCTGGGCGTGCTCGACGCTGCCCGTGCAGCCGACGGCGGCGAAGCCGTCGAGGGCGACCGCCACGGCCGCGTCCCCGATGGCGTGCACGGCCGCTCCCAGCCCGTGCGAGGTCGCGCGGCGCAGCACCGCCTCCAGCTGCCCGGGCGGCAGGCGCAGCACCCCGTGGCCGCCGTCGGGGTAGGCGTGGCGGCAGTAGGCGGTGCGGGTGCCCAGCGAGCCGTCGACGACGAGCTTGACCGGGCCGACCCGGACCCGCCCCCCGGCACCGGGCACCGGGTCGCCGGTGCGCAGGCCGGCCGCCACGACCTCCTCCAGCCAGTCCGGCCACACGCCCGCGGACACCCGCAGCGCCGGGTGCAGCCCCGCCGCCGCGCGCCGCGCCCAGGTGCTCAGCGGCGCGTACTCCAGGTCCACGACGCCGGTGACCCCGCGCGCGGCGGCCGCCCGCGTGGCCTCGGCCACCCAGCGGTCGCCGACGTCGGCGCCCACGTCGGCCGCGGCGGCCGCCAGCTGCATCGCCGCCGCCTCCCGCAGCAGCCCGTCGGGGGCCTGCTCGGGCGGCACGCCGAAGCGGCGGGCGGCGGCGGGGTTCACCCAGGCCGCGTGCAGGTCGGCGCTGACGACCAGGACGGGGCGCTGCCCGAAGCGGGCCTCGAGGACGTCGCCGTGCGGGGGTTCGCTCCACAGCGCGTCGCGGAAGCCGTGGCCGACGACGAGGTCGTCACCGGCGGGCGCCTCGCGGGCGAGGACGTCGGCGACCTCGGAGGGCGAGCCGGCGGCCAGGACGTCGATGCGCCGGCGAGCCGCCGCCCACTGGGTGAGGTGGACGTGGCTGTCGACGAGCCCGGGCAGCAGCACGGCGCCGTCGGCGTCGACGACCTCCGCCCCCGCCGGCGCGTCCGCGTCCAGCCCGGGTGCACCGGCGCGCAGGTCGGCCCCGACCGCGCGCACCCGGCCACCTGCCAGCAGCACGTCGCGCACCTGCCCCGCGCGGCGGACGCGGCGCAGCAGCACCGGCGGCGGCGCGCCGCCGGCGGGCTCGGCGGGCGGGCGGGCGGGGACCGGGTTCACCGGGTGACCTCCAGTCGGGCGGCCCGGCGGCGGGCCTGGTCGGTGGATCGGGCGTGCGGATGCGTGCGGGTGCGCGGGGTCCATGCTGCCGCGCAGCGGGGACGCTCACCCGGCGGAGTAGCGGGCGCGCAGCTCGGCCTGTGCCGGGTCGGAGCCGCGCTCCAGGGTGCGCAGCCGCTGCGGGGTGCCCGCGACGGCCACGTCGCCGCCGGTGTCGGTGCGCAGCACCCGCGCGCCGGTCAGCAGCGCGAGCGCGGCCGGCGCCGGGTGCCCGTAGTCGTTGACGGCGCCGACCTGCACGATGGCCACCCGGGCGCGCACCCGCCGGTGCAGGGCCGCCTCCTGCGAGGCGGAGCCGTGGTGGGCGACCTTGACGACGTCGACGAGCGGCCCGCCCGGCCACCGGCCGCTCGTGGCCAGCAGGCGCTGCTGCCCCTCGCGCTCCAGGTCCCCGAGGAGCAGCACCCGCACCCCGGCGACGTCGGCCAGCAGGACCACGCTGGAGTCGTTGACCTGCGAGGAGTCCGGCTCGCGGGTGCCGGCCACGGCCGGGCGCGGGCCGAGCACCGTCCAGGACACCTGCCCCGCGCGCCCGGACTCCCCCGCCGCCACTTCCCGCACGCGGGCCCCGGCCGCGGCGGCGCTCGCGGCGACCCGGTCGGCGGCCGGCCGGACCGCGAGCGGGGAGACGAGGAGCTCGCCCACCGCGCGCCCGCGCAGCGCACCGGGCAGGCCGTCGACGTGGTCGGCGTGGAAGTGGGTCAGCACGACCGCGTCCAGCCGCCGCACCCCCAGCCGGTCCAGGCAGCCGTCGACGAGCTCGGCGTCGGGGCCCGCGTCGACGAGGAGCGCCGAGGCGGGTCCCGAGCGCAGGACGAGCGCGTCGCCCTGGCCGACGTCGCAGCCGACGACGCGCCAGTCCGCGGGCGGCCACGGCCCGGACGGGCCGCCCCAGCGGGGAGCGCAGCGCAGCAGCAGGACGGCCAGCAGGACCAGCACGAGCGCGGCGGCGGCCCAGCGGCGCCGGCCCGCGGGTGCGCCCGCCGGCGGGTGGCGGCGGCCGCGGCGAGCACGAGCAGCACGGT
>NZ_JAAALL010000198.1 GCF_009906315.1 Kineococcus vitellinus | reverse complement strand
CTGCTGGGCGTCGCGGCCGCGGTCGTGCTCGTCGGCGGCGGCGTGGGCGGGGTCATCGGCTACCGGCGGCGGCGGGGCTGAGCGCACCCGCGCGCCGCTCCAGGCGCAGGTCGAGCAGCCACACCGCCACGACGAGGACGCCGAAGCCCGCGCCGACGGCCGCGACGGCCGCCCAGCCGCCCGCCGACCACGCCGCGGAGCCCACCGCGGAGCCGAGCGCCCCGCCCGCGAAGTACGTCGTCATGTAGACGGAGTTCAGCCGCGAGCGCGCCTGCGGGCGCAGCGGGTAGACGACGTTCTGGTTCGAGACGTGCACCGCCTGCAGGAAGGCGTCCGCGAGCAGGAAGCCGAGCACGAACACGGCCACCGACGTCAGCCACGGCGAGGCCGACAGGTACAGCACCCCCCAGGTCAGCACGAGCCCGCCGGCGCCGAGGCCGGTGGCCAGCTGACCGCGGCCGGCGTCGGCCATCCGCCCGGCCGCCTGCGCCACGAGCGCACCCGCCACCCCGGCCAGGCCGACGAGCCCGATCTGCAGCTCGCTGAAGCCGAAGCGCGGTCCGGCCAGCACGAAGGTGCTCGTGGCGAACAGGACCGAGACCCCGGCGAAGCCCAGCCCGCCCAGCAGCGCCCGGGTGCGCAGCCGCGGCAGCTCGCGCACCAGGCGCGCGCCGGAGGCGAGCGTGGCGGCGTAGCCGCCGACGGCCTGCGGCGCGCTGCGCGGCAGCCGCCGGTGCAGCACGAGCGCCAGCACGAGCAGGCCGGCGGCGACGAGGACGTAGGGGGCGTGCCAGCCGGCGACCTCGGCGAGGGCGCCGGAGACGCTGCGGGCCAGCAGGGCGCCCACGAGCAGACCGCTCATGACGGTGCCCACGGCCCGCCCCTCCCGGCCCGGCTCGGCCAGCTCGGCGGCGAAGGGCACGAGCACCTGCGCGGCCACGGAGAAGAGCCCGGCGACGGCCGTGCCGACGGCCAGCACGGCGTACGTGGGCGCCACCGCGCACACCGCGTGCCCGGCGGCGGCCAGCACGGCCAGCACGGTGAGCAGCCGGCGCCGCTCCAGCAGGTCCCCCAGCGGCACGACGAGCAGCAGCCCCAGCCCGTAGGAGACCTGCGAGAGCGTCACGAGCGAGGCCGCGCGGCCCTGGCCGACGCCGAGGTCGGCGGCGATCGCGTCCAGCAGCGGCTGGTTGACGTAGTTGCCGCCGACGGTCAGGCCGGTGGCGACCGCCATGACGAGCAGGAGGGAGCGGGTCAGCACCCGGCCATCGTCGGGCGCCGGGCGCGCACCTGTCCAAGCGATCGCAGGGCGCGCACCGATCGCGGACCGCGATCGGTGCCTAGGCTGCCGCGGTGACCCCCCTGCAGCTGCGCTGCGCGCTGGCCGTGGCCGACGGCCTGCACTTCACCCGCGCCGCCCGCGAGCTGGGCATCGCGCAGTCGGCGCTCAGCCACCAGGTCGCCCGCCTGGAGGAGGAGCTCGGCGCGGCGCTGTTCGAGCGCACCAGCCGGCGGGTGCGGCTGACGGACGCGGGCCGGGCGCTGCTGCCGCGGGCGCGGGCCGTGCTCGCCGAGCTGGACCGGCTGCGCACCGACGTCGTCGCCGCCTCGGGCGCGGTGCGGGGGCGGCTGCGCATCGGCACCATCCCCACGCTGCCCGACGTCCCGCTGCACGAGGTCCTGGCCGGGCTGCGCCTGCGCCACCCCGGCGTGCAGGTCGTGGTGAACGTGCTCAGCAGCGACGTGACGCTGGCGGCGGTCGCCGCCGGCAGCCTCGACGTCGGCTTCGCCGGGGTGGCGCTGGGCACGCCGCTGCCCGGGGTGGAGGCGCAGGTGCTGGCGACCGAGCCGCACGTGGCCGCGGTGGGGGCCGGGCACCCGTGGGCGCAGCGGCGGCGGGTGCGGCTGGCCGACCTGGCCGCCGAGGCCTGCGTCGACTTCCCCGCCGGCACGGGCGGGCGGCGCCAGACCGACGAGGCGTTCAGCGCGGCCCGCCTCACCCGCGAGGTCGTGGTCGAGACCGACTCGGTGCCGCTGCTGCTGGAGCTGGTGCGCGCGGGCGCGGGCGTCGCGCTGCTGCCGCGCTCGGCGGTGCGGGACGTGGCGGGGGTGCACGCCCTGGCCGTCACCGACGGCCCGGCGCGGCGCACCTGCGTCGTGCACGGCGGCGCGGGCTCCTCGGCCGCCACCCGCGCCTTCCTCGCCGAGCTGGCCCTCAGGGCGCCGGGCGGCGGCTGAGGACCCGCGGGGCGGGGACGCCGGAGGGGTGGTCCCGGCTGCCGGGACCACCCCTCCGGCGGCAGCGGTCCGGCGACGCCCCGGGCGGGGACGTCGCCGGGCGTCCCGGCGCGGGCGTCAGGGGACGATGAGCCCGACGGTCCGGGTGCGGGCGGCCTCGAAGCGGCGCTGCACGTCGGCCCAGTTGACGACGTTCCACCACGCCTTGACGTAGTCCGCCTTGACGTTCTTGTAGTCCAGGTAGAAGGCGTGCTCCCACATGTCCAGCATGAGCAGCGGGACGAGACCGAGGGCCAGGTTGCCCTGCTGGTCGTACAGCTGGACGTTGAGCAGCTTCTGCCCCACGGAGTCCCAGGCCAGGATCGACCAGCCGGAGCCCTGCACGCCATTGGCGGTGGCGCTGAAGTGGGCGCGGAAGCCGTCGAAGGAGCCGAAGTGCTCGTCGATGGCGGCGGCCAGCTCGCCGGTCGGCTTGTCGCCGCCGTCCGGGGACATGTTCGGCCAGAACACCGAGTGGTTGACGTGGCCGCCGAGGTGGAAGGAGAGGTTCTTCTCGTGCAGGTTCACCGTGGCCAGGTCGTTCTTCTCGCGGGCCTCGGCGAGCTTCTCCAGCGCGGTGTTGACACCGGCCACGTAGGTGGCGTGGTGCTTGTCGTGGTGCAGCTCCATGATCGCCCCGGAGATGTGGGGCTCGAGCGCGGCGTAGTCGTAGGGCAGGTCGGGAAGCGAGTACTCAGCCATGCGTCGTTCTCCTCTGTCGACGTGCGGTCGCACGGTGACCCTGACGCAGCCCCGGGGGCTGCGCAAGCGGCCGGGCGCCAGCGTCTCACCGCGTGATCACCGGTGCCCGGCGGGGTCCCCGCGGGCGGCGCCTAGGGTGGGACGCGTGGACAGCCCCGCGGTGGACGGCCCCGTGCCCGTCGTCGGCTTCGACCTCGACATGACGCTGGTGGACTCCAGCGAGGGCATCACCGCCACGCTGCGCGCGGTCCTCGCCGAGGTCGGCGTCCACGTCAGCGCCGCCGACACCTGGCCCTGGGCCGGGATGCCGCTGGAGCGCATCGTCGCCGGGCTGGCCCCCGGCACCCCGCCCGCGCAGGTGGAGCGGATCGCGGCCCGCTACAAGCAGCTGTACCCCTCGCTGGGGGTGGCCTCGGTGCGCGCCCTGCCCGGCGCCGCCGCCGCGCTGGCCGCCCCGGCCGCGCACGGCGGGCGCAGCGTCGTCGTCAGCGCCAAGCACGCGCCCAACGTGCACCGCGTGCTGGCCGCGGCCGGCCTGGCGGGCGCGGTGGAGCGCGCCGACGTCAGCGGCGACCTGTTCGCCGAGCAGAAGGGCGTGCGCCTGCGCGAGCTCGGCGCGAGCGCCTACGTGGGCGACCACCCCGGCGACGTGCTGGCCGCGCAGGTGGCCGGCGCGGTCGCCGTCGGGGTGAGCACCGGCGCCCACGACGCCGACGCGCTGCGCGCGGCCGGCGCCGACGTGGTGCTCGCCGGCCTGGAGGACCTGCCCGGCTGGGTGGCCCTGCACGCGCGGCGGCTGCGCGCGGGGAAGAAGGGGGTCCCCGCACCCCGTTAACCTGGGTGCAGACCGCCGTCGCGAGGGGACCGCCCCCGCGCCGGCTCTCAGACACCGATCGCACCGGTGCGCGCGGCCCGCCGCAGCGCCCGGACCCGCAACTGGAGAAGGTTCCCGTGCCGACTGGCAAGGTCAAGTGGTTCGACGCCGACAAGGGGTTCGGCTTCCTCGCCGCCGAGGACGGCGGCGAGGTGTTCGTGCACGCCTCCGCGCTGCCCGCCGGCACCTCGACGCTGGCCAAGGGCAGCCGGGTCGAGTTCGGCGTGGTCCAGGGCAAGAACGGCACCCAGGCCCTGTCCGTGCGCCTGCTGGACCCGGTGCACTCGGTCGCCCGGGCCACCCGCAAGAAGCCCGAGGACATGGTCGTCATCGTGGAGGACCTCATCAAGCTCCTCGACGGCCTCTCCGGCTCGCTGCGCCGCGGCCGCTACCCCGAGAAGGGCGGCGCCGGCAAGGTCGCGACCGTCCTGCGGGCCGTCGCCGACGACCTCGAGGCGTGAGCGTGCCCGAGACCCGCGCGCGGCGCCCCCGCAAGCCGACGCTGGACGCGGCCGCCGCGGCGGCCGTCGACCTGGCCCGCGCCGCCGCCGAGGAGGACGCCGAGCCCGGCACCGTCGGGGAGCACCTCGGCGCCACCGCCGAGGGCGACCGCCTCGTCAGCCACGCCTTCACCTGCCTGCTGCCCGGCTACCGGGGCTGGCGGTGGACGGTCACGCTCAGCCGCGCCTCGCGCGCCCGCAACGTCACCGTCAACGAGGTCTGCCTGCTGCCCGGCGAGGACGCGCTGCAGCCGCCGGAGTGGCTGCCGTGGGTCGAGCGCATCTCCCCCGGCGACGTCGGCCCGCAGGACACGCTGCCGCGCAAGGCCGACGACCCGCTGCTGGAGCAGGGCTACGAGGCCGCCGGGGACGAGGAGGCCGACGCGCTGGCCCTCTTCGAGCTGGGCCTGGGCCGCGAGCGGGTGCTCTCGCCGCTGGGCCGCGACGCGGCCGCCAGCCGCTGGTACGAGGGCGACCGCGGCCCGCGCACCGAGATCGCCGAGAACGCCAAGGGCCAGTGCTCCACCTGCGGGTTCTTCCTGCCCGTCGCGGGGGCGCTGCGGCAGGTGTTCGGCGTCTGCGCGAGCGAGTGGTCCCCCGAGGACGGGCGCGTCGTCAGCGCCGACCACGGCTGCGGCGCGCACAGCGAGACCGACGTCGAGGTCGAGCCGGAGGAGCGCGCCGCGCCCCTCGTCGACGACCTGGCCGCCGACGGCCTGGAGCTCGTGGGCCTGGCCGACCTGCCCGACGAGGCGCCCGACGAGGCGCCCGACGAGGCGCCCGACGAGGCGCCCGACGGGGCGCCCGACGGGCTGCCCGGGGACGCGGGGCCCGACGGGACGGTCGCGGGGACCGGCAGCTGAGGCCCGCGGACCCGTTCGGCGCGCAGGCGCTGCGCGAGCGCGTCCTCGCCGGCTGGAACGCCTCCGCCGCCCGGCTGCGCGAGGACGCCAACGCCGAGGAGGACGCCGCCCTCGGCGCCTACCGCGACCGGCTGGTCGTCGAGCTGGCGCAGAACGCCGCCGACGCCGCCGCGAGCGCCGGCGTGCCGGGGCGGCTGCTGCTGCGCCTGCTCGACGACGACCCGGACGCCCCGGACGCCCCCGGCCCGGGCGGCGGCACCGGTCACGGCGCGCTCGTCGCCGCGAACACCGGCGCCCCGCTGGACGCCGAGGGCGTGCAGGGCCTGGCGACGCTGCGCGCCAGCGCCAAGCGCGAGCCGGCCGACGGGGTCGTCGGCCGCTTCGGCGTCGGCTTCTCCGCGGTGCTGGCGGTCACCGACGAGCCCGTGGTCTCCTCCACGAGCGGCGCGGTCCGCTTCTCGCGCGCCCGCACCGCCGAGCTGCTGGGCAGCGCCGGCTCCCCCGCCGCGCGCGCCGAGGCCGACCGCCGCGGCGGGGCGGTGCCCGTGCTGCGCCTGCCCTTCGCCGCTCCGGACGCCGCGCCGCCGCCGCCCGGCTACGACACCGCCGTCGTGCTGCCGCTGCGCGACCGCGCCGCCCGCGAGCTCGCCGAGCGGCTGCTGGCGGAGGTCGGCGACGTGCTGCTGCTGGCGCTGCCCGCGCTGGGCGAGGTCGTCGTGCAGGTGCCCGGCGCCCCCGAGCGCCGGTGCGCGGACGTCGAGGAGCGCTGGCACGTGCTGCGCCGCCGCGGCCGCCACGAGGCGGCGCTGCTGGCCGGCCGCGGCGTGGAGGAGCGCTCCCGGCGGGGCTGGCAGCTGGCGTGGGCGCTGCCGCGCGCGGGCGGCACCCCGCCGCCGGGCGTGGTGTGCGCCCCCACCCCCACCGACGAGGAGCTGCCCTGGCCGGCGGTGCTCGTGGCGACCTTCCCGCTGGGCCCCGACCGGCGCCGGCTGGCGCCGGGACCGGCGGGCGAGGCGCTGCTGGAGCACGCCGCGCAGGCGTACTGCGACCTGCTCGTGGAGGTCGCCGCCGACGGCGGGGACGCCGTCGCGCTGCTGCCGCACGGCGCGGCCGCCGGGCGCGTGGACGCGCAGCTGCGCCGCCGGGTCCTGGAGCGCGCGCGCGAGGCGCCGCTGCTGCCGGCCGTGGAGGCCGACCCCGACGGCGCGGTGCTGCGGGTGCGCCCGTCCGCGGCGCTCGCGCTCACCGGCGCCGGCGCCGACGACCCGCAGCTGCTGGCCGCGCTGGCCCCGGCCCTGGCGGGCCTGGTCGCGGCACCGCGCGCCCTGGACCGGCTGCTCACCGACCTCGGCGTGCAGCGCCTGTCGCTGGCCGACGTCCTCGACGTGCTGCCCGCGCAGGAGCCGGCGGCCGCGGCCCGCCTGTTCGCGGCGCTGGCACCGCTGGCGGCCGACCCGCTGGCCCGCGAGGCCATGGCGGGGCTGCCGGTGCCGCTGCTGGACGGGCGCGTCGTGCACGGCGCGCGCGGGACGGTCCTGCTGCCCGGGGGCGTCCTGGACGCCGCGGCCGCGGCGGTCCTGGCCCCGCACGGGCTGCGGGTGGTGCACCCGCGCCTGGCCGCGGGTCCCGCGCAGCAGCTGCTGGTGCGCCTGGGGGCGCGCGAGGGCGGGGCGTGGGCCGTCCTGACCGACCCCGCCGTGCGCGCCGCGGTGGCCGCCTCCCCAGACGCCGAGGACCCCGACGCCGTCGCGGACGCCGTGCTGGGCCTGGTCGCGGCGGTCGTGGCCCCCGGGGCGGACCCCGGGCGGGACGCCGACGGGGACGCCGACGTCGACGAGGAGCTGGTGGCCCGTGTCGCGGAGCACCTGCCGTGGCTGGCCGACCTGGCGCTGCCCGACGCCGACGACGAGCTGTGCCCCGCGGGCGCGCTCGTGCTGCCCGGCTCGCTGGCCGAGCGCAGCACGGACCCCGAGGAGGTGGGGCCCGTCTCCCCCGACCTGCTCGCCGCGTGGGGGCCGGGGGTGCTGCGCGCGGTCGGCGTGCTGGCCGCCCCGGCCGTGGTGCGGCCGGGCGAGCTGGACCTGGCCGACCCGGCGGCCGCGCTGGAGCTGGGGCTGGCCGACGCCGACGAGTACGTCGAGCAGGTCTGGGGCGACGTGCTCGACGAGGCCGCCGAGACGGTCGTCGCCGAGGCGGTCGCCGTGCGCGACCTCGACCTCGTCACCGGCGCCTGGCCGCAGGTGCTCGCCGCGCTGGCGGCCACGCCCGGCGGGGTGGCCGCGCTGACCCTGCCCTGGAGCGCCGGCGCGCACCGGCGCACCGGGCTGAGCGCGTGGTGGCTGCGCCGCCACGGCCCGCTGCCCGCCGTCAGCCGCCCGCCCGGCGGGGCCCCGGCGTGGTTGCCGGCCGCTCCGCCGTGGGTGCTGGAGCTGCCCGCCGGGGTGCGCGCCGCGCTCGGCGTCCTCGACGACCTCGGCGCGGCCGGGCCGCAGGACCTGCCGCCGCTGCTGGCCGCGGCGGCGCGCGCGGCCGCGGACGTGCCGGCGCTGGACCTGCTGCGGATCTGGACCGCGCTGGGGCGCGACGCCGCCCGCGTGGTGCCGGGCGAGCCGCCGGCCGCGGTCGCGGCCCTGGACGCGGCCGGGCGCGTGGTGGCCGCCGACCCGGCCGACGTGGTCGTCGTGGACTCCCCCGCCTGGGCGCAGCGGCGCGACCTGGGTCCGCGGGTGCTGGTGCCCGCGGCCGCCGCCGCGGACGTGGCGCGGCTGCTGGACGCCGACCTGGCCTCCGAGCGGGCCGAGGGGCGGCTGCGGCACCCGGCGGGTGCGCTCCGCGAGGTCCCGGCGGCCGTCGCGGCGCTGCTGCCCGGCGCCCCGGCGAGCTGGACGCTGGTGGAGCGGCTGCGCTGCGACGGCGAGGACGTCGGGTTCTGGGTCACCGGCGAGGGGGCGGGCGCCGCCGTCGTGGCGACCGGCGCGGAGGGCGCGGCCCGCGGGCTGGCCAGGCGCCGGCCGCCTGGGCCAGCCCGCGG
>NZ_JAAALL010000197.1 GCF_009906315.1 Kineococcus vitellinus | reverse complement strand
CCTGGAACTCCGGGTCGCGCGGGTCCTCGCCGGAGGCGCCCCCGCCCGCGACGACGCCCCGCTGGCCGCGGGCGGCCAGCGCCGCGGCCGCGGACTCCTCCACGAACGGGGTGCCGCCCGCGTCGGCGGGGTCGGTGTCGGGGTAGGGCCCCGGCCCCTGCTCGCCCGGTTCCCCCTCGTCGCTGCCGGTCGCCATCGCGCTGTCCAGCTCGGTGCCCGCGGGGGTCCGCTCGTCTCCGTCCACGAGGACGTCCTACCCGCGCGGGCCCTCCCCCACGCCTGCCCCTCCGCGGTGGTCCCCGGCACCTCCGGCGGTGATCTTCCACGGTGCACCGTGGAAGATCACCGCGGAGGGGCGCTCAGTCCTGCGGCAGGGCGTCGGCGAGCAGCTCGGCCAGGTGCTGCGGGCGCACCCCGGCCAGGTCGTCGGACTGGGTGCGGCAGGAGTACCCGTCGGCGACGACGAGGGCGTCGCCGCGCTCGCGCAGCGCGGGCAGCAGGGCGTGCTCGGCGACCTTCACCGACACCTCGTGGTGCCCCGCCTCCGCGCCGAAGTTGCCGGCCAGCCCGCAGCAGCCGGACAGCACCTGCGCGTCGACGCCGGCCTTGGCCAGCAGCGCGGCGTCGGGGGCGAAGCCCATGACGGCGTGCTGGTGGCAGTGCGGCTGCACGACGGCGCGCACGGGCCCGTCGGGGTCCAGCCGCGGGGGCACCCACTCCGGGCGCTGCTCGGCGATGAGCTCGGCGAGCGTCTTCACCCGGCGCTCCAGGGCGTGCGCGCGGGGGTCGTCGGGCAGCAGCTCCGCGGCGTCGTCGCGCAGCAGCGCGGTGCAGGAGGGTTCCAGGCCGACGACGGGGACCTCGGAGGTGCCGAGGGCGTCCAGGGAGGCGCGCAGCTGCCGCTTGGCGCCGTCGAGCTGGCCGGTGGAGACCCAGGTGAGCCCGCAGCAGACCTGCCCGCCCGTCAGCTGCACGGAGAAGCCGAGGTGCTCCAGCAGCTTCACCGCCGCCCGGCCCACCTCGGGGGAGAAGTGCTCGGTGAAGGAGTCCACCCACAGCAGCACCGGCTGCCCGTCGCGCAGGCCCTCCCCGCGCCGCTCGCGCCCGGCGAACCAGGAGCGGAAGGTCTGCTCGGCGAAGCTGGGCAGCGGCCGCTGCTGGTCCACGCCGCCGACGGCGCGGGCCAGGCGGGCCAGCGCCGGCACGGAGGTCAGCGCGTTGACGAGCTTCGTCTCCAGGCGGTGCAGCGTGGCCAGCCGCGCCCAGCGCGGCAGCCAGCCGAGCAGGTAGTGGTTGGTCGGGCGCAACCGGCCGGCGTAGTACTTGTCGAGGAACTCCGCCTTGTAGGTCGGCATGTCGACGCCGGCGGGGCAGTCGACCGTGCACCCCTTGCAGGACAGGCACAGGTCGAGGACGTCCTTGACCTCCTGCGAGCGCCAGCCGTCGGTGACGAGGGTGCCGTTGGCCATCTCCTGCAGCACCCGGGCGCGCCCGCGGGTGGAGTCCTTCTCGTCGCCGGTGGCCAGGTAGCTGGGGCACATGACGCCGCCGGAGTCCGCGCGGCACTTGCCGACGCCGACGCAGCGGTGCACGGCGCGCGTCAGGTCGCCCTCGTCGTGGGAGTAGGCGAACTTCAGCCCCGACCGACCGGGCATCCCGAGCGCGTGCGCGGGGCGGGCCGCGGGCACGCGCAGGTCGGCGTCGACGGCGGCGGGGCGCACGATGACACCGGGGTTGAGCAGGTCGGCGGGGTCGAAGGCGCGCTTGACGGCCTCGAAGGCGGCGATGGCCTCGGCGTCGTACATGAGCGGCAGCAGGCCGCCGCGGGCGCGGCCGTCGCCGTGCTCGCCGGACAGCGACCCGCCGTGGCGGGCCACGAGGCGGGCGGCGTCCTCGAGGAAGGCGCGGGCGCGGGCGCCGCCGCCGTCCTCGTAGAGCGGGAAGTCGATGCGCACGTGGATGCAGCCGTCGCCGAAGTGCCCGTAGGCCAGGCCGTCGACGCCGTGGGAGGCCATGAGCGCGTCGAACTCGCGCAGGTACTCCCCCAGCCGCTGCGGCGGCACGGCGGCGTCCTCCCAGCCGGGCCAGGCGGGCTGGCCCTCGGGGGAGCGCCCGGCCAGGCCGGCGCCGTCCTCGCGGATGCGCCACAGGGCGCGCGCCTCGGCGGCGGTGGGGATGACGACGGAGTCCAGCGCCTGCGAGTCGGCGACCATCGCGCGGGCGGCGGCCAGGGACTCCTCGGGGCTCTCGCCGCCCATCTCCACGAACAGCCAGCCGTTGCCGGTGGGCAGGCCGTCGACCGAGCCGCCGCGGCGCACGACGGCGTCGGCGAGGCGGCGGTCGATGCCCTCCACGGCCAGCGGCGCGTGCTCCAGCAGGGCGGGGGTGGCGTCGGCGGCCTCGTGCATGGAGGCGTAGCCGAGGACGACGAACGTCGTCGACGGCGACTGGCGCACCAGCCGCACGCGGGCGCGCAGGATCGTGGCGAGGGTGCCCTCGGAGCCGGTGAGCAGCCGGGCCAGCGCGGTGCCGGAGCGGCCGTCGCGCGCCCCGAGGTTCTCGGGCAGCAGGTGCTCCAGGGCGTACCCGGAGACCTGGCGGCCGAAGGTGCCGAACGTCGTGCGGATCATCCCCAGGTGCCGGGAGGCGACCGCCCGCAGCTCCTCCAGCAGCTCCGCGGGCGGGTCGTCGGTCCAGTACCGCCGGCCCTGCCCGTCGAGGACCTCCAGCGCGAGCACGTTGTGGCTGGTGCGCCCGTAGGCCAGGGCGTGCGAGCCGCAGGCGTCGTTGCCGATCATGCCGCCGAGGGTGCAGCGGGCGTGGGTGGAGGGGTCCGGGCCGAAGCGCAGCCCGTGCGGGGCGGCCCGCCGCTGCAGGTCGTCGAGGATCGCGCCGGGCTCGACGAGCGCGCTCATGCCCTCGGGGTCGACCTCCAGCACCCGGTTCAGGTGGCGGGAGAAGTCGAGGACGACGCCCTCGCCGATGGCGTTGCCGGCCACGGAGGTGCCCGCGCCGCGGCTGGTGAAGGGGACCCCGAGCTCGCGGCAGACGGCGAGGACGGCCTCGACGTCCTCGCTGGAGCGGGGGAAGACGACGACCTGCGGCACGACGCGGTAGTTGGAGGCGTCGGTGGTGTACTCCGCCCGCCGGCGGCTGGAGGCGTCGACCACGCCGGAGGCGGTGCCGGTGCCGGTGCCGGCGCCGAGGGCGGCTTCCAGGCGGGCGATCAGGTCCGCGGGTCCCGCCGGGCCGGCCGCGGCGGCCTGCGCGCGGGTGTCGTCGATCAGGGTCACCCGTTCAGTGTGCCGCCGCCGGGCGGGTGCTCGGCGCGCGAGCGCTCACCCGCCGCGGGTGAGCTGCCTCACCGCGGCGGGCGCCTCAGAGCACCGTGAGGCCGGGGAGGGTGCGGCCGGTCGCGGCGAGCAGCAGCTGCCCGGCGCGGCCGGTCTCCAGCGCCAGCGCCGCGACGAGCTCCAGGGCCGCGGCGGCCGCCGGGGCCGGGGGCTCGGTCGGCTCGCCCAGCGCCGTGGCGAGGTCGGCGGTGTGGACGACGAGCTCGAAGGTGCGCGTGGGCAGGTAGTCGCGCAGCCGCATCCCGCCCGCCACCGTCGTCAGCAGCTCCTCCCCGCCGCGGGCGGCGACCAGCGGCACGACGCGCGCCGCGAGCCCCGCGACGGCCGCCGCGGGGTCCGCGCCCAGCGCGGTGCCGGCGTCGCGGCCGCGCTGGGCGACGCCGGGCCCGGCGGCCAGCGCGCTCGTCGCGCGGTAGTAGCCGGTGGTGGTGGCGACCTCCACGGCCGCGGCGGGAGCGGCCAGGTACGCCTCCACGGTGCTCAGGCTGCGGCTGGTGTGCCCCACGAGGGCGCGCACGTCCCATTCCCCGAGCCCCGGCTCCCCCCAGCACCCGTCCACCAGCGCGGTCGTGCGCACGAACCAGTCCGCGGCGGCGGCGAAGGCCGCGACGGCCCTCTCGTGCGCGGCGGCGTCCCCCGGAGCGTCCACGGCCGGGATCGTAGGGGCAGGCGCCGCCGCGCGGGGGGCGGTCCTCACAACCCGTGGCGCCGATCCCCCAGCACCAGCGCGCTCACCCGCGCCTCCGCCGCCGCCGAGAACGGCGCGCGCCGCTCCCGCACGGCCCGCGCGAGGTCGGCGGCGGCCAGCTCGCCGTGCACGGCGGCCCCCACCAGCACCCCGGAGGCGGCGGCCGCGGCGACCATCGCCGTCGGCTCGGCGGCGTTGCCGGCCACCCGGACGCCGGGCACCGCGGTGGCCCCGCGCTCGTCGGCCTCGATCCGCGCGCCGGCCGGCGTCGGCGTCGCCTCGCCCCCCAGCGCCTCGTAGAGCGCGGTGCGCGCCACGAAGCGCGGGGCGACGACGACGGCGTCCACCGGGAAGGTCCGCCCGCCCTCCAGCCGCACGGCCCGCACCTGCGCGCCCTCCACCACCAGGCGCTCCACCCGGGGGGTGACCACGCGCACGCCCAGCGCCGCGAGCTGCTCCCACTGCTCCTCGTCCGGCTCGGGCGCCTCGTGCAGGAAGAGCGTGACGTCGTCGCTGAGCCGGCGGAACAGCAGCACCTGGTGCAGCGCCCCCGCGTCGCGGGCCAGGACGGCGATGCGCTTCCCGCGCACCTCCCAGCCGTGGCAGAACGGGCAGTGCAGGACGCTGCGGCCCCAGGCCTCGCGCACGCCGGGCAGCTCGGGCAGCTCGTCGACGAGCCCGGTCGCGAGGACGACGCGGCGGGCGCGCACGTGCAGCGCCCCGCCGTCCACCTCGAGCGCGAAGTCGTCGACGGTGCCGCCGGCGCCGGTGACGAGGCCGTCCACGACCCGCGCGCCGTAGGAGCGGGCCTCGGCGCGGCCGCGGGCGAGCAGCTCCAGGGGCGGGGTCCCCTCCCGGCCGAGCACGTTGTGCGCGGCGTCGGCGGGGGCGTTGCGCGGCTGCCCGGCGTCGACGACGAGGACGTCGCGGCGCGAGCGGGCCAGCGCGACGGCGGCCGCCAGGCCGGCGGCGCCGCCCCCGACCACCACGACGTCGGCCCGCAGCGCGGCGCTCACCGCCGGGCCCCGGGCTCGTCGGCGGCGGGCTCGTCGGCGGCGGGCTCGTCGGCGGCGGGCCGGACGGCGGTCCAGACGGCGCGGGCGGAGGTGAGGGCGAGCCGCGAGCCGCCCTCCTGCAGCGCCGCGACGGCGGCGTCGAGCGCCGCGAGGTCGTCGGCGGGCAGGTCCTCGGCCACCCGGGCCCGCTCCCGCGCCAGCTGCAGCGCGAGGTAGCGGGCGCCGTCGCCGGTGCGGGCCGAGGCGGTGAAGGCGACCTCGCGGCGCTGCACCGGGGCGAACCCGGCCGCGGTGAGCGCCGTCGTCCACTCCGCGGTGACGGGGTACCCGTGCGCGGCGAGGGCGCCGGTGAGGCGGGCGCCGAGGCCGGCGCGGCCGGTGCCGAGGTCGCCGGGCTCGTGCGCGCCCGCGCCGGTCATCTCGACGACGACGAGCACGCCGCCGGGGCGCAGCGCCCCCAGCACCTGGCGCAGCACCTCCCCGGGGTCGCTCACGTGGTGCAGCGAGAGCGCGGCCCAGGCCAGGTCGACGGCGCCCGGCAGGACGGCGGGCCAGTCGCCGTCGAGGTCGCTCAGGTGCGGGTGCACGCGGTCGGCCACCCGCGCCGCCGCGGCCGCCTCGCCCAGCCGCCCGAGCATGGCGGGCGAGGCGTCCAGGGCGTGCACCCGCGCGCCGGGGAAGCGGGCGGCCAGGGCGAGGGTGCCGGTCCCCGTGCCTGCGCCCAGGTCGACGGCGAGGTCGACGGCGCTGCGGGGGTCGGTGCCGAGCGCGGCGGCCGCGGCGTCGAGGGCCGCCGCGAGCACCGGGGCGCCGAGGCGGGCGTCGAGGTCGAGCAGCTCGGCGAGGCCGGTGTCGTGCTCGGGTGCGGGGCCGTGGCCGGGACGGCCGTGCGCGTGGCCGTGCGCGTGGCCGTGCTCGTGGCCGTGCGCTGGGGGGTGCGGGTGCGTCGGCGTCATGGGTCCACGGTAGGCAAGTTATTCGCCAGAGGCATACCATCTTGCGCATGAAGCAAGAAGTGCTCGACGACGTCGTCCGCCAGCGCATCCGGGGCCTGCGCCTGGCGCGGGGCTGGACGCTCGACGCGCTCGCCGCCCGCTGCTACCTGTCGCCCTCGACGATCAGCCGGATCGAGACGGGGCACCGGCGCATCGCCCTCGACCAGCTCGTGCCGATCGCCGCGGCGCTGGGCACCACGCTCGACCAGCTCGTGCAGCCCGAGGGCGACGACGACGTCGTCATCCGCCCCGAGCCGGAGAGCAGCGCCGGCCTGACCCTGTGGCTGCTCTCGCGCGAGCGCGACCGCCGCGGTGCCACGATCGCCAAGATGCGCATCACCCCCGAGCGCGTCGTGGACGAGCCCCGGGTGCACCCCGGCCACGAGTGGTTCACGGTGCTCAGCGGGACGGTCCGGCTGCGGCTGGGCGAGCGGACGATCCTCGTGCACGCGGGCCAGGCGGCGGAGTTCTCGACGATGACCCCGCACGCCGTCGAGGCGCACGAGGGGCCGGTGGAACTGCTGACGATCTTCGACCACGACGGCGAGCGCGCCCACCTGCCCGGGCACCGGCACGGCTGAGGCCCCCGGCGACGACCGCGGTCGTCACCGGGGGCCTCAGCGGGTCCTCGGCGGGGAGGCTGCCCCCGGCGGGGAGGGTCAGCGGCGGGTCACTGGACGTCGCCGCCGGCGGTGGAGCCGTGGATGCCCTGCGCGGTGGCGTGCGTGGTCCGGCGCGGCAGGACCAGGCCGAGCAGGAGCATGCCCAGGGCCAGGACGAGGTGCAGCCAGTCGTCGGCGCTGTTGAGCGGGACGAAGTTGGCGGTGCTGGTGTCGGAGGTGACCAGCCCGTAGACCCACAGGGCCAGGTAGGCGACGCCGCCCACGAGCAGGTAGGTGCGGGCCGTGGCGGGGCGGCGGGCCATGAGGACCCCCAGCACGCCGAGGCCCAGGTGCAGGACGTTGTGCAGGATCGAGACCTGGAAGACGCCCAGCAGCATGGCCATCGACTCGTGGCCGGCCCCCGCCATGGAGCCGTAGTCGGTGGTGATGCCCGGGATGAACCCCATGACCCCGACGAGGATGAAGGCCACGCCCACGACCATCGCCGCGAGGCTGACCGGGGAACGGCTGACGGACAGGCGGGAGGACGCGGACGTCCTGGTGTTGCTCATCGCGACTCCTCACGGACGGTCCGGGCGCGACCGCCCGGCGCTCGGTGGCCGTGATCTCGACCTGCTCCCAACGGTAGGCACTCGCCGCCGAAGCGCAACGCGACCGGTGGCGCCGCCGTCCCGGGGCCGTCCCGCCGTCCCCGCTCAGCTCACAGCGCGTCCTTCAGCCGCCCGAGGACGACGGTCCAGCCGACGACGGAGCGGGCGGCGACGACGCGGCCGTCGGTGACGAACGGGTCGGCGTCCAGCAGCGCCTGCACGCCCGCGGCGTCGGCGGCCTCGAAGACCAGCACCGCGCCGCCGGCGTCGGTCGGCCCGGACATGATCAGGGTGTCGCCGAGCGAGGCGAGCCACTCGCGGTGGACGGGGCGCACCTCGTCCCGGGCGGCGGTGTCGGAGGTGTACTCGTAGCGGGCGACGAAGTGGGGCACGTCCCGGACGCTACCGCCCGCGCGGGCGCCAGCAGCGGCAGGAACAGGCCCACGAGCGGGCCGATCCCCAGCGCGAAGGCGACGGTGCCGGCGCCGACGTCGCCGCCGAGCGCCCAGCCGACGGCCAGGACGCTCACCTCGATGCCGCAGCGCACCACCCAGATCGGCTTGCCGGTGCGCGCGTGCAGGCCGGTCATGAGCCCGTCGCGCGGGCCGGGGCCCAGGCCCGCGCCGATGTAGGTGCCGCTGGCGACGGCCAGCAGCACCAGGCCCACGGCGAACAGCGGGACCCGCAGCGCCAGGGCCTGCGGAGCGGGCAGCAGGTCGACGGTCGCCTCGATGACCGTGCCCACGAGGGCGACGTTGAGGACGGTCCCGAGGCCGGGGCGCTGGCGCAGCGGGATCCACAGCAGCAGCACGCCGAGCCCGACGAGGTTGGTCACCCAGCCGACGCCGATCCCCGTGGTGACGGCCAGCCCCTGGGCCAGGACGGTCCACGGCCCGACGCCGACGGCCGCGAGGACCATGAGCCCCTCGGCGACCCCGTAGAGGACGAGACCGGCGAGGAGGCGGAGGAGGCGGGCCGGGGACCGTCCTGGCCC
>NZ_JAAALL010000196.1 GCF_009906315.1 Kineococcus vitellinus | reverse complement strand
GGAGGGCGGTGGGGGCGGCGGTCGGACCTCGACCCCTGTAGCACTTGATTGCTACGATTCTCCGGTAAGGACGATCAGCCAGCGCGAGCTCCGCAACGACAGCGGGAGGATCCTCCGCGAACTGCGTGACGGCGAGGAGTTCGAGGTCACCGTCAACGGGGAGAGCATCGGCGTCCTGCGGATGACCCCACCCCCCGGCGGGCCGCAGCGCTTCGTCAGCGCCGCGACCTTGCGCGGGGCCTACGAGGCGGCCCCCCTCACCCCCGAGCAGCGCCACGCCTGGAAGCAGGACATCCGCGGGACCTTCGACGACGAGGTGGACGACCCGTACGCACGGGCGGCTCAGCGCCGGGAGGCGTGAGCGCAGCCGTGGGAGTCCTGATCGACACCAACGTGCTGGTCGACGGCATCGTCGTGGAGGACGCGGCCATCTCGATCCTGACGATGTTCGAGCTGGCCGGCGGCATCCACGGCGTCAGCAGTCCTGCCGAGCGCGCCGACCGCCAGCGCCGCTACGACCTGGCGGCATCCGCCTTCGACCCCATCCCCGTCACCCAGCGGGTGCTCGACGCCTACCACGCCATCGACGCCGCGGTGGTGGCCATCGGGCGCAAGCCCAGACCGCGACGCATCGACCTGGTGATCGCGGCCACGGCCCGGGCGCACGACCTCGCCCTCGTGACCTCCAACGCCGACGACTACCGAGGTCTCACGGGACTCGTCGACGTCCGCGAGCCGTGAGCTCCCGGCCGCCGTGAGCTCCCGGCCGCCGCGGCTCACCCCTCGCGCGGCGCCGCGGCCGCGAGGCGGCCCTCGCCGGTGACGGTCAGCGGGTGCTCGGCGGCGGCGGCGAAGGCGCTCTGGCCGCGCTCCAGGACGACCTCGCCGCGCGCGGAGGCGACGCGCACCGAGCCCTCCAGGCACAGCAGCGCGCGCGGCAGCGGGGCGGTCCACGCGGTCTGCGCGCCCGGGCGCACCCGCAGCACGGTGAGCGCGAAGTCGTCGACGTCGGCGGGCGCGAAGACCTCCTCGTCGTCGGACACCCGCCGCGGCGCGAGCAGCGGCGGCGGCAGGACGCGGAAGTCCAGCACCCGCAGCAGCTCCTCGACGTCGACGTGCTTGGGCGTCAGCCCGCCGCGCAGCACGTTGTCGGAGCTGGCCATCAGCTCCACGCCGGTGCCCTCCAGGTAGGCGTGCACGTTGCCGGCGGGCAGGTACAGCGCCTCGCCGGGCTGCAGGCGCACCTGGTTGAGCAGCGTGGAGACCAGCACCCCCGGATCGCCCGGGTGGTGCCCGGCGAGGTCCACGACGCACTGCGCGGAGGGGTCGTCGACGTCCTCGCAGGCGGTGGCGACGGCCTCCACGAGCGGGGCGACGGCCTCGGCCGGGGCGGTGAGCAGCCGCCGGGTGGCCGCGCGCAGCGCCTGCTCCTCCTGAGCGCCGCGCAGGTCCGCCAGCAGGGCCTCGAGCAGGTCGGCGGAGTCCGGCGGCAGCTCCTGCAGCCGCAGGCCGGCCAGCAGGTCCGCGGCGGCGGCGGGATCGCGGAAGCCGGCCACGGCGGCGAACGGCTCCAGCGCGTACAGCAGCTCCGGCTTGTGCTCGGCGTCCTTGTACAGCCGGTGCGGGGCGTCGGGCGCGACGCCCGCGGCCTCCTCCTCGGCGAACCGGCGCGCCGCCGTCGCCCGGTCCGGGTGCGCCTGCAGCGACAGCGGCGCCGCGGCGGCCAGGACCTTCAGCAGGAAGCCCAGCCGCTCGCCGCGGCCGCCGAGCAGGCCCGCCGGGTCGGCGGCGATCCGCTCGTCGAGCGGGACGCCCTCGGCGTCGGAGGGGGCCGAGGGGTGGGCGCCGATCCACAGCTCGGCCTGCGGCGAGCCGTCGGGCTCGACGCCGAGCAGCTGCGGGATGGCGCTCGTGGAGCCCCACGCGTAGGGCTGGACGGTGTTCGTCAGGCGCAGCACGCGGCCGAGGCTACGGCCTCCGCCGGAGTATTCGCGGGCCTGATCACCTGCGCTGGCTACAGTCGCTGCCATGAGCGTTCTCGTCACCGGCGGCGCCGGGTACATCGGGTCCCACGTGGTGCGGCTGCTGCAGCAGCGCGGCGAGGACGTCGTCGTCGTCGACGACCTGTCCAACGGCCGCACCCAGCGCGTCGGGGACGCGACGGTGCTGGAGCTGGACCTGGCCACCGACGCCGCGCACCCCGCCCTGGTGTCCGCCTTCGCCGAGCACGGCGTGCAGGCCGTCATCCACTTCGCCGCCCGCAAGCAGGTCGGGGAGTCGGTGCAGCAGCCGGCGCGGTACTGGTCGCAGAACGTGGGCGGGATGGCGAACCTGCTGCAGGCCATGGCCGACGGCGGCGTCGGCAAGCTGGTCTTCTCCTCCTCGGCGGCCACCTACGGCGCGCCCGCGACCGACGTGGTGCGCGAGGACGGCCCCGCCGAGCCCATCAACCCCTACGGGCAGACCAAGCTCGTCGGCGAGTGGATGGCCCGCGCGGCCGGTGTCGCCTGGGGGCTGCGCTCGGCGAGCCTGCGCTACTTCAACGTGGCCGGCGCCGGCTGGGACGACCTCGGCGACACCGCCGTGATGAACCTCATCCCCATCGTCTTCGAGGCGCTGGACGCCGGGCGGGCGCCCGTCGTCTTCGGCGGCGACTACCCCACGCCGGACGGCTCGGCGATCCGCGACTACGTCCACGTCCTCGACCTGGCGCAGGCGCACCTGGCGGCGCTGGACCACCTGGCCGCCGACGAGCGCCCGCACGACGTCTTCAACGTCGGCTCCGGCAGCGGCTCCTCGGTGCTGGAGGTGCTCGCCGTGGTCCGCGAGGTGACCGGCGTCGACTTCGAGGCGGACGTGCGCGAGCGCCGCGCGGGCGACCCGCCGCAACTGGTCGCCGACGTCTCGCGCATCTCCGGGACGCTCGGCTGGTCCACGACGAAGGACTTGCGCGACATCGTCGCCAGCGCCTGGCAGGCGCGGAAGTCCTGAGCGCGACCGGGACGCCGGCGGCGCGGGGGCTCAGCGCGGCAGCAGCAGGCTGAGCCCCAGCAGCACCGGCACGAGCAGGACCGTCGTGACGAGCACGGTGTCGCGCGCGAGGTCGCGCGCGACGCCGTAGCGCACGGCGAAGGTGAAGACGTTCTGCGCGGTCGGCAGCGCGGCGACCACGGTCGCCGCGAAGACGGCCGCGTCGTCGAGGCCGACGGCGAAGCGCGCCACGCAGTACGTCGCCGCGGGCTGCACGAGGCCCTTGAGGGCGCTGGCCAGCAGCACCTCCGGGCGGCGCCAGCCGGCCAGGCTGCGCCCGTGCAGGGACATCCCGAAGGCCACGAGGGCACCGGGGATCGCCAGCCCGGCGAGCAGGCCGAGCGGCTGGGCCAGCGCCGTCGGCAGCGTCCAGCCCGTCGCCGACAGCAGCAGGCCGAGCGCGCTGCCGACGAGGACGGGGTTGGCCAGCGGCGCCAGCAGCCGGCGCAGCGAGCGCCCGCCCTCCGCGCCGTGCCGGCTGACGTCGAGGACGCCGAGGGCCACCGGGCCCAGCACGACCATCTGCAGCAGCAGCGCCGGCAGCACGGCGGTGACGTCGTCGAGCACGTACGCCGCCACCGGCAGCCCGATGTTCGCGGCGTTGACGAAGGAGGAGGCCAGCGAGCCGATGACGAGGTCGTCGCGGCGCAGGCCCAGGCGCCAGCAGGCCAGCACCAGCCAGGCCAGCACGCAGACCGCGACACCGCTCGCGCTGACCAGCAGCTGGGTGGACAGCAGCAGGTGCACGTCGGCCTCGGCGAGGGTCTGCACGAGCAGCGCCGGGGAGCCGACGAAGAAGACCAGGCGGGAGACGACGACCTGCCCGGTGGGCCCGAGGACCCCCGTGCGCCCCAGCACCCAGCCGACCGCGACGAGGCTGGCGACGACGACGAAGCCGGTGAGGACCCCGCTCACGCGGCGGGGCGGTGGGGTCGGCGCACCCCTGGGAGGGTACCGACGCGGCGGCAGGTCACCGTCGGGTCACGATCGCCGGGCTCGCGCGCTCGCGCGGTCGGGAGGGCCCGCGGGCCGTTGCTAGGGTCGAGCACCGTGATCGACGCGCTCGGCAACCCCCGTTCGGTCCTGCTGCTCGGCGGGACGTCCGACATCGGCCTGGCGGTGGTGGAGCGGCTGAGCCCGGAACGCACGCTGGAGGTCACCCTCGCCGCGCGGCCCGGCCCGCGCCGCGAGGCCGCCGCCGACCGCCTGCACCGGCGCGGGCACCGGGTGCGCACGATCGACTTCGAGGCCACCGACCTGGACGCGCACGAGCGCGTGGTCGAGGAGGCCTTCGCCGCGGGCGACGTCGACGTGACCGTGCTGGCCTTCGGCGTCCTCGGCGACAACGAGGTCTCCTGGCAGGACGCCGCGGAGGCGGTGCGGGTGGCGACGGTCAACTACACCGCGGCCGTCGGCGTCGGGGTGCACCTGGCGCAGCGGCTGAAGGCGCAGGGCCACGGCGTGCTGGTGGCGCTCTCCAGCGTCGCGGGCGAGCGCGCCCGCCGCTCCAACTTCGTCTACGGCTCCTCCAAGGCGGGCTTCGACGCCTTCTTCACGGGGCTGCGCGAGGCGCTGCGCCCCTTCGGGCCCCGCGTCG
This sequence comes from Kineococcus vitellinus, assembly GCF_009906315.1. Taxonomy (GTDB): domain Bacteria; phylum Actinomycetota; class Actinomycetes; order Actinomycetales; family Kineococcaceae; genus Kineococcus; species Kineococcus vitellinus. The sequence goes on along the minus strand of NZ_JAAALL010000196.1, from coordinate 3,711 downwards.
TCGTGGTGCGCCCCGGCTTCGTCACGACCAAGATGACGGAGGGGCTGCAGGCCGCCCCGCTGTCCGTGACCGCCGAGCAGGTCGCAGAGGTGACCGTGGACGCCGTCCGCACCGGCAAGGAGACCGTCTGGGCCCCCCAGCCGATGCGGTGGGTCATGTCCGCGCTGCGCCACGTCCCGGCACCGGTGTTCCGCAAGCTGCCCCTCTGAGACGTGACGAGCGAGGTCTCCCTGTCGAGCACCCCCACCCGGCCCCCGGCGGCCGCCGGCACGGTCCCGGGGGCGCGGCGAGCGCCCTCGGCGGGCCCCGCGGTGGACGCGGCGCCCCCGCGCCGGCTGCCCGACGTCCTCGTCGGCCTCGGGGCGGTGGCCGCCGCCCTGGTGGTCTTCTCCTGGCGGCTGAGCACGCCGAGCCCCTGGCGCGACGAGGCCGTCACGATCGCGGTCGCCAACCGCAGCGCCGTGGACGTCTGGCGCCTGGTGCAGCACGTGGACCTCGTGCACGCGCCGTTCTACTTCCTCGTGCACGCCCTGCCCGGGCCCGCCGACGTCGGGGACGCCCGCTGGATCTCGGTGGTGGCGGCCGCGCTGACCGCTCCGCTGCTGTTCGGCCTGGGGCGGCGGCTGGCGGCGCCGGCGGTGGGCGCGGGCACGGCCCGGCTGACGGGGGCCGCGGCCGCGGCGCTGTTCGTGGCGATGCCCTTCGTGAGCCGCTACGCGCAGGAGGCGCGCCCCTACGCGGTGGCGACGCTGCTGGCCACGGCCGCCACGTACCTGCTCGTGCGCGCCGGCACCGGGCACCGGCGGGCGACGTGGGCGGCGTACGCGCTGACGCTGCCGCTGCTGGTCGCCTTCAACACCGTCGCCGCGCTCGTGCTCGTCGCCCACGCGGGCTGGCTGCTGGCGGCTCCGGCGCGGGTGCGCCGGCGGGGCGCCGCGGCGGCCGCCGCGGGTCTGCTCGCGGCGGCGCCGCTGGTGCTGGCGCAGAGCCGGCAGAGCGAGCAGGTCGCCTTCCTGGAGCGGCCGACGCTCGCCGAGCTGGGCTCCCACGTCGTCTTCGCGCTGGGCTCCTCGGCGGTCGCGGTCGTCGTGGCCGCGCTCGCGGTGGCGCTGGCGCTGTGGCGGGCCCGCGCCCGCCGGCTGCTCCTGGTCGGGCTGCTGTGGGGCGCGCTGCCGTGGCCGCTGCTGTGGGCGCTCTCGCAGCTGCAGCCGTTCTGGACCACCCGCTACCTCGTCTTCGTCGCGCCGGGCACCTGCCTGCTGCTGGCGGCCGTGGTGACGGTGGCGCTGACCCGCCGCCACCGCGCGGCGGTGGCGGGCGCGACCGCGGCGCTGCTGGTGGCCGGGCTGACGGTGACGGGCCTGCACATGCAGTTCGTCTTCCGCGACCCCGAGATCGGGCACGCGGAGGACCTGCGCGGCACCGCCCGCTACGTGGCCGAGCACGCCCGCCCGGGCGACGGGCTGCTCTTCGTGCCGGACGGGGAGTACCGCTACCGGGTGCTGACCCAGCTGTACCCGCAGGCCTTCGCCGCGCTGGACGACGTCGCGCTGGACGAGCCGGCCGCGGCGTCGGCGACCCTGGTCGGCCGGACGCTGCCGCCGGAGCGGCTGGCGCAGGCGGTGGCGGGGCTGCGGCGCGTCTGGGTGGTCGGCGGCACCGGCCGGGTGGTCACCGCGACCGCCGCCGACCGCGAGACGGTGCGGCTGCTGGACGCGGGCTACCAGCTGGTCTCCACCGAGGAGCGGCGGGCCTTCAGCGTGCGGCTGTACGTCGCCCGGTGAACACCCGCCCCACCCGTCCCGGGCGCCCCACCATTTACAGCTGAGGCGTGATCGCCTACGTTCCGTCACGACCCCCACGGACGGAGTGCACCCGCATGGCCTCGACCCTCCCCTCGCCGCGCCCGTCCGCACCGGACCCGCAGGCGTCCGCCCCGCAGGCACCCGCCCCGCAGGCACCGCGGCTGAGCCGGCGCGCGGCCCTGGCCGGAGCGGGTGGCGCGCTCGCGGTGCTGGCCGTGCCCGCGCCCGCCGCCGCGGCCGGTGCGGCGGGCTCGACCCGCTCGCTGGCGCTGGGCACCCGCTCGCTCGCCGCGCTCGCCGCGGACGGCGGCGCGACCCGCGTGGTGGCGGTCCCCGTCGACGGCGGCAGCATGCTGGGGGTCGTCTTCCCCCGCGGCACCGCGGCGGCGTCGGTGGGCGTGCGGGTGCGCCGCGCGGGCGGGCAGCCCGGCCCGTGGCTGGAGCTGCCCCTGGGCGACGGCGCCCCCGACCCCGACCGCGACGAGCCGGAGCCCACGGCCTCGGACCCGGTGTGGACCGGTGAGCTCGGGCCGGGCGCGACGGTGGAGCTGCGGCTGCCGGCCGCCGACGTCGGCCACGCCCGCCTGGAGGTCGTCGACCCCGGCGCGGGGCCGGTGGGGGTGGCGGAGCAGGTGGCGGAGCAGGTGCCCGCGCCGCGCGGTGCGGCGTCGCTGCGGGAGCGGACGGCGCTCGCGGGCGTGGCGCAGGTGGCCCGGCCCCGGATCCGCTCGCGCGCCGAGTGGGGCGCCGACGAGTCGCTGCGGCGCACCGAGCCCGACGTCGGCGCCACGATCAAGGCGGCGATCGTGCACCACACCGCCGACGGCGGCAGCTACTCGCGGGCCGAGGTGCCCGCCGTCATCCGCGGCATGCACCGCTACCACACGGTCTCGCTGGGCTGGAACGACCTGGGCTACAACGTCGTCGTCGACCGCTTCGGCGGCGCCTGGGAGGGCCGCGCGGGCGGGCTGGCCCAGCCCGTCGTCGGCGCCCACGCCGGCGGCTTCAACACCGACACCCTCGGGGTGTCGATGATGGGCGACTTCACCGACGACTCGCCCAGCGAGGCGTGCCTGCAGGCCGTCGCCGAGGTGATCGCCTGGAAGTTCGCCCTGCACGGCGTCGAGGCGGACGGGTCGGTGGAGCTGACCTGCGCCGGCGGCGGCACGGCCCGCTACGGCGCCGGGGAGACGGCGGTGGTGCGCACGATCAGCGGCCACCGCGACGTCGGCTTCACCGCCTGCCCCGGGGACGTCGGCTACACGCACCTGGACGACGTGCGCTCCCGGGTGGCCGCGCTGCTGCGCGCGGGCGGGGGCACCGCCGCGGCCTCCGCGCCGGCCTCGGCCGTCGAGGCCAAGCACGCCGCGGTCGGCGGCGCGGCGCTGCTGGGGGCCGCCACGAGCGCGGAGGGCGACGCGCTGCACGGCGGCCGCTTCCGCCACTACGAGCGCGGGTCGATCTACTGGCACCCGCGCACCGGGGCGGTGCTGGTGCGCGGCACGCACGCGCCCAAGTACGCCTCGCTGGGCTGGGAGCGCTCCGCGCTGGGCTTCCCGACGGCGGACACCGCCGACTTCCCCGGCGGCACGGGCAGCGCGACCCACTTCCAGGGCGGGTCGATCTACCGCCGCGCCGGGGGGCGCCCGCACGCCGTGGTGGGCGCCATCCGCGCCACCTGGGCGTCGATGGGCTGGGAGACCTCCGTGCTGGGCTACCCCGTGGGCGACGAGCGCGACGTGCCCGGCGGGCGGGCCTCGGACTTCGAGGGCGGTCAGCTGCGCTGGGACCGCAGCACCGGCGCCGTCCGCCTCGTGCGCTGAGCCCTCCCTCCTCCCGCCCCGCACGGTGATCTTCCACGGTGCACCGTGGAAGATCACCGTGCGGGGCGGGCCGGCTCCTTGAT
>NZ_JAAALL010000195.1 GCF_009906315.1 Kineococcus vitellinus | reverse complement strand
CCTCCCGGCACCGCCTCCCGGCACGGTCCCGCCCCGTCCAGCGGTACCCGGTACCGGCCCGGGGCGAGCGGGTGCGCGCGGCGGTGCTTGACTGCGCTGGTGCGCTACGTCGTCATCGGGGCAGGGGCCATCGGCGGGACGATCGGCGGCCGCCTGGCCCAGCACGGGCACGAGGTCGTCCTCGTCGCCCGCGGCGCGCACGCCGACCGCCTGCGCGCGCACGGCCTGCAGCTGCTCACCCCCACCGGGCCGGTGGAGGTGCACGCCCCCGTGGCCAGCTCCCCGGCCGAGGTGGAGCTCACCGCCGACGACGTCCTCGTCCTGGCGGTGAAGGTGCAGGACGCGGCCGGGCTGCTCGCCGACTGGGCGGCCGCCCCCGTCGCCGCCCCCGCCGACGTGCCCACCGACGCGGACGGGGGCTGGGACGCCACCGCCGGGCGCCTGCTGCCCGTGGTCTGCGCGCAGAACGGCGTCGAGGGCGAGCGGCTGGCGCTGCGCTGGTTCCGCCGGGTCGTGGGCGCGTGCGTGTACCTGCCGGCCAGCCACCTGGAGCCCGGTGTCGTCGTCTCCGAGGGCACCCCGGTCTCCGGCGGCCTCGTCCTGGGCCGCTACCCCGCCGGCCGCGACGAGGTCGTCGGGCGCATCGCCGCCGACCTGGCCGGCGCCGGCTTCGCCACCACCGTCAGCGACGACGTCATGGCCGCCAAGCGCGGCAAGCTGCTGGACAACACCGGCAACGCCGTCGACGCGGTGTGCCGGCCCGGCGAGGGCTGCGAGGAGCTGCGCGGGGCCGCGCGCGCCGAGGGGGCCGCCGCGCTCGCCGCGGCCGGCACCCCGGCGCTGGACCGCGCGCAGGCGCTGCCGCGGCTGGCCGAGCTCGGCTTCCGCACCGCCGAGGTCGCCGGCAGCGGCCGGCCGGGCTCCTCCAGCTGGCAGAGCCTGCACCGCGGGGGGTCGGTGGAGACCGACTGGCTCAACGGCGAGGTCGTGCGCCTGGGGCGCGAGCGGGGCGTGCCCACCCCCGTCAACGAGGCGCTGCAGGCGCTGGCGGACCGCTCGGTGCGCGAGGGCCTCGGCCCCCGCGCCTTCGGCGCCGCCGACGTGCGGGCGCTCGCGGACCGGTTGACCGGCCTCGCCGCGGGCCTGGGAGGCTGACCCCATGCGTGTCGACCACGTCGGCTTCGCCGCCGGTCCCGAAGGTCTGCAGGAGACCGCGCGGCGCCTGGCGGCCCGCCTGGGGGTCCGCGTCGTCGACGGCGGCCCGCACCCGCGCTTCGGCACCCGCAACGTCGTGCTGCCGCTGTCCGACGGCTGCTACGTGGAGGTCGTCGAGGTGCTCGACCACCCCGTCGCCGACAAGGCGCTGTTCGGGCGGGCCGTGCGCGAGCGCAGCGAGGCCGGCGGCGGCTGGTTCGCCTGGGCCGTCGTCGTCGACGACCTCGCCGGCCACGCGGCCCGGCTGGGCGAGCGCGCCGAGGAGGGGGTGCGCCGGCGCCCCGACGGCGTCGAGCTGCGCTGGCGGCAGATCGGTGCGCCCGCCCTGCGCACCGACCCGCAGCTGCCGCTGCTCATCGAGTGGGACGGCCCGCTCACGCAGCACCCCTCCGCGATCGCGCTGGCCGGCGGCACCCGGCTCGCCGGGCTCACCATCGCCGGTGAGCGCGAGCACGTGCGCAGCTGGCTGGGGCTGCCCGCGGACTTCACGGTGGACCGGCTGGAGTTCACCTGGCTCGAGGTCCCCGGCGACCGCGGCCGGGCGGGGCTGCGGACGGTGACGTTCCAGACCCCCCGCGGCACCGTGGAGATCTGAGGCGCGTGGACTGGTTCCCCGACTGGGCGCCGTCGATCACGGCCTCCGCGCTCGCGCTGCTCGTCGTCGACCTCGTCGTGCGCCTCACCGCGATCGCGGTGGTCCCCGTCAACCGCCGGCCCAGCTCGGCGCTGGCCTGGCTGCTGGCCATCTTCTTCATCCCCTACCTCGGCGTGCTGGCCTTCCTGCTCATCGGCAACCCGAAGCTGCCGCGCTCGCGGCGCCGCAAGCAGCGCGAGATCAACCAGCTCATCGTCGACACGACCAAGGGCATGGACCTGGTCTCCACCGACCACCCCTGGCCGCCGTGGCTGACCGGGGTCGTCGAGCTCAACCGCAACCTGGGCGCCATGCCGCTGGTCGGCGGGAACTCCGCGCAGCTCGTCGGCGAGTACGACGAGGCGATCCGGGCGATGGCGCGCTCCGTCGACGAGGCGCGCGAGTACGTCCACGTCGAGTTCTACATCATGACCAGGGACGCCACGAGCGAGCCGTTCTTCAGCGCCCTGCAGCGCGCCGTGCAGCGCGGGGTGAAGGTGCGGCTGCTGATGGACCACATCGGCTCGCTGCGCTACCCCGGCTACCGGCGCACCGTCCGCTTCCTGCGCGAGGCGGGCGTCGAGTGGCACCCCATGCTGCCCGTGCAGCTGCACCGGCTGAAGTACCAGCGCCCCGACCTGCGCAACCACCGCAAGCTGCTCGTCGTCGACGGCGAGGTCGGCTGGGTCGGCTCGCAGAACGTCCTGGACCGCAGCTACAACAAGCGCGGCAACAGGCGCCGCGGGCTGCAGTGGCAGGACCTCATGGTGCGCCTGGAGGGGCCCATCGTCTCCGGCGTCGAGGCCCTCTTCATCACCGACTGGTACTCCGAGACCGACGAGCTGCTGACGGCCGAGCGCCCGGAGCTCACGCCCGTCGACCCGCCCGGCCGGCTGGAGTGCCAGATCGTGCCCAGCGGCCCCGGCTTCGACGGGGAGAACAACCTCAAGCTGTTCAACGCGCTGCTGTACTCCGCGCAGCGGCGCATCTCCATCACCAGCCCCTACTTCGTGCCCGACGAGTCGATGCTGTCGGCGATCACGACGGCCGCCGAGCGCGGTGTCGACGTGGAGCTGTTCGTCTCCGAGCACGGCGACCAGGCGATCGTGCACTACGCCGAGTGCTCCTACTACGAGAACCTGCTGCGGGCCGGGGTGCGCATCTGGCGCTACCCGGCGCCGTACGTGCTGCACGCCAAGCACATGACCGTCGACGAGGAGGTCGCCGTCATCGGCTCCTCCAACATGGACATGCGCTCCTTCCTGCTCGACCTGGAGCTGACGCTCATGGTGTGCGGCGAGGAGTTCTCCGACGACCTGCGCCGCGTCGAGGACGGCTACCGCGCCCGCTGCACCGAGCTCACCCTGGAGCAGTGGCTGGCCCGCTCGCGCGGGGCGGTCATCAAGGAGAACCTCGCCCGGCTGACGTCGGCGCTGCAGTAGCGGCGCCCGGCAGCGCCGATCACCCCAGCTCCTCGTCCACCCAGCACCAGCGCCACGCCTCGCCCGGCTCGGCGCTGACGAGCACCGGGTGCGCGCTCTCGCCGAAGTGGCGGCGCGCGTGCCGGCGCTCGGAGGAGTCGCAGCAGCCGGTGTACCCGCACTGCAGGCAGGTGCGCAGGTGCACCCACGTCGAGCCCTCCCGCCGGCAGTCGGCGCACTCGTCGGCCACCGCGACGTCGGCCCGGGCGCGCGCGGTGCGCAGGTGCGCGCAGCCGCCCGCGGTGGCGGGGGCCAGCCCGCGGTCGGCCTCCAGCGGGTCGAGGTCGTCGAGGCGGTCGATCAGCGTCTCCTCGAAGTCGACGTCGGCGAGCGCCTGGCGCAGCACGTCCGGTTCCGCGGTGCCGCGGTCGCGGGCCTGCACGACGACGGCGCGCTCGGCGGCCAGCATCTCCAGGCGCAGCTGCGCGTACAGCGCCGACGGCGTCATCCGGTCCGACAGCGGCCGCCCCAGCCGCTCCCAGGCCGCGTGCGAGCGGGACTTGGAGCGGGCGCGCAGCATGGCGACCAGGTGCTCCGGCTCCTCGCCCGTGAGCAGCTCGTCGAGGCGGCGCAGCCCCGCGGCCGTCGCGGCGTCGCCCAGGGCGGCGGCCTGCAGGGCGTCCTCGGCGGGGTCGGGCGCGGGCAGGCCGACGCGGCGCACCAGCCACGGCAGGCTGAGCCCCTGCACGAGCAGGGTGCCCACGACGACCGTGAACGCGGCCAGCAGCAGCACCTCCCGCCCCGGCACGTCCTCGGGCACCAGCTGCGCGGCGGCCAGCGTGACCACGCCGCGCATCCCCGCCCACGACACCAGCAGCGAGACCCCGTCGGGCCACTGCAGGTGGCGCAGCCGCGGCACCGCCCGCAGCAGGTTCGCCGAGGCGAAGACGAAGACGAAGCGCGCGGCGATCGTCGCCACCAGCACGCCCAGGCAGACGACCAGGATCCGCCCGCCGCTGAAGGCGCCGTCGGCGGCGTCGCCGAGCAGCTGCGGCAGCTGCAACCCGATGAGCACGAACACCGCGTTCTCCAGCAGGAACGCGACCGTGCGCCAGTTCACGGCCTCCGTCACGCGGGAGGCGGCCGTCTGCACGCGCGGGGACAGGTGCGCCATGGTCAGCCCGGTGACGACGACGGCCAGCACCCCGGAGGCGTGCACCTCCTCCGCCGGCAGGAACGCCAGGTAGGGGGCGGTGAAGGAGACGGCCGTGTCGAGCACGGGGTTGCGGATGCGGGTGCGCACCAGCGCCAGCACCGCGGCCACCGCACCGCCCACGACGAGCGCCCCGACGACGGCCACCACGAACTCCCCGGCGATGTGCACCGGCGACAGCGCCGTCGTCAGCGCCGACGTCGCCACCGACAGCGCGATGAGGGCGGAGGCGTCGTTGACCAGGCTCTCCTCCTCCAGCAGCGTCGCCACCCGCCGGGGCAGGCCGAGCCGCCGGCCGATCGCGGTCGCGGCGACCGCGTCCGGCGGGGCGACGACCGCGCCGAGCGCCATGCACGCCGCCAGCGCCACCCCCGGCAGCAGCAGCGCCGTCGTCCAGCCCACGACGAGCGTGGTGAACACCACCAGCACCACCGACATCAGCACCGTGGCCAGCTTGTTGCGGGTGAAGTCCACCAGCGAGGTGCGCGCCGTCGTGGCGTACAGCAGCGGTGGCAGCAGGCCGAACAGGACGAGCTCGGGCTCCAGCGCCACCTCCGGCACCCCGGGGACCAGGGAGACGACGGCCCCCACGACGACGAGGACCAGGGGGGTGGGCCAGCCGAACCGGTCGCACGCGGCGGCCACCGCGCACACCCCGACGGTCAGCGCCACGAGGGCGATCGCGATCTCCACGCGCGGAGCATAGGCGGGCCCGGACCGGGGGGTGGACCGGTTCAGCGCAGCGGGACCAGCCCCAGGTCGCCGCTGCCGCCGACCTCCAGCACCGCCAGGGCCCGCACCCGCCCGCTCAGCGGCAGGGCGGCCCGGACCACCTCGACGGCGGCCGCCACCGACCCCGGGCGCACCCGGCGGGCCAGCGTGCAGTGCGGGCGCCAGCGGCCCGGCGCCGCGTTCGGGAACGCGTTGGCCAGCCCGGCGCCGGCCAGCGCCGCCAGCACGTCCGCGTGCCAGGCGAGCAGGCCGGGCGCGCCCGTGCCCACCCACAGCACGGCGCCGCGGCGGAAGGTGCCGGCCTCGTCCAGGTGCACCGCGGTCCCCGCGAGGTCCGCGGCCGCGGCGCGCACGGCGGCCAGGACCTGCTCGGGCGGCAGGTCGCTGCCCGCGAGCGTCAGGTGCGGTCGGTGCCGCGGCGGCGGGACCCGCACGCCGCCGGCGCGCAGGTCCCCGGCCACGGCGGCCAGGCCCGCGTCCAGGTCCGCGTCGAAGGCCGCGCACACGACGCGGGTCACGGCCGCGCCCTCAGGGCACCAGGACGGTGATGCCGGCGGTGCCCGCCGCCGCGACCTCCGCGAGCGCCCGCGGGCCCGCCTCCAGCGGCAGCTCGCGGGTGACCAGCCCGGCCAGCGGGAAGCGCCCGGCCGCCACGAGGTCCAGCAGCCGCGGGTAGTCGTGCGCGGCCATGCCGTGGCTGCCGAGCACCTGCAGCTCCCCGGCGACGACGAGGTCCATCGGCACCAGCGGCCGGCCGGCCGCGGCGGGCAGCAGGCCCACCTGCACGTGCCGGCCGCGCCGGCGCAGGCAGCGCACGGAGGCCTCGCACGTCGCGGGCAGGCCGACGGCGTCGATCGAGACGTGCGCCCCGCCGCCGGTCAGCTCCCGGACGGCGCGCACCGCGTCCTCGGGCCCGAGCGCGTGCTCGGCGCCGAAGCGCACCGCGAGCTCGCGGGCGGCGGGGGAGGGGTCGACGGCCACGACGCGCGCCCCGGCCGCCGCGGCGACCGCGACGGCGGACAGCCCCACCCCGCCGGCGCCGTGGACGGCGACGTGCTCGCCGGGGCGCACCCGGGCGACGTCGGTGACGGCGCGGAAGGCGGTGGCGACGCGGCAGCCGAGCGCGGCGGCCGTGCTCGCGGTGAACCCCTCGGGCAGCCGCACGAGGTTGACGTCGGCGTGGTCGAGGGCGACGAGCTCGGCGAAGGAGCCCCAGCCGGTGAACCCCGGCTGGGTCTGCGCCCGGCACACCTGCTGCGCGCCGGCCGCGCACTCGGGGCAGGTGCCGCAGGCGGTGACGAACGGCGTCGTCACGCGGTCGCCGACGCGCCAGCCGCGCACGTCGTCCCCGGCCGCGACGACGGTGCCGGCCAGCTCGTGGCCGGGCACGTGCGGCAGCCGCACGTCCTCGTCGTGGCCCTGCCAGGCGTGCCAGTCGCTGCGGCACACCCCCGTGGCCTCCACGGCGACGACGACCCCGTGCCGTGCGGGCGCGGGGTCGGCGACCCGCGCCAGCCGCGCCGGCTCGCCGAACGCCTCGACGAGGACGGCGCGCACGTCAGCTCCCGGCGGGCGGGGCGTCGAGCACGTCGACGAGGGCGGCGGCGTCCCCGGTGTAGTCGCCCGGGGTGAGCAGCGACAGGCGCGCGGCCTCGCCGTCGGGCAGGCCCAGGCCGGCGACGAACTCGCGCAGCCCCGCCTGGTCGACCCGGCGCCCGCGGGTGAGCTCCTTGAGGCGCTCGTAGGGCTCGGGCAGCCCGTGCACGCGCATCACCGACTGCACGGCCTCGCCGAGGACCTCCCAGTTGCCGTCGAGGTCGGCGGCCAGCGCCGCCGGGACGGCGTCGAGCCCGGCGAGCCCGCGGCGGGCGTTCTCGACCGCCAGCAGCGAGTGCCCGAACGCGACGCCGATGTTGCGCTGCGTCGAGGAGTCGGTGAGGTCGCGCTGCAGCCGCGAGGTCGTCAGCGTCTCCTCCAGCACGCGGAACAGCCCGCCGGAGACCTCCAGGTTCGCCTCGGCGTTCTCGAAGCGGATCGGGTTCACCTTGTGCGGCATCGTCGAGGAGCCCACGGTGCCCTGCCCGCGGACCTGGGCGAAGTAGCCCATCGAGATGTACGTCCACACGTCGGTGCAGAGGTTGTGCAGCACGCGCCCGAAGCGGGCGACGTCGGAGTACAGCTCCGCCTGCCAGTCGTGCGGCTCGATCTGGGTGGTCAGCGGGTTCCAGGTCAGCCCCAGCGAGGTGACGAACTCCCGCGAGACCGCCGGCCAGTCCGTGCTCGGCACGGCCGTGCGGTGCGCGGCGTAGGTGCCGGTGGCGCCGTTGAACTTGCCGAGGAACTCCGCGCGCGCGATCCGCGCCAGCTGCCGGCGCAGCCGGTGCGCGAGGACGGCGAGCTCCTTGCCCAGCGTCGTCGGCGTCGCGGGCTGGCCGTGGGTGCGCGCCAGCATCGGCAGCGCGCGCAGCTCGTGCGCCATCCGCGCCACGTCGTCGGTGAGCGCGGTCGCGGCCGGCAGCCACACCTGCTGCACGGCGTCGCGCACCATGAGCGCGTAGGAGAGGTTGTTGACGTCCTCGCTGGTGCAGAACAGGTGGGTCAGCTCGGCGACGTCGGCCAGAGACGTCCCCTCCAGCCGCCGCTTGATCCAGTACTCCACGGCCTTGACGTCGTGGACGGTGACGCGCTCGATCTCGGCCAGCTCGGCGACGGCCGCGGCGTCGAAGCGCAGCGGCAGCTCGCGCAGGAACGCGACCTCGTCGGCGCTGAGGCGGCGCACGCCGGGCACCACGTCGCGGGTGCCCAGGTGCACCAGCCACTCGGCCTCGACGTGCACGCGGCGGCGGTTCAGCGCGGCCTCGGACAGGTGCTCGGCCAGCGGGGCGACGGAGCGGCGGTAGCGGCCGTCGAGGGGGCCGAGCGCGGGTTCGCCCAGGCTGGCGGGCGCGAGGTCGACGGGGGCAGCGGGCTGGACGGCCGGGTCGGTCACGTGCCTCATGCTCCCACGGGGCCGACCCGGCCCGGACGCCTCAGGCCTCCTCGACGGAGGACTCCTTGTGCGCGGCCTCCTTGCCGGACTTGTCGCTCTCCACGACCACCTGCGGGTCGTCCTCCGAGGCCTTGCGGTGCTTGCCGTAGAGCTCGAAGTCCTCGGTCTTCCTGTCCGTGACCTTCCCCTCGGTCTGGCCCTGGGAGGTGTTCCAGCTGACGTGGTCGCCCCGGGGGCGCACCGGGCGATGCGCGGGCGCGGCGGGCTGCGCTGCACCC
>NZ_JAAALL010000194.1 GCF_009906315.1 Kineococcus vitellinus | reverse complement strand
GGTGGCGGGAGATCGCGTGGTCGGCCAGGCGGCGCAGCAGGTCCACGTCGCCGCTGGCGCGCGCGTACTGGAAGCTGCCGACGCGCAGGTGGCTGGCGGCCACGCGGGCCAGCACGGCGCCCGGCAGCGGCGTCTCGCGCTGCACGGTGCGCCCGGTGGCCACCACCGCCAGGGAGCGGGTGGTGGGGATGCCCAGGGCGTGCACGGCGCGGCTGACGAGGTGCTCGCGCAGCATCGGCCCGACCGCGGCCAGGCCGTCGCCGCCGCGCGCGAACGGGGTGCGCCCGGAACCCTTCAGGTGCAGGTCGAGCACGCGGCCGTGCACGTCGACGAGCTCGCCGAGCAGCAGCGCGCGCCCGTCGCCCAGCCGCGGGGAGAACCCGCCGAACTGGTGCCCCGCGTAGGCCTGCGCCACCGGCGCGGCGCCTGCGGGGACGGACCTGCCGACGAGCACCTGGACGCCCTCGGGGCTGTGCAGCCAGGCCGGGTCGAGGCCCAGCTCGGCGGCCAGCTGCTCGTCGAGCACGAGCACCCGGGGGTCCGGGGCGGGCGCGCCCTGCCAGGGGATCGCCATCTCGGGCAGCTCGCGCGCGAAGCGGTCGTCCAGGCCGCCGTCGAGGGTGGTGCGCAGGGCGGTGGCCGGCGGGGGTGCGACGCTCACCCCCTCAACGCTACGGCGAGGCGGGCGCGGCGGCGAGCGCACCGACGTAGGCGGCCAGGTGCTCGCCGGTGAGGGTGGAGCGGGCGGCCACGAGGTCGGCCGGGGTCCCCTCGAAGACGACCCGGCCGCCGTCGTGACCGGCCCCCGGCCCCAGGTCGATGACCCAGTCCGCGTGCGCCACGACCGCCTGGTGGTGCTCGACGACGAGGACGGAGGTCCCGGCGTCGACGAGGCGGTCCAGCAGGCCCAGCAGCTGCTCCACGTCGGCCAGGTGCAGCCCGGTGGTCGGCTCGTCGAGGACGTACACGCCGCCGGCCTGGCCCATGCGGGTGGCCAGCTTCAGCCGCTGGCGCTCGCCGCCGGAGAGCGTGGTGAGCGGCTGGCCGAGGTGCACGTAGCCCAGCCCCACGTCGGCGAGCCGCTCCAGGACCGCGGCGGCGGCCGGCACGCGCGACGGCCCCGCGGCGAAGAACGCGCTCGCCTCGGTGACGGACATGGCCAGGACCTGGCTGATGTCCTTGCCGCCGAGCAGGTGGGTGAGGACCTCGGCCTGGAACCGCCTGCCCTCGCACTCCTCGCACGTGGTGGCGACACCGGCCATCACCGCCAGGTCGGTGTAGACGACGCCGACGCCGTTGCAGGTGGGGCAGGCCCCCTCGGAGTTGGCGCTGAACAGGGCCGGCTTGACGCCGTTGGCCTTCGCGAACGCCTTGCGGACCGGTTCCAGCAGCCCGGTGTAGGTGGCCGGGTTGCTGCGCCGCGACCCGCGGATCGGGCTCTGGTCGATGGAGACGACACCCGCGGCGGCGGGGATCGAGCCGTGCACCAGGGAGCTCTTGCCGGAGCCGGCGACACCGGTGACCGCGACGAGCACCCCCAGCGGGACGTCGACGTCCACGTCGCGCAGGTTGTGGGTGCTCGCGCCGCGGATCGGCAGGGTGCCGGTGGGGGTGCGCACGGTCGCCTTCAGGGCGCTCCGGTACCCCAGGTGGCGGCCGGTGGTGGTGCCGCTGGCGCGCAGCCCCTCCACGGTGCCCTCGTAGCAGACGGCGCCGCCGGCCGCGCCGGCGCCGGGACCGAGGTCGACGACGTGGTCGGCGATCGCGATGACCTCCGGCTTGTGCTCGACGACGAGGACGGTGTTGCCCTTGTCGCGCAGGCGCAGCAGCAGGTCGTCCATCCGCTGGACGTCGTGCGGGTGCAGGCCCGTGGTGGGCTCGTCGAAGACGTAGGTGACGTCGGTGAGCGGAGAGCCGAGGTGGCGGACCATCTTCACGCGCTGCGCCTCGCCGCCCGACAGGGTGCCCGCGGACCGGTCCAGGGACAGGTAGCCCAGCCCGATCTCGGTGAAGGAGTCCAGGGTCTCGCCCAGCGTGGCCAGCAGCGGGGCCACGGACTCCTCGCGCAGGCCGCGCACCCACGCGGCCAGGTCGCTGATCTGCAGGGCGCAGGCGTCGGCGATGCTCGTGCCGTCGATGAGCGAGGAGCGGGCGGCCTCGTTGAGGCGGGTGCCGGCGCAGTCGGGGCAGGTGGTGAAGGTGACCGCCCGCTGCACGAAGGCGCGCACGTGCGGTTGCAGCGAGTCGACGTCCTTGGACAGCATCGACTTCTGGATCCTCGGCACCAGCCCCTCGTAGGTGATGTTGATGCCGTCCACCTTGATCCTGGTGGGTTCCCGGTGCAGCAGGTCGTGCAGCTCCCGCTCGGTGAACTCGCGGATCGGCTTGTCGGGGTCGAAGAAGCCGCAGCCGCTGAAGATGCGGCCGTACCAGCCGTCGGTGCTGTAGCCGGGGATCCGCAGCGCGCCCCCGTTGAGGGAGGCGCTGTCGTCGTAGAGCTGGGTCAGGTCGATGTCGGAGACGGCTCCCATGCCCTCGCAGCGCGGGCACATCCCGCCGGTGGTGCGGAACTCGCGCCGCTCCTTGACCGTCTTCCCGCCCCGCTCGAAGGAGACCGCGCCCGACCCGCTCATCGAGGCGACGTTGAAGGAGAACGCCTGCGGCGGTCCGACGTGCGGCTGCCCGAGGCGGCTGAAGAGGATGCGCAGCAGCGCGTTGGCGTCGGTGGCGGTGCCGACGGTGGAGCGCGCGTTGGCGCCCATCCGCTGCTGGTCGACGATGATCGCGGTGGTGAGCCCCTCGAGGACGTCGACGTCTGGCCGCCCCAGCGTCGGCATGAAGCCCTGCACGAAGGTGCTGTACGTCTCGTTGATCAGCCGCTGCGACTCCGCGGCGATCGTGCCGAAGACCAGCGAGCTCTTGCCCGAGCCGGAGACGCCGGTGAACACCGTCAGCCGGCGCTTGGGGATCACGACGCTCACGTCGCGCAGGTTGTTCTCGCGGGCGCCGAGCACGCGGATCAAGTCGTGGCGGTCGGCGACCGGGGCCGCCGGCCCCGCGTGCGTCCCCGGGGACCCGCCCGTGCCCGCGCTCCCGCCCGCGTCCCTGCTCGCGGTCCTGCTCGCGGTCGTGCTCATCGCGTCCCCCTCGTCGCCGGCACCTCGTCGCGCGACAGCCTGGCACGCGGCACCGACAGGGCGCGGGTCCCCGGGGACGCGCATGGGCGGCGCGGGATCGGGTACCGGGAGCGCTGGAAGGGTCCCGCTGCGGCGGGACCGCGTCGTGACCGGTCCGGCACCGCCGGGCCGGGGAGGAGGCGTCGTGAGCGTGGACCACTCGCGCACCCCGGTCCTGGAGGCCATCGAGGCCTTCCACCGCCGCGGGGACGTGGTCTTCGGCCCACCCGGGCACAAGCAGGGGCGCGGGGTCGACCCGCGCGTCCTGCAGCTGATGGGCGAGGGGACGTTCGCCTGCGACGTCTTGACGCTCAACGGCCTGGACGACCGGCGCGAGTCGCAGGGCGTGGTCAGCCAGGCCGAGGACCTCATGGCCGACGCGGTGGGCGCGGACACGACCTTCTTCTCCACCTGCGGCAGCTCGCTGTCCGTCAAGGCCGCGATGATCTCCGTGGCGGGGCCGGGGGAGAAGCTGCTCATCTCCCGCAACGCGCACAAGTCCGTCGTCGCCGGGGTCATCGTCTCCGGGATCTCCCCGGTGTGGGTGCACCCGCACTTCGACGCCGACCTGCACCTGGCGCACCCGCCGGAGCCGGCCGACGTGCGCCGCGCGCTGGAGGCGAACCCCGACGCCAAGGGGATGCTGCTCATCACGCCCACCGACTGGGGCACCTGCGCCGACATCGCCGGCGTCGCCGAGGTCTGCCACGAGTTCGGGGTCCCGCTCATCGTCGACGAGGCCTGGGGCGCCCACCTGCCCTTCCACCCCGACCTGCCCGCGTGGGGCGTGGACGCCGGCGCCGACGTGGTCGTCACCAGCGTGCACAAGATGGGCTCGGCCATCGAGCAGAGCTCGGTGTTCCACCTCAAGGGCGACCTGGTGGACCCGCAGGTGCTCAAGCAGCGCGAGGACCTGCTGGGCACCACGAGCTCCTCCCCGCTGGTCTACGCCTCCCTCGACGGCTGGCGCCGGCAGATGGTCGAGCAGGGCGAGCAGCTGCTGGGCGCCGCGCTGCAGCGCGCGCAGCGCGTGCGCGCCGCCGTGGACGGCATCGACGGGCTCGACCTCATGGGCCGGGAGGTCGTGCGCCCGCAGGGCGCCTTCGACCTGGACCCGCTGGCGCTGACGATCGACGTGCGCGCGCTGGGCATCAGCGGCTACCAGGCCGGCGACTGGCTGCGCGCCGCCTGCCACGTCGACGTGGGCTCCGCCGACGCCTGCCGCATCGGGGTGCGCCTGACGCACGGCGACGACGAGCAGACCGAGGCCGTCCTGCTGCGCTCGCTGCGCCGGCTGGCCGCCGAGGCCGGCGAGCTGGAGCGGAAGGAGCCCACGAGGCTGCCGCGGCCGGGGCAGCTGGAGATGGAGAACGCCATGACCCCGCGCGAGGCGTTCTTCGCGCCCGTGGAGCAGGTGCCGGTGCAGCGGGCCGTCGGCCGCGTGGTCGCCGAGCTGGTCAGCCCCTACCCGCCGGGCGTGCCGGTGCTGGCCCCCGGCGAGGTCGTCACGCAGGAGGCCGTGGACTACCTCGTCAGCGGGGTGGCCGCGGGCATGCTCGTCCCGGACGCCGCCGACCCGACGCTGCAGACCCTGCGCGTCGTCGCCGGCTGAGGCCCCGCGCCCCCGCCGCGCCCCCGCCGCGCCCGCGGGACGCGGGCGCGGCGGGGGTCCGACCCGGATGGTGGGTGTCGCGCGGGGTGACTACGGTTGTGGCCGTCCTGGGCAGCGGGCCCCGGACCCGTGGAACGCGTGTGGGCGCGGGTGGTGGCCGGGTGGCGTGCAGCCGGCCGCGGGTGCACCCGCGGAGGGCGAAGGGCTGACGTCATGAAGATCCTGTCCATCCAGTCGGCGGTGGCCCACGGCCACGTCGGCAACTCGGCGGCCGTCTTCCCCCTGCAGCGCATCGGCGTGGAGGTGATCCCCGTCTACACGGTGAACTTCTCCAACCACACCGGCTACGGCGCCTGGCGCGGTCCGCTCATCGCGGCCGAGGACGTCGCGGACGTCCTCACCGGGGTCGAGGAGCGCGGGGTGTTCCCGCAGGTGGACGTCGTCCTGTCCGGCTACCAGGGGGGCGTCGGCATCGGCGACGTGATCGTCGACGCGGTGCGGCGGGTGAAGGCGGCCAACCCCTCGGCGATCTACGCCTGCGACCCGGTGATGGGCAACGCCCGCTCCGGCTGCTTCGTGGCCCCGGAGATCCCCGACCTGCTGCGCGAGCGGGTCGTGCCCGTCGCCGACGTCATCACCCCCAACCAGTTCGAGCTGGGCTACCTCACCGGCACCGAGCCCACGACGCTGGAGTCCACCCTGGCCTCCGCCGACCTGGCCCGGGCGATGGGCCCCTCGACGGTGCTCGTCACCAGCGTCGAGCGGCCCGACCGCGAGGAGGGCACGATCGAGATGGTCGTCGTGGACGACGCCGGCGCGTGGATCGTGCGCACCCCGATGCTGCCGTTCAAGGCCAACGGTTCCGGCGACGTCACGGCGGCGCTGTTCACGGCGCACTACCGCCGCACCGGTGACGCGGCCGACGCCCTGGCGCGCACCGCCTCCAGCGTCTTCGACCTCATCGAGACGACCTACCGCTCGGGCGAGCGGGAGCTGCAGCTGATCGAGGCGCAGGAGTCCTACGCCCACCCGCGCCTGCAGTTCGGCGTCGAGCGCCTGCGCTGACCCGCCGCCGGTCGCCGCTGCGCCGAGCGCGCCGGGCAGCGCTCTCGGCGCGGGTGCGCCCGCTCACGCTCCCCGGGACTGCTGCGCCGAGCGGTAGACGTCCTCGGCGACCGGCTCCAGCCAGGTGACCGGGCTGGACGTCCCGCTCGCCTCCTCGGCGGCCTCCTGGATCGCCAGGTGCGCGGCGAAGGCGTCGGCGGTGGCGCCGTGCCAGTGCTCCTCGCCCGGTGCGCACACGACGCTGTCGCCGGCGCGGGCGCGCACTACCGAGCCGTCGCGGGTGCCGACGAGGGCGACGCCCTCGGTGACGTGCAGGACCTGACCCAGCGGGTGCACGTGCCAGTGGGTGCGGGCTCCGGGCGTGAAGCGCACCAGCGCCACGCTCAGCCGGGACGGTCGCCGACCGGTGGCCAGCGGGGTCACCAGCACCCGTCCGGTGAAGGTGGCGGTCGGGGACTGCGTGGCCCCGGGGGTGTTCAGCTGCATCGTCGCTCTCTCCTGCGGTGGGTGGTGCCTCGGGCTGCGGACGTCCCGCGCGGGTGCGCTGGCCGGGGTTCAGGGCCGCAGCAGGACCTTGGTGGCGCGCCGCTCGTGCATGGCCTCGTACCCCTCGGCGGCCCGCTCCAGCGGCAGGGTCAGGTCGAAGACCCTGCCCGGGTCGATCTGGCGGTCCCAGATCAGCCGGATCAGCTCGGGCAGGAAGCGGCGCACCGGTGCCGGTCCGCCGTGCAGGTGCACGTGCGTCATGAAGATGTCGTCACCGGTGATCGCGACGTCGTGCAGCACGCCGACGAAGCCGACGTGCCCGCCCGGGCGCGTGGACGCGATGGCCTGGTGCATCGACTCGTGGGTGCCGACGGCCTCGACGACCGAGTGCGCGCCCAGCCCGCCGGTGAGTTCGAGGAGCCGGGCGACGCCCTCCTCGCCGCGCTGCTCGACGACGTCGGTGGCGCCGAACTCCCTGCCCAGGGCCTGGCGGTCGGCGTGCCGGCTGAAGAGGACGATCCGCTCCGCGCCCAGCTGCTTGGCGGCCAGCACGGCGCACAGGCCCACGGCCCCGTCGCCGACGACGGCGACGGTCTTGCCGGGGCCCGCCTCGGCGGCGACGGCACCGAACCAGCCGGTGCCCAGGACGTCGGAGGCGGCCAGCAGGCTGGGGATCAGGTCCGGTTCCGGCAGCCCCGGGGTGGCCACGAGCGTGCCGTCGGCCAGGGGCACCCGCATGCGCTCGGCCTGCGCGGCGCCGCCGGTGCCCAGCACCTCGCGGTGCAGGCAGCTGGTCTGGTAGCCGGCGCGGCAGATCTCGCAGGTGTTGTCGGAGGCGAAGAAGGAACCGACGACGAAGTCGCCCACCCGGATCCCGTGGACGTCGGCGCCGACCTCCTCGACGACACCGCAGTACTCGTGGCCCATGCGCAGCGGTTCGCGCACCTCGTCGGCGCCGCGGTAGGGCCACAGGTCGGAGCCGCAGATGCAGGTGGCGGCCAGGCGGATGACCGCGTCGGTGGGTTCCTGGAGCGTCGGCTCGGGCACGTCCTCGACGCGCACGTCACCGGGGGCGTGCATCACGACACCACGCACGTGTTCTCTCCTCGATCGGGTCCGGTGCACCACGCGGTGCACCACCGCCATCGAACACCCGGGCGCAGGGGACCACCCGCCTCCTGCGGTGCCCTGTCGAGGGGTGCACCGCCGGTACACCCCTCGGCGGTGACTCCCCGGGCCCGGGCGGTGCGCCTACCGTGGTCGTCATGGACAACCGCGCCGAGGTCCGGGACTTCCTCACCACCCGCCGCGCCAAGCTCACCCCGGCCGACGCCGGGCTGCCCGACGTGGGGCGGCGCAGGGTTCCCGGGCTGCGCCGCGCGGAGGCGGCGTCGCTGGCCGGCATCAGCGTGGAGTACTACGCCAAGCTCGAGCGCGGCGCCCTCGCCGGGGTGTCGGCGTCGGTGCTGGAGTCGCTGGCCCGGGCCCTGCGCCTGGACGAGGCCGAACGCACCCACCTGTTCGACCTGGCCAGCGCCGCCGACGGCACCAGCGCGCTGGTCCGCCCGCGCCGGCGCTCGACGTCGAAGTGGACGGCCCGCCCGAGCCTGCAGTGGGCGCTGGACGCCTTCAGCGCCGGTCCGGCGATCGTGCGCAACGGGCGGATGGACCTGCTGGCGGTCAACACCCTGGGCTGGGCGATGCACTCCAGCCTCTACGCCTCCCTGGACGCCGCCGGCGGCGGGGGTTCCCCGAACTTCGCCCGCTACACCTTCCTGGACGAGGACTCCCGCCGCTTCTACCCCGACTGGCCGACCGCCGCGGCGACCTGCGTGTCGATCCTGCGCACCGAGGCCGGCCGCGACCCGCACGACAAGCTCATGCACGACCTCGTCGGCGAGCTGTCCACCCGCAGCGGGGAGTTCCGCGCCCTGTGGAGCTCGCACGACGTGCGCCTGCACGGAGCCGGGACCAAGTCCTTCCACCACACCGCGGTCGGGAACCTGGACCTGGCCTACGAGTC
This sequence comes from Kineococcus vitellinus, assembly GCF_009906315.1. Lineage (GTDB taxonomy): Bacteria > Actinomycetota > Actinomycetes > Actinomycetales > Kineococcaceae > Kineococcus > Kineococcus vitellinus. The sequence continues at coordinate 130 of NZ_JAAALL010000194.1, read as the reverse complement.
GCTGGAGGTGGTCGCCGAACCCGGGTTGACGCTGACCCTGTACGCCGCGGAGCCGGCCAGCCCCAGCGCCCAGGCGCTGGGCCTGCTCGCCTCCTGGGCCGCGACGGTCCGCGCCACGCCCACCGGAACC
>NZ_JAAALL010000193.1 GCF_009906315.1 Kineococcus vitellinus | reverse complement strand
ATCTTGCGCGGTGCACCGTGCGAGATCACCGGGGGGCCCCGCTCAGGAGGCGGTGCCGGTGCGCACCCGGTCCAGCCAGCCCTGCGCGGCGGTGAACGCCTCCTCGGTCGGGCCGTCGCCGACGACGGTGTGCCCGCCGTCGGCGCGCGGGTAGCTGCCGACGAAGCGGACCCGCTCGCACACGCGGTGCAGACCCATGAGGGCCTCGCCGACGCGGGCGTCGGCGACGTGGCCGTCGCAGTCGATGGAGAAGCAGTAGCGGCCCAGGGCGTCCCCGGAGGGCCGGGACTCGATGCGGGTGAGGTTGATGCCGCGGGTGACGAACTGCTCCAGCGCCTCCACGAGGGCGCCGGGGCGCTCCTCGCGCAGGAAGACGACGAGGGAGGTCTTGTCGTCGCCGGTGGGGGCGGGGACGGCGCCGGGACCGGGGCGCGAGAGCAGCACGAAGCGGGTCTGGGCGCCGGCGCGGTCCTCGATGCGCTCGGCGAGGACCTCCAGGCCGAAGCGCTCGGCGGCGAACGGCGCGCAGATCGCGGCCTCGAAGCCGGCGGGCTCGCCGCCGGCGAGCTCGGCGGCCAGGGCCTGCGCGGCGGCGGCGGTGGAGGTGGCGGGCACGTAGCCGGCCCCGGGCAGCGTGGCGTGCAGCCACCGCCGCACCTGCGCGTGGGCGTGGGAGTGGGTGCTCACGCGCCGCACGTCGGTCAGCGCGGTGCCGGGGCGCACGGCCAGCACGAAGGAGACGGGGATGACCACCTCGGCGACGACGACGAGGGGGTCGCCCGCGGCCAGGCCGTCCAGGGTCGCCGGGACGCCGCCCTCGACGGAGTTCTCGATCGGCACGCACCCGACGTCGGCGGCGCCGCTGCGCACCGCCTCGATGGTGGCGTCGACGCTCGAGGTCGCCGCGGCGGGCGCGTCCCCCACCACGGTCCGCAGGGCGGCCTCGGAGAAGGTGCCGACGGGGCCGAAGAACGCGTAGCGCAGCACGGGCGAGACAGTAGCCGAGCGCCCGCACCGGTCCCGCCGGCCGCCGGGGGCGCTCCCCGGCGGCCGGGCGCCTCAGCCGGCGCGGCGCAGCCTGCGGCGCTCGGTGCGCCCGCTCCAGATGGTCTCGCGCTGGTCCTCGGTCAGGCCCCCCCAGACCCCGTAGCTCTCGCGGTGCGACAGCACGTGCTGGCGGCACTGGCGCAGCACGGGGCACTCGGCGCAGATGGCCAGGGCCGCGGCGTCGCGGTGCTGGCGGGCTGCGCCGCGCTCGAGCTCGGGGTGGAAGAACAGCTCGGGGTCGGCCTCGCGGCACGCACCCCGCAGCTGCCACTCCCACGCCTCGACGGTCGGGCGCAGGGTTCGGCTGGTCTCGCTCACGGGTCCCCCCTCGGGTGGTGTGACGCTCTCGCTGGAAGGCGTCTTCCCCCGGGGGCCGAAAAGCTAAACGCTAAGCGATGCGTCAGTCACCGCGCGTGATCGACTCTCGGCGTGTCGGACGAGCAGCCACCACATCGCGAGCAGCGACAGCAGCGCCCACCACAGGTCGCCGTTCTGCACCGCGCGGGCCAGCACCGTCGGCACGCTGCGCGAGGCCAGCAGGTTCGCCCCCCACCACGGCCAGGCCACCCACAGCAGCAGCAGACCGGCCGCACCGACCACCAGCCGGCGACGGCTCCGCCCGTCGCCGACGAGGGCCCCGAGCACGACGACGCCCCACAGCAGGTGGTGCAGCCAGGAGACGGGCGAGACGAGCACCGCGACCATGCCGCACGCGGCGACCTCCCCCACGAGCGAGCCGCGCCGGTGCAGCGCGCGGGCCAGCGCGAAGCCCGCCACCGCCGCGAGCGCGGCCAGCAGCCCCCACACCAGCGTCGTGGCGCCCTCGGACAGGTACAGCCGCAGCACGAAGCCGCGCAGCGACTGGTTGGAGGAGCCCGCGTTCGGCCCCAGCCGGTCGGAGTTCAGCAGCGCGGAGGTCCAGAACTCCAGCGACGCCTCCGGCGCGACCAGGAAGGTCGCGACCGTCACCCCCGCGGCCGCGGCGACCGCGTTGCGCAGCTCGCGCCACTGCCGGGTGATCGCGAAGTGCACCAGGAAGACGCCCGGGGTCAGCTTGACCGCCACCGCCACGCCGACGAGCGCGCCCCGCGGCCAGCGCAGCGTCCAGCGCCCGATCCGCACGCCCTCGCGCCCGCGCACCAGGTCCAGCAGGCACAGCGAGACGAGGACGACGTTGACCTGGCCGAAGCGGATGTTCTCGCCCACCGGGGAGATCCAGACGCACAGCGCGGCGACGACCCCGTGCAGCAGCCCGGCGCGCGCACCCGCGCGCTCCAGCAGCGGCCGGAAGGCCAGCCCGACCACGAGCCACAGCAGCGCCAGCTGCAGCGCCGTCCACACCCAGCCCGCCGCGCCCCAGGGCAGCAGCGCCAGCGGCACCGACAGCAGCGCCGAGAACGTGGGGTAGGTGAACGGCAGCAGCTGCGGCACCTCGGTCTCGAAGGCGTACACCGGCCGGCCCAGCAGCAGGCTGCGGCCGGCCTCGCGGTAGACCTCCAGGTCCACCTGCCACTGGTCCTGGGGGTAGGCCACGAGGTAGCGGTGCACGATCGGCGCGACCGCGAGCAGCAGCACCACCACCCCCGCCAGCCGCCACGCACCCGCCGGCGCTGCGCGCGGCACCCGAGCCGTCCCCTCCTCGATCACGCCCCGATCCTCCCCCAGCGGCGCACGGGTCCCGACCGGCACCCGCCCTAGCCTGGGGCGGTGCCCCGCTCCGCCACCGCCCGTCCGCACGCCCTGCCCGCGCCGGTGGCGGTGGTCGCCGCGGCGGCCGTGCTGCTGGGTGCGCTGCTGGCAGGGCTGTCCGGGGCGGCCCCCGCGCGGGCCGCGGCGGCGGACGGGCGGGCGCCGCTCGTCCTCGTCGGCTTCTCCGGCGTGCGCTGGTCGGACGTGTCCGAGCGGGCCACGCCGGCGCTGGCGTCGATGAGCAGCGGCGCCATCGGCACGATCGCCGTGCGCAGCGTCTTCACCGCCGCCTGCCCCGCCGACGGCTGGCTGGGCCTGTCCGCCGGCCGGCGCGCCACCGACTTCGACGGCACCTCCGCCGAGCACGCCGCCGCCGCCTGCGCGCCGGTGGCCGAGGTCGTCGACGGCGTCCAGCCCGACCTGGCGCGCTACCGGGAGATCGCCGACGGGGACACCTTCAGCGCCGTGCCCGGCACGCTGGGGCAGGCGCTGGCCGACGCCGGCACCCGCACGCTGGCGGTCGGCCCGGGCGCGGGCATCGCGCTGGCGGCCGAGGACGGCACCGTCCCCGCCGCCGTCCCGGCCGCCGACGCCGCCACCCCGCAGGCCGTCGGCGGGTACGTGCAGGACGCCCTGGAGTCCGGCGCGCAGGTCGTCGTCGTCGACGCCGGCGCGGTGCGCGACCCCGCGGACCTGCCCGCGCGCGAGGAGGCGCCGGCCGCCCCGCGCGCCGAGCAGGTCGCGGCCGTCGACGCGACGGTGGCCGCCGTCCAGCGGGCCGTCGAGGCCTCCACCGGCGCGGGCGCGACGACGCTGCTGGCCGTCTCGCTGGCCGACGCGGGCCGCACCGCGCACCTGCAGTTCGGCGCCGCCACGGGACCGGCGCCCGGCGGCGGCACCTACGACGGCCACCTGGGCTCGCGCTCGACGCGGCAGACGGCGATCGTGCAGACGACGGACCTGACCCCGACCGTCCTGGCGCTGGCGCTCGGCTCCGACCACGGCACGCCCGGCCTGGTCGGCGCCCCGGTCACCTCCACCGACCCGGGCACCTCCGCCGCCGAGCGCGAGCGCAAGGTGCGCGACCTCGACCAGGCCGCGCAGGCGGTGCAGCCGCTCGTCGGGCCGTTCTTCACGGCCTGGGGCGCCTCGCAGCTGGTGCTGTACGCGGTGGCGACGCTGGCGCTGCGCCGGGCGTGGGGCGGCTCGCGCGGGCGGCGCCGGGTGCTGGGCGGGCTGCGCGTGCTCACGGTCGCCTTCGCCGCGGTGTGCGCCTCGACGTTCCTGGCCAACACGATCCCGTGGTGGCGCCACGGCGAGAGCACCGGCGAGCACCTGCTCGCCGTCTCGGGCGCGGTGGCCCTGTACGTGGTGCTCATCACGGCGCTGGCGCTGCTGGGCCCCTGGCGGCGGGCGGCGCTGGGCCCGCTGGGCTTCGTGGGGCTGGTGACGGCCGGCGTCCTGGCGGTGGACTGCGCGACGGGCTCACGGCTGATCACCTCCAGCCTCAACGGCCTGCAGCCGGTCGTGGCCGGCCGCTTCTACGGGCTGGGCAACCAGCAGTTCGCGCTGTTCGCCACGGGTGCGCTGCTGTTCACCACGGCGCTGGCCGACCGGCTGGTGCGCGGCGGCCGGCGCCGCTGGGCCGTCGTCGCGGTGGCCGTCCTGGGCGTCGTGACGACGTTCGTCGACGGCGTGCTCGGCAGCGACTTCGGCGGCCCGCCGGCGATCCTGCCCGCCTTCGGCCTGCTGGCGCTGCTCGTGGCGGGCGTGCGGATCACCTGGCGGCGGGTGCTCGTCATCGCGGGCGCCACGCTCCTGGTGCTGGCCGCGATCTCGCTGGCCGACTGGCTGCGCCCCGTGGACGACCAGACGCACCTGGGCCGCTTCGTGCAGACGCTGCTGGACGGCGGCGCCTGGCAGGTCGTCGAGCGCAAGGCGGCGCAGAACCTGCGGATCCTCTACAGCAACTGGATCCTCAGCCTCGTCCTGGCGGTCGCGGCCGCCTTCATCGCCTTCGTGCTGGTGCGCCCGCGGGTGCTCGGGGTCTCGCTGCTGGCGCGCGCCTACGAGGCGCACCCGGTGCTGGAGGCCGGGCTGACGTGCCTGCTGGTGCTGCTCGTCATCGGCTTCGCCGTCAACGACTCCGGCGCGGCCGTGCCGGCGGTGGGGGCGATGCTCGCGGTGCCGCTGCTCATCGCGGCGTGCACGCGGACGCTGGACGCCGGCGCCGCCCGCAGGCCCTGAGCGTCGGGCGGCGCCGGACGGCCTTACAGTAATCGACAACCGTTCCCATCGTCAGGAAGACGTCGCATGCCGTCGCGCCGCCGCCCGCTCGCCCTCGCCGCCACCCTCACCTGCGCCCTCGCGCTCGCCGCCTGCGGCGGCGGGGACGACGCCGCCACCGGCTCTGCGTCGGCGGCCTCCCCGGCCGCCGACGGCCTCAGCGTCGTGGCCTCCACGAACGTCTACGGCTCGATCGCCTCCGCGATCGCCGGCGACGCCGCGAGCGTCACCTCGATCATCAGCGACCCCTCCGCCGACCCGCACAGCTACGAGGCGAGCACCCGCACCCAGCTGGAGCTCTCGCGCGCCGACGTCGTCATCGAGAACGGCGGCGGCTACGACGACTTCATGGAGCAGCTGCTCAGCGCGGCCGACTCGAAGGCCGTCGTGCTGGACGCCGTGGAGGTCTCGGGCAAGCAGGCGCCCGCCGACGGGGAGCTCAACGAGCACGTCTGGTACGACGTCGCCACCGTCCGCGCCCTCGCCGAGCGCGTCGAGGCGGAGCTCGCGCAGGCCGCCCCCGACGACGCCGCCACGTTCGCGGCGAACCTGGCGACGTTCCAGACCTCCCTCGACGGGGTGCAGCAGCGGATCGACGCCGCCCGGCCGAGGACGCAGGACCAGCCGGTCGCCGTCACCGAACCCGTCCCCGGCTACCTGCTGGACGCCCTCGGTGCGCGGAACGTGACGCCGGAGGAGTTCTCCGAGGCCGTCGAGGAGGAGAGCGACGTGCCCGTCGACGTCCTGCAGGAGACGCTGGCACTCTTCAGCGGCGGGCAGGTGCGGGCGCTCGTCCACAACGAGCAGACCACCGGCCCGCAGACCGAGCAGGTCCTGCGGGCCGCGCAGGAGAACGGCGTCGCGGTGGTGCCGGTGACCGAGACGCTCCCCGAGGGTGAGGACTACGCGACGTGGATGAGCGCGAACGTGGACGCGGTCGCGGCGGCGCTGGGCGCGTGAGCGGCGGACCCCGGCCCGAGCCGGCCCCGCGGGGCCCCGCGGCCGTGCCCGCGCTGCGGCTGCGGGAGGCCTCGCTGTCCTACGGCAGCCGCCGCCTGTGGTCCGGCCTGGACCTCGACGTCGCCCCCGGCGAGTTCGTCGCCGTCCTCGGCGCGAACGGCGCGGGCAAGTCCAGCCTGCTCAAGGTCGTCCTCGGCCAGCAGCCGCTGCAGGCCGGCCGGGTGGAGGTCGCCGGCCGGCCCGCCCGGCGCGGGGACCGGAACATCGGCTACGTCCCGCAGCAGAAGGGCCTGGAGGCGACCACCCCGCTGCGGGCCCGCGACTTCGTCCGCCTGGGCCTGGACGGGCACCGCTGGGGCCCGCTGCTGCCCTCGCGCTCGGCGAGGGCGAAGGTCGAGGAGGTCCTGGAGGCCGTGGGCGCCACCTCCTACGCCGACGTGCCCGTGGGGCGGCTGTCCGGCGGGGAGCAGCAGCGGCTGCGGGTGGCGCAGAGCATCGTCGGCGACCCGCGGCTGCTGCTGGCCGACGAGCCGCTGCTGTCGCTGGACCTGCACCACGCCGGCGCGGTGAGCGCGCTCGTCGACGCCTGCCGCACCCGCACCGGCGCGGCGGTCCTGTTCGTCACCCACGACGTCAACCCGGTGCTGCCCTACGCCGACCGGGTGCTCTACCTGGCGGGCGGGCGCTTCCGCATCGGCACCCCCGAGCAGGTGATGAACTCCGCGACGCTCTCGGAGCTGTACGGCGCCCCGGTGGAGGTGCTGGAGTCCGGCGGGCGGCTGCTGGTGGCGGGCGCCGCCGCCGAGGACCGGCACGACCACGAGCACGCGCACGCGCACGGGAGGGCCTCGTGAACCGGATCTTCGACTTCTCCGACTACGGCGCCCTGCTGGCGCTGGTCCACAACTCCCTGTACGCGGGGGCGCTGCTCGGCCTGGTCGGCGGGCTCGTCGGCGTGTTCGTCGTCGCCCGCGACCTGCCCTTCGCCGTGCACGGCACGAGCGAGCTGAGCTTCGCGGGCGGGGCGGCCGCGCTGCTGCTGGGCGCGAACGTCGTCGTCGGCTCCCTCGTCGGCTCGGTGCTGGCGGCCGTGCTGTTCGGCGTGCTGGGCGCGCGCGCCCGCGACCACAACTCCGCGATCGGCGTGCTCATGCCGTTCGGCCTCGGCCTCGGGGTGCTGTTCCTGTCGCTGTACGAGGGGCGGGCCGCGAACAAGTTCGGCCTGCTGACCGGGCAGATCGTCGCCGTCGACGACCCGCAGCTGGTCGCGCTGGCGGTCATCTCCGTCGTCGTCGTCGCCACGATGCTCGTGCTGTGGCGGCCGCTGCTGTTCGCCAGCCTGGACCCCGAGCTGGCCGCGGCCCGCGGGGTCCCGGTGCGGCTGCTGTCGCCGGTGTTCATGCTCGTCCTGGGCCTGGCCGTGGCGATGAGCGTGCAGATCGTCGGCGCGCTGCTCGTGCTGGCGCTGCTGGTCACCCCCGCGGCCGCGGCCGTCCGGGTGAGCCACAGCCCGTTCGTCGTCCCGCTGCTGTCGGTGGCCTTCGCGCTCGTGGCGATGGTCGGCGGGACCCTGCTGGCCCTGGGTTCCTCGATCCCCATCAGCCCCTACGTGACGACGGTGTCGTTCGCGATCTACCTGCTGTGCCGGCTCGTGGCGCGGCTGCGGCGCCCGGCGGAGCGCCCGGGCGAGCCGGCGCCCGCGCAGGTCGCCGAGGTCCTCTGAGGCCGCTGCGGTCCCGGCCGCTGCCGGGACCGCGGGCGGGCCGCTAGCCCGCTCCCACTCCCCCGGACCGCCGCGCGAGGTCGCGCTCGAGCCCGCGCACGAACGCCTCGAACGCGGCGTCGACGCGCTCGGCGTCGCCGGTGACCATCCGGTCCAGCACCAGCCCGCGCATCGCGGAGAGCACCAGGGTGGCCTGCGCGCCGGCGCTCTCGCGGGCGGCGCCCGCGGCCACCAGCCCCTCGGCCAGCAGGCCGGTGCGCTCGCGCACGGAGGCGCGCACGGCCGCGGCGAGGTCCTCGTCGTAGAGGGCGCTGCCGGTGATCGCCAGGAACAGGCGCACGTAGCGCTGGCCCGAGGGCGAGGTGGCGTGCGCCCACAGGGCCCGCAGCGGCCCGCCGTCCGCCCCGCTGCCCACCCCGCCGTCCGGGCCGCCGCGGCGCAGCGCCGGTGCGCTGAACGCGCGGGTGAGGACGCGCTCGACGATCTCGGCGAGCAACCGCTCGCGGGTGCCGAAGTGGTGCAGCAGCGCGGCGTGGCTGACCCCGGCCGCCTCGGCGACGCGGCGCAGCGAGGCCTGCGCGAGCCCGTGCGCCACGACGTGCTCGGTGGCGGCCTGCAGCAGTTCCTCGCGGCGGTGGCGGTAGCGCAACCGGCGCCCGTCCTCCTTCGGCGGGTCCCCGACCCCGGCGCCGATCCCGTCCCCGGTCACGGCGGCAGCGTAGCCGCCCGGAGTTGCTTGACCACCTGGTCAGCCAAAAGTAGTGTTCGGCGCGTTCCGCAGCAGCGGTCCCGGCC
>NZ_JAAALL010000192.1 GCF_009906315.1 Kineococcus vitellinus | reverse complement strand
GGTGCACCTCCCGCCCGGCCGCCGCGGCCGGGCGGGAGGTGCACCTCGTCGAGGCCGACCGGCTGCCACCGGGGCCGCTGCCCCGCGACGGCGTCCCGCAGGGCCGGCAGGCGCACGTGCTGCTGCACGCCGGGCTGCTCGCAGCGCAGGACCTGCTGCCGGGGCTGCGCGAGGACCTGCTGGCGGCCGGCGCGGTGCCCGTGCACACGGGCCTGCTGCCCTGGCGCGGCGAGCACGGCTGGTCGCCCGTCGGCGGGCACGGCCACGAGGTGCTGTCGACGACCCGGCCGCTGCTGGAGCACGTGGTGCGCACCCGCGTCACCGCCCTGCCCGGTGTCCGCGTCCACGAGGGCACGCCGGTGACGGACCTGGAGCGCGGGCGGGACGGGTGGAGCGTGCGCACGGCCGGCGGCGGCGAGCTCGCGGGGGAGGTCGTCGTGGAGGCCTCCGGGCGCTCGTCGCGGCTGCCGCAGCGGCTGGCGCGGCTGGGGCTGCCGCCCGCCGCGGTCTCCCGGGTCGACGCCCGCACCGGCTACGCCACGCGCCGCTACCGCGGGGACGGCGGCGGCACCGCCCTGGTCCTGCTCGCCACCCCCTCCTCGCCGCGGGGGGCGCTCGTGCTGCCCGTCGAGGACGGCGACTGGCTCGTGGCGGCGGTGGGGGCCGGCCAGGACCGGCCACCGCGCGCGGCGGCGGGGTTCGAGGAGTTCCTGCGCTCGCTGGGCGAGCCGGCGCTGGCGGAGCAGCTGCGGCGGTGGGTGCCGCGCGGGGAGGTCGCCGTGCACCGGCAGACCGCGGACGTGCGCCGCGCCTACGAGCGGGTGCCCGGCTGGCCGGCGGGGCTGCTCGTGCTCGGCGACGCCCTGTGCGCCTTCAACCCCGTCTACGGGCAGGGCCTGGCGGTCGCCGCCCGCCAGGCCGTGCTGCTGCGCCAGGCGCTGGGGGCGGGCCGGCTGGACGCGCGCGCCACCCGGCGCTGGCAGCGCCGCCTGGCGCGGGTGACCGACGTGCCGTGGGCGATCGCCACGGGCGAGGACCTGCGCCTGCCCACCACCGAGGGGCGGCCCGGCCCGGCGCAGCGGGCGCTGAGCCGGTGGGCCCGCGCGGTGGACCGCCTCGCCGCGCACGGCGACGCCCGCGCCGCGCGCACCCTGGGGCGCACCTACCACCTGGTGGGCTCACCGGTGGAGCTGCTGCACCCGGCGCTGGTGCTGGCCGCGCTGCGGGCGGCGGCGCGGGGGCCGGGGGCGGCCAACCCGCGCCCGGCCGCGCTCGTCAGGAGCGCTGCAGGCCGATCCGGCGCAGGGAGGCCTTGACGTCCTGGACGTCCTCGGCGCGCCAGCCCAGGCGCCCGCCGTCCCAGGTGGGCTCGGGCAGGGCGCGGCGGCCGACCAGGGAGTGCAGGACGGCGACGTCCACGTCGTACAGGTGGCTGGCCTGGAGCAGGCTGAGCTTGTCCATCGGGTCCTCTGGGTCCGCAGGGCTCCTCCGCGCGACCGGGAGGAGGGCGCCCCCGCGAGTCGGACCTCGAGCGGGGACGCCCCATCGTAGCGCGGCGATCACCGCCGCCCGCCCCGCGTGCACCGGACGGGTGAACGCCGGCCCGTGCCGGCCCGTGCCAGCCCGTGCCAGCGCGGTGCCAGCGGCGCGCCAGCGGCGACCGCGACGGTGCGGGCATGACCTACGCGATCGACGCCGACGGGCTGCGCAAGCGCTTCGGCGAGACCCAGGCCCTCGACGGCGTCAGCCTGCGCGTGCCGCAGGGCCGCGTCCTCGGCGTGCTCGGCCCCAACGGCGCCGGCAAGACGACGGCCGTGCGCATCCTGGCGACCCTGCTGCGCCCCGACGCCGGCACCGCGCGCATCGGCGGCCTCGACGTCGTGCGCGACGCGGCGCGGGTGCGGCGCACCATCGGGCTGACCGGCCAGTACGCCTCCGTCGACGAGGACCTCACCGGGGTGCAGAACCTCGTGCTCATCGGCCGACTGCTCGACCTCTCCGGCCGCGACGCCCGGCGCCGCGCCGGGGAGCTGCTGGAGTGGTTCGAGCTGACCGCCGCCGCCTCCCGGCGGGCGGGCACGTACTCCGGCGGCATGCGCCGGCGCCTGGACCTGGCCGCCTCCCTCGTCGGCCGCCCCGCCGTCGTCTTCCTCGACGAGCCCACGACCGGGCTGGACCCGGCCAAGCGGGAGGCCATGTGGGACGTCGTGCGCTCGCTGGTCGCCGACGGGTCCACCGTGCTGCTCACCACGCAGTACCTGGAGGAGGCCGACCAGCTCGCCGACGAGATCACCGTCATCGACCACGGGCGCGTCATCGCCCACGACACCCCCGTCGGGCTCAAGCGGCAGGCCGGCCGCCGGACCCTCACCGTCGTCCCCGTCGACGCCGCCGACGCACCCGCCGTCGCCGGGCTGCTCGCCCGCGTCAGCGGTGAGGAACCGGTGCCGCTGGCCGGGGGCGGAGCCTCGGTGCCCGTCCTCGACGAGGCCGCGATGGGTGCCGCCGTCGACGGCCTCGCCGCCGCCGGCGTCGCGGTGAGCGAGTTCTCGCTGCACCTGCCGACCCTCGACGAGGTGTTCGCCGCCCTGACCCAGCCGTCCCGCGAGGAGGTCCCCGCGTGAGCACCCCGACCGCACTGCCCGCCGCCACCGCACCGACCGCACCGACCGCACCCGCGCGCACCGGCGGCCCGCTGCGCGCGCTGCGCCACGCGCTCGCCCTCGCCGGGCGCAGCCTGCTCAAGACCGCCCGCACGCCGGAGGCGCTCATCGACGTGACGATCCAGCCGGCCATCTTCCTGGTGCTGTTCACCTACATCTTCGGCGGCGCGCTGGCCGCCGGGGACCGCGGCGCCTACCTGCAGTTCCTCGTGCCCGGTCTGCTCGGCCAGTCCATCGCGCTGGCCGGGGTGTCGCTGGGCACGAACCTCAACAACGACATCACCAAGGGGGTGTTCGACCGGTTCCGCTCGCTGCCCATCGCGCGCTCGGCGCCGCTGGTCGGGGCGGTGCTGGCGGACGTCGCCCGCTACCTCGTCCTCTTCTGCTTCCTCATGGGTTTCGCCTCACTCATGGGCTTCCGGGTGCAGACCGGCCCGCTGGAGCTCCTCGCGGCGCTCGGGGTGTCGGTGGCGTTCGCCCTGTCGTTCTGCTGGATCTCCGTCCTGGTCGGGATGGCGGTGCGCACACCCGGTGCGGTGCAAGGGGTCATGTTCCTGCTCGTGCTGCCGCTGAGCTTCGGCAGCGACGTTTTCGTCGACGCCGCCACGATGCCGGGCTGGCTGCGGGCGTTCGTCGACGTCAACCCGATCACCCACCTCGTGGGCGTCGTGCGCGGGCTGCTGCTCGGCGGCCCGGTGGCCGGCGACCTGGCCTGGACCGGCGGGTGGATCGCGTTCTTCCTCGTGGTCTTCGTCCCGCTGGCGCTGCGCGCCTACAACCGCCGCGCCTGAGCGCCCTCACCCGACGAGGGCGGTCCGCTCCACGGCAGCCGGCGGCGCCAGCCGGCGGCCCCGGGTGAACGCCTCGCCGAAACCCCGCTCCCCCAGCGCGGCGCGCAACCGCTCGCGCAGCGCGGCGACCTCCGGGTCGGTGAGGTCGTCGGCCCCGCGCAGGCAGGCGGAGGCGCCGAGCAGCTCGGCCGCCTCCGCCTGCCGGCCGGCCAGCGCGCACCAGCGCGCGGCGGCCACCGCGAACATCGCCACGATCGGCAGGTCGCGGGTGCGCAGCACCACCGGCCGGGTGGCCGCCAGCAGTTCCCGGGCGCCGTCGAGGTCCCCGGCGTCCAGGCGCAGGTGCACCAGCGAGGTCTGCAGGGCGGAGCGCTCGTGGTTCCAGCCCGCCGGGTCGGAGGTGCTCCGGGCGCCCAGCGCGGCGAGCTCCGCCTCCAGGCGGTGCTGCGCCTGCTCGGGACGGCCGTCGCGGCGGGCGAGCGCCACCTCGGTGAGGGTCAGCCAGACGCGGGTCGTGCCGGAGACGGCGGGGGCCAGGTCCCGCATGCGCTGCAGCTGGTCGGCGGCCGCCGCGGGCCGCCCGCGGCGCTGCTCGACGTCGACCAGCCGCATCCGCAGCTGCACCTCGTCCTCGGTGGAGCCGAAGGCGGCGACCAGCCGCAGCGCCTCGGCGAACCGCTGCTGCGCCGCGTCGAGGTCGCCGTGGAAGAGGTCGGCCTGACCGCGCAGGCGCAGCGTGCTCGCCAGGCCCCAGCTCTCGCCGGCGGCGCGGAACCCCTCCTCGGCGCGGGCGGCGGCGGCGCGGACCACCTCCAGGTCCCCGGAGTTCTCGGCCGCGGCCGCGCGCAGCAGCTCGCCCAGCGCCCGGGTGAACGGGTCGGCGGTGCCCGTGAGGGCCGGCCGCTCCAGCAGCACGCGGTCGTCGAGGCCGACGAAGCCCTCGGAGAAGACGTGCAGGAACACCTGCGCCACCACCACCAGCGTCGAGGGGTCGTCCCCGCCGTGGGCGGCCAGCCGGCCCGCCAGGTCCTGCACGTGCTCCAGCACGGGGGCGGCCTCGGCGTTCAGCTCACCGGCCATGACGCCGTTGACCAGCTGCAGCGCCTCGGCCACCAGGTCGTCCTCGGCGCCGGTGGGGCCCTGCGCGGAGCGGGCCACCGCCAGCCAGTCGCGGGCGGGGGCGTGCCGGCCCAGGACCGTCCACCACACCGCCACCGGCACCGCCAGCCGCAGGGCCTGCGCCCGCCGCCCGGTGGCGGCCAGGTCGCGCAGCGCCGCGAGCAGGTCCTCGGACTCGGCGTCCAGGCGCTGCGACCACGCCACCTGCGCGGGACCGCGCAACCCCGCACCGGCGCGGGCGGCGACGCCGAGCGCCCACCGCGTGCGCAGCTCGTGCACCCGCTCGACCTCGCCCGCCTCCGCGAGGCGCTCGGCGCCGTACTCGCGGATCGTCTCCAGCAGCGCGTAGCGCACCGGTTCCGCGGGGCGCAGCTGCAGCAGCGACTTCTCCGCCAGCGAGGCCAGCAGGTCGGCGACGGCGACGGCGTCGCCGACGTCGGCGCCCACCGCGGCCGCCGCCTCCACCGACACCGGCGCCGCGAACACCGACAGCCGGCGCAGCAGCGCCCGCTCGTCGGGGCCGAGCAGGTCCCAGCTCCAGTCCACGACGGCGCGCAGGGTGCGGTGGCGCGCCACCGCCGTGCGCCGCCCGCCGGTGAGCAGCCGGAAGCGGTCCGCGAGCCGCTCGTGCAGCTGCACCAGCCCGCTCGTGCGCAGCCGCGCGGCGGCCAGCTCCAGCGCCAGCGGCAGGCCGTCCAGCCGGCGCACGAGGTCGGCGACGAGGTCGGCCTCCTGCGCGGTCACGGTGAAGCCGGGGGTGCCGGCCGCCGCCCGGTCGGCGAACAGGCGCACCGCGGGGTTGGCCCGCATCGCCTCCAGGTCCGCTCCCGGTGGCGGCGGGCGCAGCGGCCCCAGCGGGTGCAGCACCTCGCCCTCGACGCCGAGGGCCTCGCGGCTGGTGACCAGCACGGTGAGGGCGGGGCAGTGCCGCAGCAGGTCCTCCACGAGCACCGCCGTCTCGTCCAGCACGTGCTCGCAGTTGTCGAGCACGAGCAGCTGCGGACCGGCCGACAGCGCCGCGAGCAGCCGCGAGCGCGGGTCCTCGACGCCGCCGGGGGCGCCCAGCCGCTCCCGGTGCGCCTGCCGCGCCCCCACCGCGGCGACGACGGCGCCGAGGACGTCGGCCCCCTCGGCGACCGGTGCCAGCAGCACGAGGTGCACGCCGCCGCGCCCCGCCGGGGGCTGCGCGGGCTCCTCGCGGGCGCGGGCGGCGGCGACCTCCGTGGCCAGCCGGGTCTTGCCCGCCCCGCCGGGACCGACGACGCTCACGCAGCGCGCCGCGCCCAGCAGGCCGTGCAGCCGCTGCACGTCGGCGTCCCGGCCGACGAAGCTCGTCAGGGCGGGCAGCGGCGCGGAGGTGGTGGCGACGGCGGCGGGGACCCCGGGTTCCGCGGCACCCTCGAGCGCCTGCCGGTGGGCGGCGCGCAGCGCCGGTGAGGGGTCGGCGCCCAGCTCCTGCGCCAGGTGGCGCCGGGTGCGCTCGTAGGCGGCGAGCGCCTCGGCGCCGCGACCGGTCGCGGCCAGCACGCGCACCCGCAGCTCGGCGAACCGCTCCCGCAGGGGGTGCGCCGCCGTCAGCGCCTCCAACTCCGCGGCCAGGCCCTGCGGGGAGCCCGACCGCAGGTCGGCCTCGACGCGGTCGCCCAGGCACTCCAGGCGCAGCTCCTCCAGCCGCACCGCCTCGGCGGTCCCCGCCAGCTCGACGGGCTCGCCGCGCCACAGCGCGAGCGCGCCCGCGAGCTCGCGGGCGGCGCCCTCGGCGTCCCCGTCGCGCAGCAGCCGGCGACCTGCCGCGCAGGCGCGCTCGAAGCGCACGACGTCGACGTCGGCGGCGTCCACGTCGAGGACGTAGCCGGCGGGACCGGCGCCGATGCGCCCCGGGGCCCCGAGCGCGCGGCGCAGCCGGGACACCAGCGACTGCAGGGCGCCCGGGCCGGCGGGGCCCTCGCCGTTCCACAGCGCCGCCTCCAGCACCGCCGTGGACACCGGGCGCCCGGCGCGCAGGGCCAGCTCGGCGAGCAGCCGCCGCAGCCGGGCCCCCGCCACGGCCACCTCGGCGCCGTCGTCGGCGCGGACCCGCACGGGGCCCAGCAGGTCGATGCGCACGGCAGCAGGGTGCCACCCCGGCGGCGGGACCCCCGCCGCCGCGGGGTGCGCGGGACCCGCCCGCGGGTGGTGTCAGTAGACGTCGCGCACGTAGCGCTTGGCGGCGGCCAGGGCGCGCACGTGGGCGGCGGCGTCCTCGGCGCCCATGGCGCCGTGCGCGGCGACGACCTCGCGCAGCGCGGTGTCGACGTCGGCGGCCATCCGCGCCGCGTCGCCGCACACGTACAGGTGCGCCCCCTCGGCCAGCCAGCGCCACAGCTGCGCGCCGTGCTGGCGCATCCGGTCCTGCACGTACACCTTCTCGGGCTGGTCGCGGGAGAAGGCCAGCGAGAGCCGGGTGAGGAACCCGTCCTCGCGCATGGCCTCGAACTCGTCGCGGTAGTACCAGTCGGTCGCCGAGCTGCGCTCGCCGAAGAACAGCCAGTTCGGGCCGCGGTGGCCCAGCGCCCGCCGGTGCTGCAGGAACGCCCGGAACGGCGCCACCCCGGTGCCGGGGCCGATCATCACCATCGGGGCGTCGGGGTCGGCGGGCGGGCGGAAGGCCGGGGACGGCTGGACGAAGACGCGCACGTCCTCCCCGTCGGCGCGGTCGGCCAGGAACGCCGAGCACACCCCCTGCCGCGGCCGCTCGGGGGTGCCCCAGCGCACGGTGGAGACGGTCAGCTGCACCTCGTCGGGGTGCGCCTGCGGGGCCGAGGAGATCGAGTACTGGCGCGGCTGCAGGGGCTTGAGCACGGCGCGCCACTCGGCGGGCTCGGCGCGCGCGGGGAACTGCGCCAGGACGTCCAGGCTCTGGCGGCCGCCGGTGAAGCGCGCGAGCTCCCGGGGACCCGCGGCCAGCAGCCGGGCCAGGCCCTCCTCGCGCGAGCGGGAGGCCACGAACCGCAGCAGGTCCGGGGTGGGCCGCACGATCTCCAGGTGGCGGGTGGCGGCGGTGCGCCAGTCCACCTCCGTCCCGTCCGGCGCCCTCGTGGTGGCGTCGGCGTCGATGCCGGTGAGCGCGAGCCAGGCGTCGACGACGGCCGGGTCGTTGACGGGCCACACGCCCAGGGAGTCGCCCGCCGCGTGCTCCAGCCCGCCGTCGCGGTGCAGCCCGACCTGGCGCACCTCCTTGGTCGAGCCGGGGCCGTTGAGGCGGACGTTGCGCACCAGGCGGCTGCGGTAGGGGTTCGCGCGGGAGGGCCTCTCGCCCGGCTGCGGGGCGCGCGGGGCGGGCAGCTGCCGCTCGCCGCCCGGCGCCTGCGGGCCGCCCGGGGGCTGCGGGTGCCCCGGGGAGGTCCCCGGGGAGCTGGGCGCCTGCTCGCGCAGCAGGCCGGCGACGCGGCGCGACCACTGCTCGGCGCGCTCGTCCTCGCCGGGCTCGACCTCCACGCGCTCCAGCAGCCGCACCCCGCCCAGCTCGGCGAGCCGGTCGTCCAGGCGCCGGCCGTGCCCGCAGAACTGCGCGTAGCTGCTGTCGCCCAGGGCGAGGACCGCGAACCGGGTGCCCGGCAGCCGGGGGGCCTGCTGCTGCGAGAGCGCCGACCAGAACGCCTCCCCGTTGTCCGGCGGCCCGCCGTCGCCGAAGGTGCTGGAGACGACGAGCACCGTCGGCACGGCCGCCAGCCGGGCCGGGTCGACGGTGTCCATGGCCGCGACGTCCACGCGGATCCCGGCCTCCCGCAGCGCCTGCGCGCTCTGGCGGGCGTGCTCCTCGGCGCTGCCGGTCTGCGAGGCCCACAGCAGCAGGACCTCCGCGCGCGCCGCGTCCTCCGCCACGTCCTCCGCCACGCCCTCCGCCACGGCGTCCTCCCCCGCCGCGAGCCCCGGCCCCGCGGCCGGGGTC
>NZ_JAAALL010000191.1 GCF_009906315.1 Kineococcus vitellinus | reverse complement strand
CATCTTCAACTCGCTGCTGCAGATCCTGGAGGACGGGCGGCTGACCGACTCCCAGGGCCGGATGGTGGACTTCAAGAACACCGTGATCATCATGACGACGAACCTGGGGACGCGGGACATCTCCAAGAGCGTCGGCACCGGGTTCGCCGCGGGGTCGCAGACCACGCAGACGAACTACGAGCGGATGAAGGCGAAGGTCAACGACGAGCTCAAGCAGCACTTCCGGCC
Source organism: Kineococcus vitellinus (assembly GCF_009906315.1). GTDB lineage: Bacteria > Actinomycetota > Actinomycetes > Actinomycetales > Kineococcaceae > Kineococcus > Kineococcus vitellinus. The sequence continues at coordinate 8,276 of NZ_JAAALL010000191.1, read as the reverse complement.
GGAGTTCCTCAACCGCGTCGACGACATCGTCGTCTTCCCGCAGCTGACGCAGGAGGAGATCGTCCAGATCGTCGACCTCTTCGTGAAGCGGGTCGACGACCGCCTCAAGGACAAGGACATGGGCATCGAGCTCACCCCGTCCGCCAAGCGCCTGCTGGCGACGAAGGGCTACGACCCGGTCCTCGGCGCCCGGCCGCTGCGCCGCACGATCCAGCGCGAGATCGAGGACGTGCTCTCGGAGAAGATCCTCTTCAGCGAGCTGCGCCCGGGCCAGATCGTCTCGGTGGACACCGCGGGCGAGGGCGTGGAGGAGAAGTTCACCTTCGAGGGCACCTCCAAGGAGGACCTGCCCGTGACCGTCCCCGTCGGGGACGGCAACGGCGAGGACTGACCTCACCGGCGCTCGACGGCCCGGCACCCCGCGAGGGGTGCCGGGCCGTCGCGCGTGCGGGGGTCTGGGAGGATCGCGCCGTGCCCGCCACACCGGAGCCCGCCACACCGGAGCCCGCCAGACCGGAGCCCGCCAGACCGGAGCCCGCGCCCGCCGCCGCGCCCGTCGTGGTGCGCCCCGCGCGCACCGGTGACGTGCCCGCGGTGCGCCGGCTCGTGGAGGACTACGCCCGCCGGCGCATCCTGCTCGGCAAGGAGCTCATCACCCTCTACGAGGCCGTGCAGGAGTTCGTCGTCGCCGAGCAGGCCGGCCGCGTCGTCGGCTGCGGGGCCGTGCACGTGCTGTGGGAGGACCTCGCCGAGATCCGCACCCTGGCCGTCGACCCCGGTGTGCGCGGCCTCGGGGTCGGCTCCCGCATCCTCGAGGCGCTGCTGCAGCGCGCCGACGACCTCGGCGTCACCCGGCTGTTCTGCCTGACCTTCGAGACCGCCTTCTTCACCCGGCACGGCTTCACGGAGATCGAGGGCACCCCCGTCGAGCAGGACGTCTACGCGGAGATGCTGCGCAGCCACGACGAGGGGGTCGCGGAGTTCCTCGACCTGGCCCGCGTCAAGCCCAACACCCTGGGCAACAGCAGGATGCTGCGGGTCGTCCCCGCGGCCGGACGGCACGAGGAGCGCCCATGACCGACCCGACCCGCCCCTCCCGCACCACCACCGTCGTCGTCACGGGGGTCTCCGGCAGCGGCAAGACGACCGTGGCCACCCAGGTCGCCGAGCGGCTGGGCTGGAAGTGCTCGGAGGGCGACGACTTCCACCCGCAGGCCAACGTGGAGAAGATGCGCGCCGGCCACCCCCTCGCCGACGAGGACCGCTGGCCGTGGCTGTCGGACATCGCGGCGTGGATCGGCGACCGCGAGGCGCTGGGCGAGGACGTCGTCATCACCTGCTCCGCCCTCAAGCGCGCCTACCGCGACCTGCTGTCCGACGGGCACCCCTCGGTGGTCTTCTGCCAGCTCGTGGTGCCCACCGAGGCGCTCGAGGAGCGCATGGCCCACCGCCGGGGCCACTACATGCCCGCCTCCCTGCTGCACAGCCAGCTGGAGACCCTGCAGGACCTGCAGCCGGACGAGCGCGGCTTCCAGGTGCGGGTGGAGGGTGGGCAGGAGAAGGTGCTGGCCGACGTCCTCCGGCACCTGGAGCCCCACCTGGCCTGAGGTGCCGGAGCGGGGGAGCGCTGAGCGGGGAGGACGGGGAGTGGACGAGGGGCTGCGGGTGAGCAGGCGCTTCACGGTCCCGGCCGCGGAGCTGCGCGAGCGCTTCTCGCGCGCCGGCGGTCCGGGGGGCCAGGGCGTCAACACCACCGACTCGCGCGTCGAGCTGTCCTTCGACCTCGCCCGCTCGCCCTCGGTGCCCGAGGACCTGCGCGAGCGGGCGCTGCAGCGCCTGCAGGGCCGGCTCGTCGACGGGGTCGTCACCGTCGTCGCCTCCGAGCACCGCGCCCAGCTGCGCAACCGGCAGGCCGCCGCGCAGCGGCTGCGCGAGCTGCTCGCCGGGGCCGTCGCACCGGGCCCCGCGCGGCGGCGGCCCACCAAGCCCACGAAGGGCTCGCAGCGCCGGCGCCTGGACGCCAAGCGGCAGCGCGGCGACGTCAAGAAGCTGCGTCGCAGCACCGGCGACTGACCCGGCCGACTCGACGGGCGACCCGACGAGCGACCCGCGAGCGGCCGCTCAGGAGCGGGGCAGGGCGAACCGGCCGTCCTCCAGCGGTTCGACGAGGCCGTCGGCCACCAGGCCGTCCAGGCACCGGGCGCGCTGCGCCGCGTCGTCCCAGCAGGCCGCGAGCTCGGCGGCCCCCACCGGCCCGTCGGCGGCGCGCAGCACCGCGAGCAGCTTCCCGCGCACCTGCCGGTCGGTGCCCGCCCACGCCTGGGCGCGCCGCGCCGGGCCGTCGTGGGCGGGGCGGCCGGCGAGGACCCAGGCGCAGCGGTCGGCCAGCGGGCAGCTCGGGCAGCGCGGGGCGCGCGCGGTGCAGACCAGGGCGCCGAGCTCCATGACGGCCACCGCCCAGCGGGCCGCGGTCCGCGGGTCGTCGGGCAGCAGCCGCACCGCCAGCCGGGTCTCGGCGGCGGTGAGCGCGGGCGCCGGCTCGGCGGCGCCGGTGACCGCCCGGGCCTGCACGCGCCGGACGTTGGTGTCGACGACGGCGTGCCGCTGCCGGAAGGCGAACGAGGCGACGGCCGCCGCCGTGTAGGCGCCGATCCCCGGCAGCGCGAGCAGCTGCGCGTGCTCGTCGGGGACCCGCCCGCCGTGCTCGTCGCGGATCGCCACGGCCGCGGCGTGCAGGCGCAGCGCCCGCCGCGGGTAGCCGAGCCGGTTCCAGGCCCGCACCGCCTCGCCGGGCGCCTCGGCGGCCAGGTCGGCGGGTTCGGGCCAGCGGCGCAGCCACGCCGTCCACTCGGGCAGCACCCGCGCGACGGGCGTCTGCTGCAGCATCACCTCGCTGACGAGCACGCCCCACGGCGAGCAGGCCGGGTCGCGCCAGGGCAGGTCGCGGGCGTTCTCCCCGTACCAGTCGAGCAGGCGCAGGTGCAGGTCGAGCACGTCGGCGGCCTCGGGGGCGCCGGGCGGGGCGGTGGTCGTCATCGCCGACGATCGTCGCACGCGGCGGGGACGTCCCCACCCCCTCCGACCGCGCAGGGTGAGCATCGCAGTACCGACAGTGGTTGCGTTGCGCGGCAAGCCTTCCTGCGGCGCGCCTGCTCGACGGTGCCGCCGGCGCCGCCTACCGTCGCCGCGTGAGCAGCGTGCTGCACCCCGTCGGACCCGAGCGCAGGGGCGTCTACTGGCGTCGCCGCCTGCTGGCCGTCCTCGTCCTGCTCGCGGTGGTCGTCCTGGCCGTCCTCGGCGTGCGGGCGCTGACCTCCGAGCGGGCCGCCGGCGAGCCGGCCGCCCAGCAGATCGACCCCTCCCAGGTCTCCAGCACCCTCACCGCACAGCCCACCGACGGCCCCTCCGCGAGCCCCACCGGCTCGCCGTCGGCGACCGCGACGACGTCCGCCGCCGTCGCCCCCTGCGAGGGTGCCGCGCTGGGCGTGGTCCTCACCTCCGACGCCACGACGTACGGCCCCGGCCGCACCCCCAAGTTCGCGCTCACCGTGCAGAACGTCTCCCCGGTCACCTGCAGCGTCGAGGTCGGCAGCGGGATGCGCACCTTTGTGGCCACCGACGCCTCCGGCGCGCAGGTCTGGTCCAGCGAGGACTGCCAGTCCTCGACCGCCTCGCAGGTCTACGACGTGGAACCGCAGGCGTCGAAGTCGATGACGAGCACGTGGTCGCGCCAGCGCTCGGCGGCGGGGTGCCCGGACGGGCAGGAGATGGTGCCCGACGGCACCTACACCGTGACCGGCACCTGGAACGGCGTCGCCGCCGCGCCGGTGACCGTCAGCTTCTCGGGCTGAGCACCCGCCGCCGGTGGCGGCGGTGGCGACGGGGGCGACGGGGGTCGCTCAGACGTAGCGCTCGAGGATCGAGGACTCCGCCAGCCGCGACAGGCCCTCGCGCACGGCGCGGGCGCGCTGCTCGCCGACGCCGTCGACCGTCATGAGGTCGTCGATGCTCGCCGCGAGCAGCTTCTGCAGGTCGCCGAACTGGTCCACCAGGCGCTCGACGATGGCCCCCGGCAGGCGCGGCACCCGGTTGAGCAGCCGGAAGCCCTTCGGGCTGACGGCGGAGTCCAGGGAGTCGCCGCCCACCGAGAACCCCAGCACGCGGGCCACCTGCGACAGGTCGACCAGCTCGGAGGAGCTCAGCCCGGCCAGGGCGTCCAGGACGGCCTCCAGCGGACCCTCGTGCCGGCTGGCCTCCAGGTAGTCGCGCACGACCAGCTCGCGGTCGGGGCCGATGCCGCCGACGAGCTCGTCCAGCTGCAGGGACAGCAGCCGGCCGTCGACGCCGAGCTCGACCACGTACCCGGCGATCTCGTCGGCGATGCGGCTGACCATCTCGATGCGCTGCACGACCGAGCAGACGTCGCGGACGGTGACGAGGTCCTCGATCTCCAGCGCCGACAGCGTGCCGGTGACCTCGTCCAGGCGGGCGCGGTAGCGCTCCAGCGTCTGCAGCGCCTGGTTCGCGCGACCCAGGATGGCGTCGGAACCCTCCAGGACGTAGCGGCGGTTGCCGGTGTAGACGGCGACGATCCGCATCGACTGCGACACCGAGATGACCGGGAAACCCGTCTGCTTGGCCACCCGCTCCGCGGTGCGGTGCCGGGTGCCGGACTCGCTGGTCTCGATCGTGGAGTCCGGCACGAGCTGCACGGCGGCGCGCAGGATGCGCGAGACGTCGCGGTCCAGCACGATCGCGCCGTCCATCTTCGCCAGCTCGCGCAGCCGGGTCGCGGAGAACTCCACGTCGAGGGTGAACCCGCCGGTGCACAGGGCGTCGACGACGCGGTCGAAGCCCAGCACGATCAGGGCACCGGTGCGCCCGCGCAGGATGCGCTCGAGACCGTCGCGCAGCTCCGTGCCGGGGGCGAGGATCGCCAGGGTCGCGCGCAGGATCTCCTCGGGAGTCCGGTCAGCGGTCGCCACCGGGCCCACCTCCCCACGTACGTCGAGCCTGGTGGCCGGAGTCTAGCGGCGGGGCGCGTGGGGCGGGTGGGCACCCGCCCCGCGCCCCACGGGCGGCCGGGAACCGGCCAGGGGTCAGCCGGAGGTCAGCCGCGCCCAGCGGCAGGCGTCGGCGAGGGTGGCGACCTCGTGCACGGCCACCCCCTCCGGCGCCTTGCCGGGAGGCACCGACCCCGCGGGCACGATGGCCGCGGTGAAGCCCAGCCGCGCGGCCTCGCTGAGCCGGCGCGGCACGCCGCCGACCGGGCGCACCTCGCCGGCCAGCCCGACCTCGCCGAGGGCGACCAGCCCCGGCGGCAGCGGCCGGTCCAGGGCGGCGCTGGTGACGGCGAGCGCGGCGGCCAGGTCGACCGAGGGCTCGGTGAGCTTCACGCCGCCGACCGTGGCGACGTAGGTGTCGCGGTTGGCGATGCCCACGCCGAGGCGGCGCTGGCAGACCGCGAGCACCATGGCCACCCGGCTGGACTCCAGGCCGCTGGTCACCCGCCGGGCGTTGCCGGGCGTGGTCTCGGCGGCCACGAGGGACTGCAGCTCGGCCACCAGCGGCCGGCGGCCCTCCAGCGTGACGGTGATGCAGGTGCCCGCGACCGGTTCGGGGGTGCTGGAGACGAACAGGCCGCTGGGGTCGGCCAGGCCGGTGATGCCGTCCTCGCCGAGGTCGAAGCAGCCGACCTCGTCGGTGGGGCCGTAGCGGTTCTTCACCGCCCGCAGCAGCCGCAGCCGGGAGTGCCGCTCGCCCTCGAACTGGCACACCACGTCGACGAGGTGCTCCAGCGTGCGCGGGCCCGCGATGGAGCCGTCCTTGGTCACGTGGCCCACGAGCAGCGTCGCCAGCGCGCGCCGCTTGGCGACGGCGATGAGCGCCCCGGCCACCTCGCGCACCTGCGAGACGCCGCCGGCCGCGCCCTCGACCGCGCCGGAGGCCACGGTCTGCACGGAGTCGACGATGAGCAGGTCCGGCGAGGAGTGCTCGACGTGGCCGAGGACCGTCGCCAGGTCCGTCTCGGAGGCCAGCAGCAGCCGCGGGCGCAGCGCGCCGATGCGCTCGGCGCGCAGCCGGACCTGGGCCGCGGACTCCTCGGCCGTCACGTACAGGACGGTGCGCCCGCTGGCCGCGACGCGCGAGGCCGCGTCCAGCAGCAGCGTCGACTTGCCCACCCCGGGCTCGCCCGCCATGAGGACCACCGCCCCGGGCACCAGGCCGCCGCCGAGGACGCGGTCGAACTCGTCCACGCCCGTGGGCGCGGCCCGCGCGGCCTCCACGTCGACCTCGGCGATGGGCCGGGCGGGCTCGCGCACCTGCGCCGGGACGGTCGTGCGCACCGCCGGGGTGCCGCCGACCTCCTCGACCGTGCCCCAGGCCTGGCACTCCCCGCAGCGGCCCACCCACTTCGCGGTCGTCCAGCCGCACTCCGCGCAGCGGTAGCCGGGGCGGGCGGTCTTGGCGGTGGTCCTGGTCGGCACGGGCACGACGCTAGGGCCCGGGTACGACACGACCCGCACCCCCGGCGGGGGAGCGGGTCGTGGCGGAGCGGCCGGGCGCCGGCCGGCGGGTCACTGGCCGTAGAGGACCTTCATGGTGGCCATGAGGATGCCGAGGACGGCGAAGACGAAGCTGGGCACGAAGGCGAGGATGGCCGCGCCGATGCTGCCGCTCTTGCGGTACAGCAGGTAGGCGGACAGGACCATGACCAGCGAGCCGGCGAGCGTGAAGCACAGCCCCGTGACGATGAGGCCGCCGGAGGCGGACTCGTAGGGGTCGGCCCCGAGCAGGAACAGCGGCACGAGCCCGGCCAGGACGAGCCCGACCACCCACACGCCCAGGGCGACGAGGGTGCCGCTGCTCGGCCTGGACCAGCGGACCGGGGCGCGGAAGCGTTGCTCCTCGTGGTGCACCGGCGGGGTGGCGTGCGCGCTCATGGGCCCATCATCCACCGTCGGTGCTCCCTCGTGCGACCCCGGGTGACCCGGCCCGCGCGCCGCCCGTGCGCCGCCCGTGCGCCCGGTCGGGTGAGCGGTGCTGGAGCGCGCGGGCCCGGGCGCCGATCCCCAGGCGTGACCGGACGAGCGACCGCTGGGTGGACCGGCCCGCGCGGCCTGCGGGCGGGGCTGGCGCCCTTCGCGCCCGAGGTGGAGGCCGACTACCGCCGGGCGCGCTCGACGGCGCGCGCCCGCTGGTTCGTGCCGACGGCGCTGCTGGGGCTGCTGCTCTTCGACGCCTACGCCCTCGTCGACGCGGTGCTGGCCCCCGAGGTGCTGGGGCTCTCGCTGCTGCTGCGCCTGGGGGTCGTCACCCCCGCCGTGCTGCTCGGCCTGCTGCTGCGCGGCGCGCGGCTGCGCGCCCACCCGGGCTCGGGGGTCGACGGCCCGCTCGTCGCGGGGGCCGCGCTGCTGCTCGTGGCCGTGCTCACCCTCGTGCAGCACCGGGCGCCGGAGGCGCTGGGCGGGGCCTACTTCGGCGGCGCCTTCGTCGTCGTCGTCTTCTTCACGACCCTGGTGCGCTCCGACGCCCGCCAGGCCGCGCTGGCGCTGGTCTCGCTGCTGGCCGGGTTCGCCTGGGCGCAGAGCGCCCTGGCCGTCGACCCGGTGCCCACCGAGCTCGCCGGGCTGCTGGCGGTCGCCGTCGCGGGACTGTTCGGCCTGGTGATGGCCGTGCACGTGGAGACCAGCGAGCGCGCCGGCTTCCTGGCCCGGCGCCGCGCCGACGCCCTGGCCCGCGAGCGCGAGGAGCTCATCGAGGCGCTCGCCGCGGCCGCCGAGCGCGACGAGCTGACCGGCGTGCTCAACCGGCGGGGCCTGGCGAGCAGGGTGCCCGCGGGAGAGGCCCCGCTGAGCGTCCTGCTGGTCGACGTCGACCGCTTCAAGGGCTACAACGACCGCCGCGGCCACGCGGCGGGCGACGAGTGCCTGCGCCGCGTGGTGGGCGCGCTCGCCGCGCAGCTGCGCCCGCAGGACGTGCTGGCGCGCGTGGGCGGCGAGGAGTTCGCCGTGCTGCTCGAGGAGGCGCCGGCGCTCGACGGGTCGCTCCCCGGCGCTGCCGCCGGCGGTGCGGCGGCCGTGGCCGAGCGGCTGCGGGCGGCGGTGGAGGACCTGCGGGTGCCGCACCCGGCGCGCCCGGGCTCCCCGCAGGACGCCGAGGTGGTCACCGTCAGCATCGGCGTCGCCACCGGCGTCGGGTTCGAGGCCGTGCTGGGCGCCGCCGACGCCGCGATGTACGCGGCGAAGGCCGGCGGGCGCAACACGGTGCGCACG
>NZ_JAAALL010000190.1 GCF_009906315.1 Kineococcus vitellinus | reverse complement strand
CTGCTGGCGGCCGGGCTGGACTTCGTGAGCATCGGCACCAACGACCTCGCGCAGTACGCGATGGCCGCCGACCGCCTCGCCGGCGGGCTGGCCGACCTGCTCGACCCCTGGCAGCCGGCGCTCCTGCAGCTCGTCGCCCTCACCGGCGCGGCCGGCGCCGCCGCCGGCCGCCCGGTCGGGGTGTGCGGGGAGGCGGCCCGCGAGCCGCTGCTGGCGCTCGTCCTCGTCGGCCTGGGCGCCACGAGCCTGTCGATGGCCCCGGCCGCCGTGCCCGCGGTCCGCGCCGCCCTGGCCCGCACGACGGCGGCGACGTGCCGGGCGATGGCCGCGGCCGCGCTGGCCGCCGACTCCCCGCGGTCGGCGCGCACCGCGGTGGCGGGCCTGGCGGACCCCGAGGTCCTCGCGCTGTAGCGTGCGAGGGGTCGCGCACCCGTGACGGACCTCTCGGCGGGACGTCCCCCCGGCCTCGCCGAGAGGTCCCTCAGGGGTGCGCGCCGCGCGTCCGGGACGTCTCCGGGCGCCCGTCCGGGAGGAGCGCCATGGCCAGGGACCCCAGGGTCGTCGTCACGACCGCCGGAGCCGTCCGCGGCAGGCCGCCCGAGCGCGGTGTCCTCGCCTTCCGCGGCATCCCCTACGCGGCCGCGCCGGTCGGCCGCGCCCGCTTCGCCGCCCCCGCGCCCCCGGCGCCGTGGCGGGGGGTGCGCGAGGCGCGCGAACCCTCGCCGGTCGCGCCGCAAGACCCCCGCTCCGGCTACGGCTGGGACCCGGGGGCGGGCGCCGACCACCTCACCGTCGACGTCTCCACACCGGAGTCCGCCCCCGCGGACGCCGCCGCCGGCCGCGGGCGCGCCCTGCCGGTGCTCGTGTGGATCCACGGCGGCGGCTGGATCTCCGGGTCCGGTTCGGCGCCCGCCTACCACCCGCGGGCGTGGGTGCGCCGCGGCTTCGTCGTCGTCTCCCTGAACTACCGCCTGGGCTTCGAGGGGTTCGGGTCGGTGGAGGGGGCGCCGGAGAACCGCGGGCTGCTGGACCAGGTGGCGGCGCTGCGCTGGGTGCGCGAGAACGTCGCCGCGTTCGGCGGCGACCCGGACCGGGTGACGATCGCCGGGCAGTCCGCCGGCGCCGCCTCCGTGGCGGCGCTGCTGTGCGCACCCGCCGCGCGGGGGCTGTTCTCGCGCGCCGTCGCCGCCAGCACCACCGCCGAGACCTACACCGTGGCGCAGGCCCGGCGGGTGGCCGCGCGGGTGGCGAACGCGGCCCGGGTGCCCGCGACGCTCGACGGGTTCGCGGGGCTGCCGCCGGTTCGGCTGCTGGCGGCGACGGCCGCCGTCGCCGAGGACCTGGCCGCCGACCCCGACGCCGGTCCGCGCGGTGCCGTGCCGCTGCTCTACCACCCCGTCGTCGACGGCGACCTGGTGCCGGGACCGGCCATGGAGGGCGCGCACGCGGGCGGCGACCCGGACGTGGACCTGCTGGTGAGCACCACCGAGGACGAGTGGACGCTGTTCTCCCGCAGCCGCTTCGCGCCCGTGGCCAGGACGGGCGCCGACGTGGCGGCGTTCGCCGGGGCGGTGGGCCTGGGCCCGCGGGGGGTGGCGGCCTACCGGCGGCTGCTGCCGGGCGCCGGGCCCGGTGCCGTGGGGGACGCGCTGCTCACCGACGCCCTGTTCGCCGAACCCTCCCGCCGCTTCGCGCGCCGGCACGCCGAGCGCGGCGGGCGCACGTTCCTGGCCCGCTTCACCTGGCGCTCACCCGCCTTCGGCGGCCGGTTCGGCGCCACCCACGGGCTGGACGTGCCGTTCGCCTTCGGCAACCCGCTGGCGATGGAGCTGTTCCTGCACGCGGTGCCGGTGCTGCCGCTGGCGCGGCGCCTGCCCGGGGTGGGCGAGCGGCTGCCCGGGCTGTTCCCCACACCGGCCGCGAGCGCGCTGTCGCGGCGCGTCGTCGATGCGTGGACCTCCTTCGCCGCCCACGGCGACCCCGGCTGGCCGGCCATCGGCGCGGACGGCACGCCGGTGCGGGTGTGGGGCTCCACCGACCGCCTGGAGCGCGAACCCGACCCGCGCGCGGCGATCTGGCACGACGTGGAGTTCCGCCCCTACGACGGTGCGCCCACCGCTGCGCCCACGGGCGGGCCCGGCTCCACCGGCCCGGACCGGACGGCGCGCACCGGGGGCTGAGGGGTTCCCGGGGCGCCGCTCAGCCCAGGAACCCCTCGACGTCCAGCACCCCGCCCGCGGCCTCGAACTCCGCGCGGACCGCGGCCAGCAGCTGCGGGTCGGCCAGCACGTCCAGGGCCGTCAGCGCCAGCCCCACCGCGCCGTCGAGGACCCCGGCGTCCCCGGAGGCGGACCCCGCGGCCGCCGCGAACTCCGCGGTGTGCAGGGACAGCTGCGGGCCGGCGATCGCGAGCATCGGGTGGATCGAGGGCACCCGCACGCTGACGTTGCCGAGGTCGGTGGACCCCGACAGCGTCTCGGGCACCACCCCCGGCGGCAGCGCCGTGCGGCCGCGGCGGGCCTGGTGGCGCGTCCAGCGGGCGGCCATCTCCAGGTTCGCCCGGATCGGCAGGTACGCCGGCCGGCGGTCCCACTCCAGCCGCACCCCGCAGCCGGTCATGGCGGCCGCGGCGCGCAGGATCGCCTCCACCCGCCCGCACAGGTCGGCCAGGGTCGCGGGTTCGGCCGAGCGCACGTAGTACTCCGAGGACGCCGTCGCGGGCACCACGTTGGGCCGCTGGCCGCCGTCGACGACGATGCCATGCACCCGGTCGGCGGGGCTGATGTGCTGGCGCAGCATGGCGACGCCCTGGTAGCCGGCCACGACGGCGTCGAGGGCGTTGCGCCCCATGAACGGCTGGGCCGAGGCGTGCGCGGCGACCCCGGTGTACGTCGCCCGCACCTGCCGGCGGCCCAGGAAGGGCTGCACGGCCACGTCGTAGCTGAACGGGTGCAGCATCACGACGGCGTCCACGCCCTCGAAGGCGCCGTCGCGGGCCATCAGCTCCTTGCCGCCGCCGCCCTCCTCGGCGGGGGTGCCCAGCAGCAGCGCGGTGCCGCCCACCGCTCCCGAGCGCAGCGCGGCGGCCAGGGCGAGGAAGGCGCCGACGGCGGAGGCGCAGATGACGTTGTGCCCGCAGCCGTGCCCGACGCCCGGCAGGGCGTCGTACTCGGCGAGCACCGCCACCACGGGCCCCTCGCCGGCGCTGACGCGCGCCCGCAGCGCGGTCTGCAGCCCGTGCACCCCGACCTGCGCGTCCACCCCGTGCCCGGCGAGCAGGTCCGCGACCGCGCGCACGGAGGCGTGCTCGGCGAACGCCTCCTCGGGCTGGGCGTGCAGCCGGTGGCTCAGCCCCAGCAGCTCCTCGCGCAGCTCCGCCACGGCGGCCTCGGCGGCGTCGAGGACCGCCGCCGGCGCGCCGGCGAAGGCGCTGCGCAGCGGGACGGCGCTGGCCGCCGCCCGCTCGGTGGCGGCGCGCACCCCCTCCAGGTACGTCGCGTCCGGCCGGGTGGGCCGCGTGTCGTCGCGCGCCGCGTCGGGGGTCTGCTCAGCCATGGCAGGCAGGCCTACCGCGCACCGGGCCGCGGATCCAGCCCCCGCGCCGCCGGGTGCGGCGGCGCTCAGCTCGCCCGGGCGCGCACCTCGCGCGGGTCGCGCCCGCGCGGCTGCGAGGGGCGCGGCAGCGCCTCTCCCAGCTCCGGCACGTCGAAGGTGCGCGGGGCGTCCGGCTCCACGGTGAACTCCTCCCCGTGGTGGCGGGTGTCGACCGCTCCGCCGCTGACGACGGTGTAGGTCACCCGCTGCCCCGCGCCCTCGCGCGCGAGCGAGACCTCCAGGCAGGAGCCGCGGTGGCGGGTGCGGAAGCACAGCCCCTGCAGCCCCTCCGGCAGCCGGGGCGCGAAGACCAGCCGGCCGTCGGCGTCGCGCATCCCGCCGTAGCCGGCCACCAGCGCCTGCCAGGCCCCGGCCAGGGAGGCGATGTGCAGCCCGTCGGGGGTCTTGCCGCGCAGGTCGTGCAGGTCCACGAACGCGGCCTCGTGCGCGTAGTCGGCCGCCAGCTCCAGGTGCCCCACCTCGGCGGCGACGACGGCCTGCACCGACGCCGACAGCGAGGAGTCGCGCACCGTCAGCTCCTCGTAGTACTCGAACGCGGCGCGCTTCTCCTGGGGCGTGAACGCCTCCGGGCGCAGCTGCATCGCCAGCACCAGGTCGGCCTGCTTGGCCACCTGGCGCCGGTAGAGGCTGAAGTACGGGAAGTTGTCGGCCAGCGGGTACTGCTCCGGCGACGTGCTCTCGAAGTCCCACCGCTTGCGCTGGGTGGAGCCGGCGTCCTGCGCGTGCACGCCGGTGCCCGGGTCGCGCGGCACGTGCACCGCGTCGGCCAGGCGCACCCAGTCGGCCACCTCGTCCTCGTCGACGCCGAGGGCGTCGGCGCGCTCGGGGAAGCGCCGCGCCAGCTCCACCGCGGCGCGCAGGTTGGCCTGCGCCATGAGGTTGGTGTACGCGTTGTCGTCCACCAGCGCGCTGTACTCGTCGGGGCCGGTGACGCCGTCGACGTGGAAGCGCCCCTCCTCGTCCTCGCGGCCCAGCACCACCCACGAGCGCGCGGTCTCCACGACGACGTCGGTGACGAGCTCGCGCGCGGCGTCCTCGTCGCCGGTGGCGTGCACGTAGCGGACGGCGGCGTCGGCGATGTCGGCGTTCAGGTGCACCGCCGCGGTGCCGGCCGGCCAGTACCCCGAGCTCTCGCGGCCGGTGATGGTGCGCCAGGGGAACGTCGCCCCCGCCAGGCCCAGCTCCCGGGCCCGGTCGCGGGCCGCCGGCAGCATCGCGTGCCGCCAGCGCAGCGCCTCCAGGGCGGCCGGCGGCCACACGTGGTTGAGCATCGGCATGACGAACACCTCGGTGTCCCAGAAGGTGTGCCCGTCGTAGCCGGTGCCGGTCAGCCCCTTGGCGGGGATGCCGCGGTCGGTGGCCTGCGCGGCCGCCTGGAAGACGTGGAACAGCGCGAAGCGCACCGCCTGCTGCAGCCGCTCGTCGCCGTCGACGCGCACGTCCGCGTGCTGCCAGAAGTCGTCGAGGACGGCGCGCTGCTCGTCGGCGAGGTGCTCCCAGCCGGCCCGCAGGCCCTCGGTGAGCTCGGCGCGCAGCCGCTCCAGCAGCGCCTCGCGGTCCACCTGCCGCGCCCAGCCCAGGGTCGCCACCTTCACCACCCGCAGCTCCTGCCCGGGCTCCAGCCGCACGCGCGCGGTGGTGACGACCCGGTCGGCGAGGGCGTGGGTGCGCACCTGCGTGTCGGCGGGACCGGTGACGTCGTGGTCGAAGACCACCGCCACGGCCAGCGCGCTGCCGTCGGTGCGCTGGCGCACGCTGCCGCCGCGCGCCCTCGCCTCGGTCACCGGCTCGTGCAGCTGCGCGCTGCACACCACCGCCGAGCGCACCTCGACCTCCTGCGCCGCGCCGAGCACCTGCACCCGGTAGTCCACGGCCAGCAGCCCCGGGCGGTCCAGGGGCACCACGCGCTCGGAGCGCACCCGCACCTGCGCGCCGTCGGGGGAGGTCCACTCCAGCTCGCGGCGCAGCGAGCCCGCGCGCAGGTCCAGGGTGCGCTCGTGGGCGTGCAGCTCGCCGGTGCGCACGTCGAGGCGCTCGGGGCCCACGAACAGCTCCACGAGCGTGGGGTCGGGCACCGCGACGAGCCGCTCGGCCACCTGCGGGTACCCGTAGCTGTACTCGGGGTAGGTCAGCGGCCACAGCTCGTGGGCGCCGCTGAGGTAGGTGCCGGGGCTGCCGCACGGGGAGCCCTCGTCGAGGGACCCGCGCACGCCGACGCGCCCGTCGGAGAGGGCGAACAGCGACTCGGTGCGCTCCAGCGCGGCCACGTCCAGCTCGCCCTCGTGCACCGCCCACGGGTGCACCGCCCCCAGGCCCCCGTCCTCGTGCTGCCTCGACCCCTCGGAGTCCCCGCTCACGTGCCGCTCCCGTCGTCCGGCCCGCCGCGCCTCGACGGGTCGTGCGCCATCCGAGCAGGTGGGGGGCCCGACCGCACCTCGTCGGCACCCCCCCGCCGGGCTCAGAGGACGGGCGGGCCCGCGATCGCGGCGACCGGCTTGTCCAGCGCGGTGCCCGAGCCGTCGCGGCGGCCGGGCACCTCGGGCAGCGCCACCGCCGTCCCCGTCGGCGTCGCCGCCTCGGCGGGCCCGCGCCCGGCCCACGCCAGCAGCAGCGCGTCCTCGCCGCGGGCGAAGCGGTGGCAGCGCACGCCGCCGGTGGCCCGCCCCTTGGCCGGGTACTCCGCCAGCGGCGTCACCTTCGCCGAACCCAGCTGGCCGGTGCCGCCCGCGGAGTCCCCGGCGACCGTGACGACGACCGCGTCCGGGTCGTCGGCCTCCACGGCCGTCATCGACACCACCCGCGCACCGGGGGAGAGCCGGATCCCCGCCACGCCCGCCGCACCGCGCCCCTGCGGGCGCACCAGCGCCGCGGGGAAGCGCAGCAGCTGCGCGTCGGAGGAGACCAGGACCAGGTCCTCCTCGCCGGTGGTCAGCTGCACCGCGGCCACGACCTCGTCGCGCTGGCGGGCGGTGACGTCCTTGAGCGCGATGACGTCCACCTCCTCGCGGGTGCCCAGCGCCTCCAGCACGACCCGCTTGACCACGCCCGTCGCCGTCGCCAGCGCGAACCCCGGGTCGTCGGGGTCCTGCACGCCGGCCACCGGCAGCGGCACCAGCCCCAGCGCCCGCTCGCCCTTGCCGAAGGTGACGAACTCCTTCACCGCCGCAGCGCCGGACAGCGTCGGGCGGCCGTTGGTGGGCGGCAGCACCGGCAGGTCCAGCACCGGCACGCGCACCAGCCGCCCGGCGGAGGTGAGCAGCCCCACGTACCCGCGCGCGGTGGCGGGGGCGGCGGAGACGACGAGGTCGTGCTTGCTGCGCCGGCCCTCGGTGCCCAGCGGCTCGGCGGTGGCCGTGCGCGCCAGCAGCCCCGTCGAGCTGAGCAGGACGTGGCACGGGTCGTCGGTGATCTCCAGCTGCGTCGCCGCGCCCGGCGCCGGCCCGGCCGAGGTGAGCAGCACCGTCCGCCGCGGCGAGCCGTGCTCGGCGGCGACCGCGGCCAGCTCGTCGCCGACCAGCGAGCGCAGCCGGCCCTCGTCGTCCAGGATCGCCTGCAGCTGCGCGATCGTCGCCCGCAGCTCGGCCTGCTCGCGCTCCAGCTCGATGCGCGAGAACCGGGTGAGCCGGCGCAGCTGCATGTCGAGGATGTAGCGGCCCTGCGGCTCGGAGAGCGCGAAGCGCTCCGTCAGCCGCGACAGCGCGATCCCCGCGTCGTCGCTGCCGCGCACGATCGCGATGACCTCGTCGATGTCGACGATCGCCACGAGCAGCCCGTCGACCAGGTGCAGGCGGTCGCTGGCCCGGGTGAGGCGGAAGCTCGTGCGCCGGCGCACCACGTCCAGGCGGTGCGCGATGAACACCTGCAGCAGCTCGAGCAGCCCCAGCGTGCGCGGCTGGCCGTCGACCAGGGCGACGTTGTTGATGCCGAACGTCTCCTCCATCGGGGTGAGCCGGTACAGCTGCTCCAGCACGGCCTCGGGGACGAAGCCGTTCTTCACCTCGATGACCAGGTGCAGCCCGCGGGTGCGGTCGGAGAGGTCCGTGACGTCCGCGACGCCCTGCAGGCGCTTGTTCTTGACGCTGTCGGCGATCTTCTCGATGAGCCGCTCGGGACCCACCCCGTAGGGCAGCTCGGTGACGACCAGCGCCTGGCGGCGGCCGACCTTCTCCACCCGCACGCTCGCGCGGGTGCGGAACGTCCCGCGCCCGGAGGCGTAGGCGTCCTTGATGCCCTCCAGGCCGACCACGCGCCCGCCGGTGGGGAAGTCCGGGCCCGGCACGAAGCGCATGAGCGCCGGCAGCCCCGCGTCGGGGTGCTTGATGAGGTGGCGCGCGGCGGCCACGACCTCGATGAGGTTGTGCGGCGGCATGTTGGTGGCCATGCCGACCGCGATGCCGCTGGCGCCGTTGACGAGCAGGTTGGGGAACGCCGCCGGCAGCACGCCGGGCTCGGTGAGCCGGTCGTCGTAGTTGGGGACGAAGTCGACGACGTCCTCGTCCAGGCCCGTGGTCATCAGCAGCGCCGCCGGCGCCATCCGCGCCTCGGTGTAGCGCTGCGCGGCCGGGCCGGCGTCCAGGGAGCCGAAGTTGCCGTGCCCGTCCACCAGCGGCAGCCGCATCGTGAACGGCTGCGCCTGGCGCACCAGCGCGTCGTAGATCGCGACGTCGCCGTGCGGGTGCAGCTTGCCCATGACCTCGCCGACCACGCGGGCCGACTTCACGTGCGCGCGGGTGGGCAGCAGGCCCATGTCCTGCATCATGTAGAGGATGCGCCGCTGGACGGGCTTGAGGCCGTCGCGGGCGTCGGGCAGGGCGCGCGAGTAGATGACCGAGTAGGCGTACTCCAGGAAGGCCCCCTGCATCTCCTGCTCGACGTCGATGTCGACGATCCGCTCGGGGACGTCGGGCGGCGGGGCAGGTGCGGTCTTGCGAGGCATGCCCGGCATTCTGCCGTCCCGCTCCGACGCGACGCGTC
>NZ_JAAALL010000018.1 GCF_009906315.1 Kineococcus vitellinus | reverse complement strand
GGACGTCGTCACGTGAGGGCCTCCAGTCGGGCGGGGGCGCCGGCGCGCACGGCCTGCGGCAGCGGCGGGACGGTGGTGGAGCGGACGACGAGCTGGCACGGCAGCGTCCGCGCGGCCTCGGAGTGGTGCTCGGGGCGGGCCAGGACGTCGAGCAGCAGCTCCACCGCCGCCCGCCCGGCCGTCTCCGTCGGCATCCCCACGGTGGTGAGGGCCGGGGTGGTCATGGCGGACACCTGGGTGCCGTCGAAGCCCACGACGCTCATCTCGGCGGGCACCACGACGCCGCGGACGGCGAGGCGGTTGAGCACGCCGAGCGCCATGAGGTCGTTGTAGGCCAGCACGGCGGTGGCCCCGCTGGCCAGCACGAGGTCGGCGGCGGGCAGCCCGGCCTCGAAGGTGGGCGGGAAGGGCCCGATCTCGACGGCCTCGACGCCGCTGGCGGCGGCGGCCTCGCGCAGGCCGCGCAGCCGCTCGGCGGAGGACCAGGAGCGCACCGGGCCGCTGAGGTGGGCGATGCGGCGGTGGCCGAGCGCGGCGACGTGCTCGACGGCCTGGCGCATGCCGTCGGCGGAGTCCATGAGCACGCTGGGCAGCCCGGCCTTGCGGCGGTTCACCAGCACCATGGGCGTCGAGCCGGCGCTGCGCTCGAGCTCCTCGTCGCCCATCCGGGCCGAGCACAGGACGATGCCGTCGACCTGCTTGCCCATGGCCGCGACCAGCTCGGCCTCCACGCGGGAGTCCTCGGCGGAGTCGGCGAGGAAGACGACCTGCCCCGCCTCGCGGGCCCGGGCGTGGGCGCCCTTGAGCACGGCGCTGAAGAAGGGGTTGGCGACGTCGGGGACGACGACGCCGATGTTGCCGGTGCGCCCCGTGATGAGCCCGCGCGCGGCCCGGTTGGGCTGGTAGCCGAGCTCCTCGGCCACCGCCAGGACGCGGTCGCGGGTGCTGGCGCGCACCAGGTCGGGCACCGCCAGGGCGCGCGAGACGGTCGAGACGGACACGCCGGCCCGGCGGGCCACCTCGTGGATGGTCACAGCCATGCAGCACCCCCGACGCCGTTGTTGCTGCTCACAGTGCAAAGGTTTTCATCGACTGTCAAGCGACTTCGCCGCAGCGGGGCCCGCCGGGAGCGCGGACGGCCCGCCGACCACTCCCCCCCTGGGTGGTCGACGGGCCGTCCGGCGCCCCGCGGGTGCGGTGGGCTCAGACGTCGCGGGTCTTCAGCGCCAGCGCACCGAGGCCGAGCAGCACCGCGATCCAGGCCGCGAACACCGCCAGGCCGGGCAGCGGGTCCAGGAAGACCGGCTGGCTGGTGACGTTGACGAAGTTGGTCGTGGTGTTGGTGAAGTAGAACTCGCGGATGCCCTCGCCGCCCCAGGACTCGGGCACGGCCATGAGCAGCAGCGGCACGACGAAGATCGCGGCGAGCACGGTGCAGATGGCGCCCGCGGAGTTGCGCAGCAGCGCCCCCACGGCCAGGCCCGACAGGGCGAAGCCCGTGAGCATGGCCACGTTGCCCAGCAGCGCCCGCACCACGTCGTCGTCGCCCAGCGAGGCGCCCACGTCCTTGGTCTCCAGGACCGCCTGCCCCAGCAGGAAGGCCAGGAAGACCGCGACGGCCATCACCGCCGCGACGGAGACGGCCAGGACGACGGCCTTGGCCGCGAAGACCCCCAGCCGACCGGGGGCGGCGGCGAAGGAGGTGCGGATCATCCCGGTGGAGAACTCGCCGGCGATGACGATGACGCCGACGGCGGCGACGATGAGGCTGGCCATCTGCGCGCCCTGCAGGCTGGCGGCGACGGGGTCGAACCCCTGCGCGGCCATCTCCCGGGCCGTCTCCGGGTCGGCGAAGGCGGAGGAGGTGGCCCACGCCAGCAGGACGCCCAGGCCGACGACGGCGACGAAGGCCACCACCATGGTCACGACGATGGAGCGCACGCTCCAGAACTTGATCCACTCCGAGCGCAGCAGGCCGCCGAAGGTGACCCGGCGCTCGACCGGGGTGAACTGCTGCTTCTCCAGGGCCGCGGTGCTCACCGGGCCACCTCCTCGCGGGTGCGGTCGGGGACGACGGCGACGGCGGGCTGCGGGCCGTCCGCGGCGGTGCCGTGCGCCTGGTACTCCACGGCGCTCGCGGTGAGCTCCATGAACGCCTCCTCCAGGGAGGCCCGGACGGTGGTCAGCTCGTGCAGCGCGACCCCGCGGGCCGCGGCGGCGTCGCCGATGGCGACGGCCGACATGCCGCGCACCTCGAAGGCCCCGTCGTCCACCGGGCGCAGCGTCCCGCCGCCGTCGACGACGAGGTCGGTCAGCTGGGACACCTGCGGCGAGCGCACGGTGACGCCGCGCGGCTGCACGCGGTCGATGAAGGACTGCACGCTCTCGTCGGCGATGAGCCGGCCCTTGCCGATGACGACGAGGTGCTCGGCGGTCAGCGCCATCTCGCTCATGAGGTGCGAGGAGACGAAGACGGCCCGGCCCTGGGAGGCCAGCTCCTTCATGAGGTTGCGGATCCACAGGATGCCGTCGGGGTCCAGGCCGTTGCCCGGCTCGTCGAACATGACCGTCGCCGGGTCGCCCAGCAGGGCGGAGGCGATGCCGAGGCGCTGCCCCATGCCCAGCGAGAAGCCGCCCGCGCGCTTGCGGGCGACCTCGCGCAGGCCGACGAGGTCGACGACCTCGTCCACGCGCGAGCGGGGGATGCCGGCCGTGGCGGCCATGGACTGCAGGTGCCGGTGGGCCGAGCGCCCGGTGTGCACGGCCTTGGCGTCCAGCAGCGCGCCGACCGCCGACAGCGGGGCGCGGTGCTGGGCGAAGGGCCGCCCGTCGACGAGGACCTGCCCGGCCGTGGGCCGGTCCAGCCCCATGACCATCCGCATGGTGGTGGACTTGCCGGACCCGTTCGGTCCGAGGAACCCGGTGACGATGCCCGGGCGCACGGTGAAGCTGAGGTCGTGCACGGCGACCTTCTTGCCGTAGACCTTGCGCAGGCCGACCGCCTCGATCATGAGCAGCCCTTCGAGTGGTGGACGGGGACGCCGCGCGGAGGGCGCGTCGCCGGGGTACGTCCCGATCGTGGCCGCCGGCGCGCGCGGGCCGCATCCATCGACCGGCTCACCCCGGCTACGGCGCAGGGTGCACCGGCGCCCCGCCGCCGACCGCCCCAGGGGGGGCGCCGCACCGACGGAAGTGATCACGGGGCGGGCGCCCGGGCGGGGGTGGGGCGCCCGCCGCACGCACGAGCGCCCGGCCCCGCGGGTGCGGGACCGGGCGCCGGGACGGGGAGCGCCTCAGTGGGCGTCGTCGAAGGCCTGGAGGATCTCGGCGGAGATGCGGCCGCGGTCGGAGACGGTGTAGCCGTTCTCGCGGGCCCAGGTGCGGACCTCGCCGGTGTCGCGGCCACCGCCGCCGCCCTCGCCGCCGGCGGGGGCCTTGGCCGCCTGCTTGGGGGCGGAGGCGCGCTTGCCGGCGCCGCCGCCGCGGCCGCCGACGCGCCGGGCGTGCCCCACCCAGGGGGCGAAGGCCTCGCGCAGCGCGGAGGCGTGCTCCTCGGAGAGGTCGATCTCGTAGCTGACCCCGTCGAGGGCGAAGGTCACCGTCTCGGCGGCCTCCCCCTGGTCGATGTCGTCGACGAGCAGGACCTGCACCTTCTGCGCCATCAGGCTGCACCCTTTCGCAAGAAAAGCGACCCGACCGCGGCGTGCGGGAGTCCGGGATCACTCTTGCGCATTCCGAGCGCGCCGGTCAAATCCTCGCCGAAAAGGAGGGGAAAGGCCTCAGGAAGCGCCTTCACGCGGCGCCGGGCTTTCCGTCGCGGCGGCCCGCTCGGAACGGGCCCGCGCGGCGGCGGCCCGTTCACGGCGGTCGGCGTGCAGCACCGAGCGGATCAGCAGGACGAACAGGACCAGCAGCCCGGCGGAGGGCAGCAGCGCGGCGAGGTAGTCCACCCCACCAGGCTACGTCGCCCCGCACCGGGCCGCGGCACGGCTCAGCGCGGCTTGACCAGCGGGAACGTGATCGTCTCGCGGATGCCGAGACCGGTGAGGGCCATGAGCAGGCGGTCCACGCCCATGCCCATGCCGCCGCAAGGCGGCATGCCGTGCTCCTGGGCGCGCAGGAAGTCCTCGTCGATGCGCATGGCCTCGTCGTCGCCGAGGTCGGCCAGGCGGGCCTGCTCGGTGAAGCGGGCGCGCTGCACGACCGGGTCGACGAGCTCGGAATACCCGGTGGCCAGCTCGAAACCGCGCACGTACAGGTCCCACTTCTCCACGACGCCTTCGAGGCTGCGGTGCGCGCGCACCAGCGGCGAGGTTTCCACGGGGAAGTCGCGCACGAACGTCGGGGAATCCAGGGAATCGGCGATCCGGTGTTCCCACAGCTCCTCGACGAGCTTTCCGTGCGTCCAGCGGACGGTGTCGACGCCGATCCCCAGCCGCTCCGCGAGCGAGATCAGGTGCTCGCGGGAGGTGACGGGGGTGATCTCCTCGCCCAGCGACTCCGACAGCGAGGGGTACATCGAGATCGAGGCCCACTCGCCGCCGAGGTCGTACTCGCTGCCGTCGGCCAGCGTCACCACGTGCCCGCCGAAGGCGTCCTGCGCGGCGTTCTGCACCAGCGTGCGGGTCAGCTCGCCGATGGAGTCGTAGTCGCCCCAGGCCTGGTAGGCCTCGAGCATCGCGAACTCCGGCGAGTGCGTGGAGTCCGCGCCCTCGTTGCGGAAGTTGCGGTTGATCTCGAACACCCGCTCGATGCCGCCGACGACGCAGCGCTTGAGGAACAGCTCGGGGGCGATGCGCAGGTACAGGTCGGTGTCGAACGCGTTCGAGCGCGTCACGAACGGCCGGGCGCTGGCGCCGCCGTGCTGGACCTGCAGCATCGGCGTCTCGACCTCCAGGAACGCGCGGTCCTCCAGCGTGCGGCGCAGCGAGCGCACGACGGCCGAGCGCGCGCGCACGTTCGTGCGGGCGGCCTCGCGGACGATGAGGTCCACGTAGCGCTGCCGGACGCGGGTCTCCTCGGACAGCTCCCGGTGCAGGACGGGCAACGGGCGCAACGCCTTCGAGGCCAGCTGCCAGGAGTCGGCCATCACCGACAGCTCCCCGCGGCGGGAGGAGACGACCCGGCCGTGCACGAAGACGATGTCGCCGAGGTCGACGTCCGCCTTCCACGCCGCGAGGGCGTCCTCGCCGACCCCGTCGCGCGAGACCATCGCCTGCAGGCGGGTGCCGTCGCCCTCCTGCAGCGTCGCGAAGGCCAGCTTCCCGGTGCCGCGCAGGAAGACCACCCGGCCGGTGACGCCCACGACGTCGTCGGTCTCCTCCCCCGGCTGCAGGGCGGCGTGGCGCTCGCGGACCTCGGCCAGCGACGCGGTCCGCGGGACGGAGACGGGGTAGGCCTGCCCGCCCTCGGCGAGGATGCGCTCGCGCTTGTCCCTGCGGACCCGCACCTGCTCGGGCAGGTCCTCGAACTCCTCGTCCACCGCGTCCACCGCGTCCTGCGCCTCGTTCGTCCCGGCCCGCGGGGCCTGCGTCTCGCTCACGGGGCAAGGCTATCCGCCGCGCCGGGCCCGCCCCGGCGCCCGCGCACCGGCCCGCGCACCGGCCCGCGCATCAGCCCGCGGAGCGCCCGACGAGCAGCGGGACGTTGTCGATGAGGCGGGTGGGACCCACCCGCGCCGCGAGCGCGAGCAGCGCCTCGCCGCGGTGGTGCTCGGGCACGTCGGCCAGGTCGTGCGGGTCGACGAGGGCCAGGTAGTCGACGCGGGCGGCGGGTTCGGCGCGCAGCACGTCGCGGGCGGCGCGGCGCACCGCGCTCGGCCCCTCCGCGGCGGCGGCGGCCCCCGCGGCGAGGGCGCGCGGCAGCACGAGGGCGACCTCGCGGTCGAACGGCGTCAGGTAGCGGTTGCGGCTGGACATCGCCAGGCCGTCGGGTTCGCGCACCGTCGGCACGGCGACGACCTCCACGCCCATGTCGAGGTCGCGGACCATCCGGCGCACCAGCAGCAGCTGCTGGGCGTCCTTCTGCCCGAAGAACGCCAGGTCGGCGCGGGTCAGGTGCAGCAGCTTGGCGACGACGGTCAGGACGCCGTCGAAGTGGCCGGGGCGGCTGGCGCCCTCCAGCACGGCGCCCAGCGGGCCGGCGCTGACGCGCACCCCCGGGTCGCCGTCGGGGTAGACCACGTCCGGGCCCGGGGCGAAGACCACGTCGGCGCCGCACGCCTCGGCCAGCCGCAGGTCCTCGTCCAGGGTGCGCGGGTAGCGGGCCAGGTCCTCGCCCGGGCCGAACTGCAGCGGGTTGAGGAAGACGGTGACCAGGACGGAGGCGGCGCGGCGGCGGGCCTGCTCGACGAGGGTGGCGTGCCCGGCGTGCAGGGCGCCCATCGTCATGACGACGGCGACGGGTCCGGGCAGGGCCGAGCGGGCTGCGGCCAGCTCGGCGCGGGTGCGGGTGACGACGAGGCTCACGGGGTGCCAGTGTCCTCGCCGGCGCGCAGCTGCTCGCGCAGGGCCCGGGCCGCCCGCTCGGGCAGGCGGCCGTCGGCCTGCGCGCGCTCGGCGGCCAGGGCGCCCAGCAGCGCGTACGTGGCGGCGGTGGCCGGGTCCACCCGCTCGGCGAGGACGCGCAGGTGGGTGGCCACGGTGCCGGCGTCCCCGCGGGCGACCGGACCGGTGAGGGCGGCGTCCCCGGCGTCCAGGGCGTTCTCCAGGGCGGCCGCCAGCAGCGGCCGCAGCACCCGCCCGGCCTCCTCGCCCACCGCGGCCCGCGCGGCCCGCAGCGCCTGGGCGACGAGGGTGACGAGGTGGTTCGCGCCGTGCGCGAGGGCCGCGTGGTAGAGCTCGCGGTCGGCGTCGGCGACGGCCACGGGCACCGAGCCCCACTCGCGCACGAGCGCGTCGGCGACGGGCAGCAGGACGGGCGGGGTGGTGACGGCCACGGCCGCCCCCCGCAGCCGCTGCAGGTCCAGGGAGGTGCCGGTGAACGTCATGGCCGGGTGCAGCGCCATCGGCAGCGCGCCGCGCGCCGCGGCGGGGGCGAGCACGCCGGTGCCGTGCAGCCCGCACGTGTGCACCAGCAGCTGCCCGGGGCGCACGGCACCGGCCAGCTCGGCCACGAGCGGGCCGAGGACGTCGTCGGGGACGGCGAGCAGGACGAGGTCGGCCGCGAACGCCCCGGCCGGCGAGGTCCAGGGCACCCCGGGCAGCAGCGCCTCGACGCGCTCGGCGGCGCCGCGGGTGCGCGCCGCGATCCCGGTGACCCGGTGCCCGGCGGCCCGCAGCGCCGCGCCGAGGACGGGGCCGACCCGGCCCGCTCCGATGACCGCGACGTCGAGCCTGCCTGCCGTCTGCACGAGCGGGACCCTAGCCGCCCGGCGGGAGGTCCTCGGAGGGGCGGCGGACGACGACGGCCCCCGGGCGGGAACCCGGGGGCCGTCGTCGTGCGCCGCGCGCGTCGCGCGGTGCGTCAGTGCGTCAGTGCGCGAGCAGGGCGGCCTGCTCGGCGCGCAGGGCGTCGATGAGCCGGCCCTGCGGCAGGACCACGTCGTCGTAGGTGAGGACCTGGTCCTTCTTCACGGCGTGCTTGAGGACGGCGCCCTCGGCGACCCCCATGGGCAGCAGGTTCTGCGCCCTGGTGGTTTCGTAGGTCTCGGCCACGCCGTAGGAGTCGTAGCCGCCGAGGCGGTCGATCTCCTTGCCGGCGGCGAGGTCGGTCTTGGCCGTGGTGACGACCTCGACCTTCACCTCGTCACCGGGCACGATGGCGGCGTCGGCGAACAGCACCGCGCGCGCGACCGTGAGCGGCACCTCGAAGTGGCACAGGTGGTAGGGCGTGTAGAACGAGTACAGCGGGCCGGTGCCGAGCTTGTACAGGTTCAGGTAGTGCTGCTGCTTGGGGTCGTCGTGGGTGCCGAGGACGTAGACGCCCGGGCCCGGCTTGGAGCCGACGACGTAGTCGACGACGCCGCCGAGCTCCTTGAGCTGGTCCACGTCGTAGTGCGTGGTCAGCTCGTCGACGTGCCCGCGGTGGTCGGCGCCGCGCATGCCGCGCTTCTCCACCGAGAACCCGGCCGCGTTGGCGACCAGGGCCTGCTCGAAGGACACCTTGGTGCCGTCGGCGAAGCTCGTCACCATGTAGGGGTCCTGGCCCCACTGCTTGGCGAACCCCTCCTGGGTGGTGGGGTTGCGGTACTCGTCCTGCAGGCCCTTGATGTTGCCGGAGACGAGCGGGGTGACACCGATGGAGCGGACGAACCGGATGAGGTTCATCTGCACGCCGGGCTGGTCGCCGTCGCAGCCGGTGTAGATGACACCGGCCTTCTCGGCGCGGGTGCGCAGCGCGAGGCCGGCGGTGCCGTCGACCTCGGCGTTGAGCAGCACGACGTGCTTGCCCGCGTCGATGGCGCGGACGACGACGTGGGCGCCGTACTCGGTGTTGCCGGTGGCCTCGACGACCGCCTCGACCTGACCCGCGTCGACGACGGCCTCGTAGGAGCCCGAGACGACGGGCTTGCCCTGCGAGATCGCCTTGTCGACGGCGGCCGCGTCGTCGGCCTCGACCACGCCGGTGACCCCGGCCTGCTCGTAGGCGTCGCGCGCCTTGGAGACGGTGCGGTTGGCGATGGCGACGAGCTCCATGCCGGGCACGGAGTTGACGACCTGGTTGACGAAGCCGCGGCCCATGAACCCGGCGCCCACGAGGGCCACCCGGATCGGGCGGCCCTCGGCCTGGCGCTGCTGCAGCGCCTTGTCGACGATGATCAAGAGAGCACCGCCCCGTCGGCCAGCAGCGTCCAGCTCTTGTCCTTGTCGCTGATGACGGCCACGTCGCGCGCCCAGGGCAGGGCGAGGTCGGGGTCGTCGTAGCGCAGGCCGCGCTCGGTGCCGGGGGTGTACGCCTGGCTCACCTGGTAGGTGACCTCGGCACCGTCGGTCAGCGTGAGGTAGCCGTGGGCGAAGTGCTCCGGCACGTAGAGCGCGCGGCGGTTGTCCGCGGTGAGCTCGACGGCGACGTGCTGGAAGCGCGTCGGGGAGTCCGGGCGCAGGTCGACGATGATGTCCTGGATCGCGCCGGCGGTGCAGCGCACCAGCTTGGCCTCCGGGGCCGGGTCGACCTGGGTGTGCATCCCGCGCAGCGTCCCGGCCTTGTGGTTGAAGGACAGGTTGCACTGCTCGACGGCCGGGTTCAGCCCGGCCGCGAGGAACTCCTCGCGGCAGAACGAGCGGGCGAAGAACCCGCGGTCGTCCGCGCGCTCCTCGAGCTCGATGATCGCGACGCCCTCGATGTGGGTGGTCTGGATCTTCACTGGGCGATCCCGGAGGTCGGCTGGACGCGCCAGAACAGCTCCTTGTCGAGCTGCTCGGTGCGGATGAGGTGCTCGAGCTGCTTGAGGCGGGTGTGCCCCTTGCCCTTGAACGTCTCCTCGTCCAGGGCGATGGCCTTGAAGACGTCGACCAGCTGCTGGGCGCCCTTGTCGGCGTTCCAGTCGCAGCGGAACCCCTCGAGGGTGGAGTGGATCTTGTCGAAGTTCACCTTGTACGAGCGGTTGTCGCCGTTGCTCTCGCCGAAGGTGATCTCGGCCTCGGGCAGCGCGCGGCCGACGGCCTCGGCGATCTCGCGGACGCGGTAGACCTGCTCGGAGTCGCCCACGTTGAAGATCTGGTTGTGGATCGCCTCGCGGGGGGCGTCGAGGACGGCGCGGATCGACTTGGCGATGTCCAGGCCGTGCACCAGCGGCCGCCAGGGCGAGCCGTCGGAGGTCATCGCGATCTTGCCGGTGGTGTAGGCCAGGCCGGCGAGGTTGTTGAGCACGATGTCGAAGCGCTGGCGGGGCGAGGCGCCGTAGGCGGTCGCGTTGCGCATGAAGGTCGGCGAGAAGTCGTCGTCGGCCAGCGGCGCGACGTCGCGCTCGACGAGCGCCTTGCACTCGGCGTAGGCGGTCTGCGGGTTGACCGGCGAGGTCTCGTCGACGGTGTCCTCGGCCACGCCGTAGACGGAGCAGCTGGACATGTAGACGAAGCGGGAGACGCCGGCCGCCTTGGCGGTCTCGGCCAGGCGCACCGAGCCCTTGTGGTTCACCACGTAGGTGACGTCGGGGATCAGCTCACCGAGCGGGTCGTTGGACAGCTCGGCCATGTGCACGACGGCGTCGGCGCCGCGCAGGTCCTCGACCGTGACGTGGCGGATGTCCTTGGCGAGCGTCTCCACCGAGGCGGTGACGCCGTTGTAGAGCCAGCCCTGCTTGTAGTAGCCGGTGTCGATGCCCAGCACCGAGTGGCCGGACTCCAGCAGGGTCGGGGCGAGCAGGCAGCCGAGGTAGCCCTCGGTGCCGGTGACGACGATCTTCACAGCGGTTCTCCGGTTCCTCGGTCTCAGTCTTCCCAGGTCTTCCACGGGGCCTTGCCGGAGTCCCAGAGCTTGTTGAACTCGGTCCACTCGCGGAAGGTGTCCATGCCCAGCCAGTAGCCCTCGTGCTGGGAGACCGTCAGCTGGCCGTCGCGGGCGACGGTCTGCAGCGGCTTCTGCTCGAGCATCATGTCCGGGTCGTCCTCGAGGTACTTGTCCGCGAACGCGCGGTCGAAGACGAAGAACCCGCCGTTCACCCAGCCGTCGGCCAGGGTCGGCTTCTCGTTGAACTCGGTGACGGTGTCGCCCGTGACGTGCATCTCGCCGTAGCGGCTGCTGGGGTGCACGGCGGTGACGGTGGCCAGGCGGCCGCCGGCCTCGTGGTCGCGCAGGGTCTTGGTGACGTCGACGTCGCCGAGGCCGTCGCCGTAGGTGAGCAGGAACTTGTCGGCGGTCAGGTGCTGCTCGACGCGCTTGATGCGGGCGGCGGTCGCGGTGGTCAGGCCGGTCTCGACGAAGGTGATCTCCCAGTCCTCCTGCACACCGTTGGTGTGGTAGGTCGGGGAGTCCTGCGAGGAGAGGTCGAGCGTGAAGTCCCCGGCGTTGATGCGGTAGTCGAGGAAGTACCTCTTGATGAGGTCGCTCTTGTAGCCCAGGCACAGGACGAACTTGCGGAACCCGTACGAGCTGTAGAGCTTCATGATGTGCCAGAGGATCGGCCGGCCGCCGATGTCCACCAGCGGCTTGGGCAGCTTCTCGCTGGCCTCGCGCAGTCGGGTTCCCATGCCACCGCAGAGGATGACGACGGGGATCTCGGAGACGGGCGTCTGGGTCATGCTGATCTTTCCCTCACTCGGATCGGCTCGATGCGAATCGTCGTCGGCGGGCTCGGCCGGTCGCTAGCGACCGGCGGGCCGTCACCACACGTGGGGGAAGGCACTCGTCGAACGGTCGGGGTGATCACCGGTGGCGGTCCGAACCCCCCACGAATCCGAGCCACCGGTTCCCCGTCGAAGTGCTGCCGCGAGGCTACTACAGCACTTCGAACACGGAGCGTGATATGGCCCGTCTGCGGCCGATCACCCTCCGTCTGCCGCTCATTCGCGACGTAGAGCAGACAACAGGTCACGCAGAGGAGTCATCGCGTGCGGCCAGGAGAACGAGCGGGCGACCTCGGCGGCCGCCGAGCCCAGCGCGGCGGCCTGCGCGGTGTCCTCCAGCAGCTCGGCCAGCGCGTCCGCGAAGGCCTCGGCGCCGTCGGCCACGCGCAGCACCGAGCGGTGCTCCTCCAGCCCTTCCAGCCCCAGGCTCGTGGTCACCACGGCACGTCCCCGCGACAGCGCCTCGACGAGCTTGATCTTGGTGCCCCCGCCGGAGAGCAGCGGGACCACGCACACGTCGGCGGCCTCGTAGAACGGGTCGACGGAGGCCACGTCGGAGTGGAACCGCGCGCCCTCCGGCTCCCCCTCCGGGCGGGGGTGGCTGGCGGCCAGGCCGCGCCCCACCGCGTCGAAGCGCGCCTGCGGCACCCGGCGCACCACCCGCGGCCACACCTCGTCGAGGAACCAGCGCAGCGAGGCCTTGTTCGGCCCGTAGTCCATCGCGCCCACGAACAGCGCCCGCCGCCCGCCCGGCGGCGCGGAGGGGACCACGGGCGCCGTGGTGACCCCGTTGGGCACGAAGGTGCTGGCGATGCCGTGCCGCTGCAGGACCTCCTGGTCGCGGCGGCTGCAGGCCGTGACGGCGCGCGCCCGGGCGGCCGCCGCGAACTCGAAGCGGCGGAAGCGCGCGACCTCCGGCGCCAGCAGCAGCCGCAGGCGCGGGTGCTCGGTGCGCAGCCGGCGGGCGACCAGGTCGGACTCGACGTTGTGCAGGTCGAGGACGTCGACCTGCACGCCGTCGGGCACGTTGACGGCCATCTGCGGGAAGTCCACGTGCACCACGTCCCCGGGGCGCACACCGGCCCGCAGCACGTCCTGCAGCTGCTGGGAGAACCACTTGCCGGCGAACACCGACCCGCGCAGCACGGCCCGCGGCGTCGGGCGCGGGGCGAGCACCTCGTGCACCTGCACGTGCCCCGGCAGCGCCTCGCGCCAGCCGGGCCAGGCGTCGAACCCGACCACGTGCACCTCGTCGAACACCTCGGCGTAGGCGTCGACGACGGCCCGCGTGCGCTGGCGCCCCCCGGAGTCCGTCGTCGCCGGCAGCTGCTTGGCCACCACCCAGGCCCTCCGCCGCCCGGTGCCCCGCCCGTCTGCGCCCACTGCCGCTCCCCCGTTGACCACGACCACAGCATGGACCATGCCGCTGCGGCGCCGGGGCGCTCGGTGCGGCCCCGTGGGCACCAGCGTGGGGCAGGGGCGGCCCGCCCGGTGCACCCGCTCGCCCGGGCGGCTGCGCCCGCACGGGTGAAGGAGCAGCGCCCCGCGTGCGCGCGGGCCCCGTCGGGCCCCGCGCGGACCCCGATCCCCTGCCGCCCCGGGGACCCGGTGGCTACCCTGACGCGGTGCACGACGTCGAACTCGTCCTGGTCAGCTACCGCAGCGCCCACCAGATCGCCGGCCTCCTCGAGGGCTTGCCCCCGTCGCTGCCCGTGGTCGTCGTGGACAACGCGGGCAACTCCGACGGCGTGCGGGAGGTCGTCGAGGCGCGGCCCGCCGGGCGCTACGTCGACTCGGGCGGCGGGAAGGGTTTCGCCCGGGCGGCCAACGCCGGCGCCCGCACCTCGACCCACGAGTTCGTCGTCTTCGGCAACCCCGACTCGCGGCCCTCGATGGAGGTCCTCGAGGCGATCGTCGCCGACGTCGCCGAGGACCCGACGTGCGCGGCGAGCGCGGCGACGATGGTCGGCGTGGACGGCCGGGTGGAGCTCGGCGTCGGCGGCTGGGAACCCACGGTCCGCCGCGCCCTCGTCCACTCCGCGGGCCTGCACAAGGTGCTGCCGCGCGCGGGGCTGTACGCGCGCCCGGAACCCGGCGAGCGCATCGACGTCGACTGGACGACGGGTGCCTGCATGGCGGTGCGCCGCAGCACGTTCCTCGAACTGGGCGCCTTCGACGAGGACTTCTACGTCTACAACGAGGACATGGCCTTCGGGCGGGCGGCGCGCGAGCGCGGGATGCACGAGAAGCTGCGCACGGACCTGCTGGTGCCGCACGCCGCCGGCGGTTCGGGCGCCCCGTCGCTGGAGATGCTGCGGCTGCGCGGCGCGGCGATGTCGCGCTACCTCTCCCGCCACCACGGCGCGCTGACCCACCGGTTGCTCACCACGGCGCTGGCCGGCGGGTACGCCGTGCGTGCGGCGCAGCGCAAGGTGATGCGCCAGGAGGCGCTCGCCGAGCAGCACTGGGCCTACGTCAAGGGCGTGACCACCGGGCGCGCCAGCGTCGCGGGCCGCGTCGTGATGTCGCGCTGAGCGGGACGCCCGCGAGCGGGCCGCGGGAGACCCGCGGCCCGCTCGCGGGCACCTCGGCGCCTCAGCGGGCCGGCTTGTCCCAGCGCAGGACGCGGTCGCCGCGCAGGTACCGGCGCATGCCGCCGAAGGCGACGATCTGCAGGTAGAGCACCTGGGCCACCACGCGCCCGGGCAGCGGCACGGAGACGCCCTTCTCCTGGGCGACGAGGGCCGCGGCGCCGACGGCGTGACCGGCGAGGAAGACGCGGGCCGTGCGGCTGCGGCGGGCGGAACCGGCGGCGACGCCCAGCAGCGCGAGGTGGCTCAGCGGGCCGAGGGTGGAGCGCCACAGCTTGTGGCCCCACAGCTCGGCGCTGACCAGCCCGCGGCGCGGGTCGAGGAGGCGGCGCTTGCGCCACATCACGTGCAGGCCACCGCCGAGCACGCGCGTCTTGCGCTCCCAGGACAGGTTGAAGGCACCGATGGAGGGCTCGGTCATGAGGGCGCGGGGCTCGTAGCCCACCGACCAGCCGCGCTCCATGAGGTCCAGCGCGATCCAGAAGTCGTCGTTGGAGATGTCCGCGGGGATCGGGTCCCACGCCTCGCGGCGCACGGCGCACAGACCCCCGTCCAGCCCCAGCGTCGTCCCCAGCCGCGCCTCGTTGCGCTTGATCCAGGACTCGAAGCGCCAGTACGCCAGCTCACCGCCGGCCCCCTCGAGCTTCTCGCCGGCGACGGCACCGGTGCCCTCGACCAGCAGCGCGGAGACGAGGTAGCCCAGGGCGTCGTACTCGAGCTCGGAGTTGGCGTCGCTGATGACGATCAGGTCGTGCGAGGCTGCGGCGACGCCCTTGTTCAGGGCCTGCGACTTGCCGTGCCGCTCCTCCAGCAGCAGGACGCGGGCTCCCGCCGCGGCCGCGACGGCCGCCGTCCCGGGGTCGCCGTCGGCCACCACGAGGATCTCGACGTCGCCCTGGTAGCCGTTCTTGGAGATGTTGTCGACCTTGTCCGCGATGACGCCCTGCTCCAGGTACGCCGGGACCAGGACGGTGATGGCGGGCCACGCGCTGGGAGGGGGCACCTCCCGCGCCGGGCGCCGCTGCGCGGCCGCGTGCACGAGCAGCGGGTACGCGACGTGCCCGATCGCCGCTGACGCACCGAGAGCGATGGCCAGTGCCGAACGCCTTGCAGACATGAGATCCCCCCGCCGACTGCGGGCGCCGTGCGCCCGTCGTTGCCGTTCCGCGTCCCCCCGGGTCCCCCGACCCCGTTCCCCCTTGGAGACGACCCAGAGTAGCGGTCGAGCGGGGCGCGCAGGAAGCAACGACAGGCACTCGTTGCGGCGAAAGAGGTCTGGCCCGGCCCTTTGTGACGGGGTGTCCGAACACAATCACTAAGAGTGAGAAATGTTCTAGAAGAAACGGGAACGGGGGACGAGCCGGGACGCAGTCCCGGCCCGCCCCCCTGCGACAGCGGTGCGGTTCCCGCCCGTCGGGCGGCGCGTCAGCGGACGCGGCTCAGAAGAGCTCGCGGTACTTGGCGGCCGACTTCGGCATGCGGGTGCCGTCGGTGAACAGCCAGCGGCGGTTGTCGCGGTCGACGTTGAACTGCACCTCGTAGAGCAGCTTGCCGGCGCTCGTACCGCCGTTGGCCTCGAAGAAGTCGTGCATGCCCTGCACGAAGGCCGGCGAGTCGCCGTTGTCGGCGTTGCCCGACCACTCCGAGATGGACAGCGGCAGGCCCACGCTGCGGGCGAAGGCGAGGTGCTGGGCCAGGCCCTTGGGAGCGCCGTACCCGTCCGTCTCCTGGATGGCGCGCGCGAAGGTCGCCGCGTCACCCGCGTAGGGGTACTGGTTGTAGTAGTCCACGCCCATCACGTCGACGTACTGCTTGCCCGGGAACGTCTGGCGCCAGTCCATCCCGGTGTTGACCGACTCGCGGTTGACGTTGAAGACGAGCTTGGAGGCGGGGAAGATCTCCTGCTGCAGCGCGCGGTAGCGCTTCCAGCTCGCGATGAAGTCCTGGTGGTTGCCCTTGTTGACCGACCAGGAGTACCAGTTGCCGTTCATCTCGTGGGCGAAGCGGATGTAGGCGGTGCCCGAGCGGTTGCCCCACTTGTTCTTCAGCGTGGTCAGCGAGGCGCGCCAGCGGGCGTCGTAGGCGCCGCGGGCCGCGTTCGCCCAGGTCTCGCCGGCGCCGATGGCGCCGACCGCGATGTCGAGGTCCTTGTTCCAGGCACCGAACTCCGCGCCCTTCTCCAGCTGCCAGAAGTTCGCCGCCGCGGTCGGGTTGTCGGCCCAGGTGGAGGAGACCTCGACCTGGGAACCGCGCCAGCTGCCGTACGCGCCGGAGGCCACGCCGACGCCGGAGGCGCCGGAGGCCCAGTCGCCGGAGGCGACGGGGGTCGTGGCGACCGGGGCGGGCTGCGACGGGGCGGGCTGCGACGGTGCGGGGGTGGAGGTCTGCGTCGGCGTCGGCAGGGTCGGCTGGACCGGGCGCGGCTGGGGAGCCACCACGCCGGAGGCGGACTGCACGAGGATGCCGTCGACCTTGGCGTTGTTCCTGGTGGCTGAGAACCCGAGGTCCAGGGTCCCGTCGCTCACCCGGACGGTGAAGGACCTGTCGTAGGCCCGGTCCTTGCCGGCGACGGCGACGAGGTCGAGGTCGCCGACGACCCGCGAACCCTCGGCGGTGACGGAGAAGACCCGCGTGTTCGCGGAGCCGAAGTACGTCTCCGCGAGCTTCAGGGTCACGGTGTAGTCACCGGCGGGGACGGGCGCCGACCACTTGGTCATGCCCCAGTGCTCGCTGCGGTAGAGGCCGTCGGCGGTGGTCCCCTGGATGTCGCTGGTGGTGACGTCGGAGACCTGGTAGCCGCCGACGAAGCCGCTGTCCTTCTTCCAGACGTTGCCCTCGGGGTCGACGTAGTCGACCTTGCCGGTGCCCTGCCGGATCGTCAGCGGTGCGGCCTCGGCGGAGTCGGCGGGGACGGCGGAGAAACCGGCGGCGACCGTGGCGACGGCGGTGGCGGTCATCAAGAACTTCGAAACCTTGCTCATGTGGATCAACCTCGCTGTGGTCAGGGCACCTCCGGAGGTGGAGACGAGGTACCTGCATGGCCCGTTTGGGGTGACACACGAGTCATCGGGGCGCTCCCGCACGACCTTGAGCGGGGAATCGCCGCGGACTTGTAACGCTCAGCACACCCGCCGCGATGTCCTCGGCCGCGATCACGAGGGAGCCCGTTGACAGCGAGCAGGCGAACGCTCACGGATCGGTACGATCGACGGGTGAATGACGCCGGACGCTTGCACGTGGTGTACAGGTCCCACGGGGGCGAGAACGCCAAGGACCGCCCCGACTGGTACAGCAAGCTGCTCGGCCTGCAGTCCTTCTGCCTCGCCGTCCAGGCGCTGCGCGAGCAGCGCCCGGCCGCCGACCCGGAGGTGGTCTTCCTCAACGACGGGCCCATCCCGCCGGAGCGGGCCGACCTGATGGCCCTGTGGGGCGACCCGGTGACCATCCACGCCGGCTCCAACCGGCGCAGCTACCTCACCGGCGTCGGGCTGGCCCGGCGCCGCGGGTGGGCCGCCGGCGACCTCGTGCTGCTGGCCGAGGACGACTACCTGTGGCGCCCCGAGGCGCTGGTCTCCCTCGTCGACGCCGCCGCGGACCCGCGCGCCGCGGGCGCGGACTACCTCACCCCGTACGGCGAGGCCGTGCCCGACGACGGCCTGCCCGCGCGCTGGGCACCCCTGGAGTCGACGACGAGCACCTTCGCCGCCCGCGTCGGCGCGCTGCGCGAGGACGAGCGGCTGCTGCAGCTGTGCGCGTACTCCGGCGGCAACTTCGACCACACCACCTGCCTGACGCTGCAGGGCCGGGCGCGCTTCAGCCCGCGCGAGCTGGTCGAGCACCACCCGCCCGCACCGGGCACGCCCGCGTGGAAGGCCGGGGCGCGGGCGGCCTACCTGACGGCGCTGCGCACCGCGGTCAACCTGCGCTCGGTGCGCCGGCCCTCCCGGCGCCGCACCCTGCTGGGCCCCGCGCCGGCGCTGGCCACCCACATGGAGACGGGGTGGATCGCCCCCGGCCCCTGGGAGCGCGTCGCCGCCGACGCCGCCGCGCTCGGCCGCTGAGCCCGGTCGCCGCCCCGCGCAGCACGAGAGGGCGCTCCCCCGCGGGGGAGCGCCCTCTCGTGCTGCGCGGCAGTGCTGCGCGGCGCGGTGTCAGCCGCGACGGCCGGCGACCTCGGGGGACGGCTGGCCGGAGGGCACCGGCCGGGGCCGCTGCTCCGGGCGCCCGGGCTCGCCGCCGCTGTTGGAGGTGTCGCCGACGACGACCTGGGCGACGACGGCGGGAGCCGCGATGGACAGCTGCGCGAGCATCTTGCTGACGACCTCGGCGCGCGGGTCGGCCTCGACCTGGACCAGCACGGCGTCCACCTCACCGGCCACGGCGAAGGCGACGGGGCTGGAGACGACCGAACCGCCCACGAAGATCACCAGGTGGCCGGCCTCGACGAGGTGCCGGACGCCGGAGCCGACCGCGTGCGGCTGCAGCGAGCGGGCGTCCAGGGGCAGGACGCCGATCACGGCGTCCCCGCCGAGGACCCACGGGCGCACCTCCTCGGCCCAGCGGCCCGCCGGCGCCGTGCTGCCCACGTCCTGCACCGGGGCGCCCAGCGCCGCCAGGCGCGAGCCCGACTCGTCCGCGTCGACGAGCACGACGCGGCGCCCGGAGCGGGCGGCCGAGGCGGCGAGGCCGGTCGCCAGCGCCCCCGCGTTGCCGGAGGCGGCCGTCACGAGCACGCTGCTGACCTCCAGCCGCGGCGTCCGCAGGTGCCCCAGGTGCTGCAGGCCGACGAGCACGACGCCCGTGCTGCGGCTGGGCCCGCTCAGCGGGTCGCTCAGGGAGCGGAAGGACGGCAGCTGGTTCCAGCGCGCCAGCTCGGCGATGCCGGCCAGCGGCGGGGCGGTGACGCGCTGCTTGAGGTGGGAGGCCCACGCCACCGCACCCGCGGCGGCCAGCAGGCCCACGACGCCGGCGATGAGACCCACCTGCCACGCGTACGGCGGGTCGGCGCTGGTGGGCACGGTCGCGGCGTCGATGCTGGCCACGCCCGAGCCGTAGGTGGTGGCGGCCAGGTTGATCTGCTGCACCGTCGCGGTGTCCGTGGAGGTGACGCTGTCCAGGGCCGCGTCGCGCGCCGCGGTCACCGAGGCCAGCACCTGGGCCTGGTAGGCGTAGGCGACCGCGTCGGCGGTGGCGGCGGCGTCCTGCGGGTCGTCGGCCGAGGCGGTGACGACGACCTGGTTGGTGTCGGTCTGGGCGGTGACCGTCAGGTCGTCGCGGAAGGTGTCCGCGTCGTCGGCCGGCACCGAGACGGTGCCCGTCCCGGTGGGCACCGGCGCCAGCGCGGCGTCCAGGACGGTGCTGGAACCCACCACCGCGGCCTGCAGGGACGCCCACTGCGTCGGGTCCCCGAGCTGGGCGCCGTTGTTGCCCGTCGCCGTCGGGTCGAAGGGCCGGTCCTTGCTCAGCGTGATGGTCGTCGTCGCCGTGTAGCTGGGCACGACGAGCGTCCCGGCGCCGAGGTAACCGGCGACGGCCATGAGCACGGCCACCACGAGCACCTTCCAGCGGTGCCGGAAGACGGCCGCCCACGCTCCCGAGCCGCTCTGCTCCGCCATCCCCGTCGTCGTCGCCGCCACTCGAGCCCCCTCCTGGTCCTTCGGATGTCCCCCACCCGACCGACCGCCAGCGGCGGTCGTCAACGCGCCCACTATTCCACCTGATCACGCGGGCCGAGCCCGTCTGCGCACCACCGCGCACCGCGGAACCCGACTGGAGCAGCGGGTGGCCACTCCGAACGGGTGAGGCGGTCGCGGAACGCGCGCGGTGCGGCCGGCGAGCACCGCCGCACGCCCCCGCGGCGGCGCCCGGCGACCTACGATGGCACGTGGCGACGGTGCCGCGGCCCACCGTTCACGACCCCTCTCCACGAACTCCCGGGAGCACCCGCGTGCCCATGCCCAGCCCGATCCCCGACCTCGCGACGCACCAGCGGCGGGCGACGACCCGGCGCACCGGCGCGGGCCCCAGCAGCATCGCCGACCGCCGGGTGATGGCGGTGCTCACCGCCCTCCTGGTCTCGGTCACCGTCCTGCAGCGCCTGGCGCTGCCGCTGGGCGGCGTGCTGCTCGCGGTGAGCGTGGTGGTGGCGCTGGCCGGGATCGGCTACCTGCTCTACCACGGCGACGTGGTGGAGAACTCCGCCGCGACGCGCGTCTTCGTGGTGGCGATGGCCGTCTGCTTCCTCGCCGCGGGGATCGTGCTGCTGCGCTCGGGCGTGGGGGCCGTGACGTCGCTGGTGTACCTGCCGGCCATCTGGGTGGTCTTCTGCTTCCGGCTGCACCCCGCCCGCCAGCACCTCTACGGCCGCGTCGCCGACCGTTTCGAGAAGCTCATGGTGCTGTTCGCCGTCGTGGGCGTCCTGCAGACCGTGGGGCAGGCCGTCGGCGCCTGGACGTACGTGGACGTCGTCCTGCGGGTCGTCCCCGGCGAACTGCTGTTCACCGGCTACAACACCTCCTACCCCATCCAGTACGGCTCGCCGATCATCAAGGCCAACGGCTTCGTGTTCGTCGAGCCGTCGATCTACGCGCAGTTCCTGGCGCTGGCGATCCTCAGCACGCTCGTGCGGCGCTCCGGCTGGGTGCGCACCGTGCTCCTGGCCGTCGCCCTGGTGTGCACCATCTCCGGCACCGGGTTGCTGTTCCTGGCCTTCGGCGTCGCGGTCCTGGCCGTGCGGCGCGGTGGCCGCTGGACCGCCCGCATCGTCGCGGCCGCCGCCGTCATCGGCGCCGTCGCCCTCATGACCCCGTTCGGGCAGATCATCGCCAGCCGGACCGACGAGACGTCGGAGACGAACTCCAGCGGCAGCCTGCGCTTCGTGCAGCCCTACGAGAGGATCGTCGAGGGCTGGAGCACGGACCCGTGGAGCCTGCTGCTGGGCCAGGGCGCCGGCAGCGCGGACGACCTGGCGGACCGGATCTTCGCCGCGACGGGGCTGCCCATCAACTTCTCCGGGCTGGCGAAGCTGCTCATGGAGTACGGCCTGCTCGCGACGCTGCTGTTCGGCGTCTTCGTCTGGCTGGCCGTGGTGCGCCGCTCGCCGTCGCCGACGCTGTCGCTGTCGTCGGTGTTCGCCAGCGCCGTCCTCACCGGCGCGCTGCTGCAGCCGCAGGTGCTGTACGTGATGCTGCCGCTGTGCTCGCTCTTCCTGGGCCACCACCACGAGGCCGAGCTGGACGCCTCGCGGCGCCGCTCCCCGCGCGGCGGCGCGGCGGTCGCCGCGGAGCGGGCGGGCGGTGCGCGGATCACCGTGCCGCCGGCGAGCCCGAACGGCAACCTGTCCTGACGCGCGGCCACCCGGCCCGGCGCACCACCGCCGGGCCCGCGCACGAGGAGGCCCCCCGGTCCAGCTGGACCGGGGGGCCTCCTCGTGCGCGCAGCGGGACGGCGGGCGGGCCGGCTCGCCGCCGGATCAGGCGACGGGCGTGGGCGCCGACGAGGTGGGCGGGGCGGTGAGCGTGCGGCGCACGTGGCGGCGGACGGCCAGGAACCACCAGGGGGCGATGAGGCAGAAGGCCGCGGCCATGCCCCACGCCGTGCCGACGGCGCCCCAGAGGACCGCACCGACCGTCGACAGGCCGATGAGCAGCACCGCGTACACCGCGTGCAGGCGGATGGTCACCTTCGCGCCCTCGGTGGCGTAGAGGACGGCCGCGGGCCCCACGGACAGCGCGGCGCCCGCCTGGCCCACGATGATCGGCACGAGGACCTCGCGGGTGCCGGCCCAGGAGTCGCCGAGGATCGACTGCCCGACGGCGTCGGGCAGCAGCAGGAACAGCGAGCCCCACACCGCGCCGGTCACGGCGACGAGGCCGGAGACGACCCAGGCGGCGAGCATCCACTGCCGGGGGCTCGTGCGGTCGCGGCGGCGGGCCAGCTCGGGCACGGCGAAGGTCATGAGGCCGGTGGACAGGATCGTCGCCGGCACGGTGAGCATGTTGGCCCCGCGCAGCGCCCCCGCCGCGGCGGTGCCGGCGACGGCCGCGACGACGAGCACGGCGATCTGCGCACCCGACTGCAGCAGCACGTACTCGGGCACCAGGTAGCGCGTCACCGAGGACTGCTCGCGCAGCCAGCCGACCGCCAGGGTCGGGCGCGGGCGCACCCGCACCAGCGCGAGGCCGACGAACGAGGCGGCGATCGCCGCCCCGCCCCAGGCCAGGACGTAGGCCGGGACCGAGGAGACGCCGGAGGTGAACAGCAGCACGACGGCGAGCAGCTGCAGGGCCCCCCACGTGCCGTCGAGCAGGCAGGCCGCGGCCGGGCGCAGCCGGGCGAAGAGCACCTGGCGCCAGCCGTCCTGCATCAGCAGGCCGGGCAGGACGACGCCCAGGGCCACGAGCGAGTGCGACAGCGCCTGCGGGAAGGGGGCCAGCAGCCCGGCGAGCACCAGGGCGGCACCCAGCAGCAGGCCGCCGACGAGGACCAGCCCGACGGAGCTCGCCGTGGCGCGCCCGAACTCGCGGTCGTCGGAGGCGGCGAAGCGCATCCCCACCGGCGCGGTGGACAGGGCGCGGAAGAACCCCACGGCGACGGAGAAGATCGAGAAGACGATGGCGAAGGTGCCGAAGTCGCCCTGGCTCACCGACTTGGCGATGACGACCTGCACGAGGAAGTTGTTGGCGCTGGAGATCAGCTGGTCCCCGACGTTCCAGACCCCGCGCGTCATGCCCGCGCCCCGCACCTTGGCGACCAGCCCCACTGTCAACCCCCTGATCGCTGCGTCCGCCGACGGCTGATGAGCACGGCGGCACCCACGGTATCCCGCATCACGATCCGCTCGGGACGACGTCACCCGATGCGCCGAAGCGCCGCAGGTAGGCCTGCGAACCCTCCGGGGCGTCCGCCAGGGTCATCCCGACGCCGCCCTCGGGGGTGTTGAAGTAGGCCTGGTAGCGCAGGTCCGCCGCGGCCATGACGTCGGCCATCTGGTCGACGAACTCCGGGCTGTCGCCGCCGCCCTGGGTCTCGCCCTCGGCGACCATGGCCCACTCGGGGAAGCTCACCGGCTTGTCGCGCAGGCGGGCGAACTCCACCACGGCGGAGACGGAGTTGACCTTCTCGTCCTTGGCCTGCCAGCGGGCGCCGGGGTCGATGGGCGAGATGTAGGAGTCGTAGACGTCGACGCCGATGATGTCGACGTAGTCGTCACCGGGGTACAGCTCCTCGATCGAGACCGAGTCCTGCGGGCCCTCGGCGATGGTGAAGTCGACCTCGAAGGAGGACCCCTCGACCTCCATGGCGCGCACGATGCGGCGGAAGTACTCCTTCCACTGCTCGCGCTGCTCCGCGCTCTCGCCGACGTAGTGCGTCTCGTACCAGTCGCCGTTGAGCTCCCAGCCCAGCCGCACGATCGACGAGCCGAGCCCCGCGTCCAGGAGGTTCTGCCCGAACCTGCGCCAGTGCTCGTCGTACTCCCCGGCCGCACCGCGCTCGCGCCAGTCCGAGGGCGGGTCCTGGGGGACCATCGCGGTGGAGACGACGAGCGTGCGGCGCTCGGG
Source organism: Kineococcus vitellinus (assembly GCF_009906315.1). Taxonomy (GTDB): domain Bacteria; phylum Actinomycetota; class Actinomycetes; order Actinomycetales; family Kineococcaceae; genus Kineococcus; species Kineococcus vitellinus. Next base: position 6,411 of record NZ_JAAALL010000018.1, on the reverse strand, counting down.
GTCCTCGCGCACCCACGCGCCCCAGTCCTGGCCCCGCGGCGCGTCGACGGCGAACCAGGGCCCCTCGATGGCGGCCCAGTCGTTCTCGGAGCCGAAGACGACGACGCAGTCGAGCGGGCGCCCGAGCCAGGCCTCGAAGTCCTCGGCCACCGACACGGTGTGCGTCTGGACGCCGACCCACTTGGTGTCCAGGTCCGCGGCCGCCACGTGCTCCCTGGGCGTCCACTGCGGCGCGGGCACCGGCGCGGGTGCCTCCTCGCCGCGCGTCGCCCACCAGATCCCGCCGCCCGCCAGCGCGAGCGCGGCCGCGCCGATGCCGGCGCCGACGACCTTGCGCCGGCCGGGTTCGCGCGGACCCGGGGCTCCGGTCGCAGGGCTCTCCTGGTGCGTCGTGTCCACCACTGCGCAGCTCCGCCTTCCCCCAGGACGGACGTCGTCGACCGACCCCCGTCACCGTCGACCGCACCGCCCCCCGGCCATGCGCGCGCCCCGTGGCGCTGCGCAGAACTGTAGGCGAGAGCGGCGCACCTTGCCGCTACGTGAGAGTGCTCGTTCACGCGAACTTCGACCACCTGGGTGCACGTCGTCACCGACAGCAGCGGCACCGGCGACCCACCGTGATCGGATCACCGGGTGCGCACGAGGGGTCGGCGAGGCGGGCGGCCGCGCTCCCGCCGCGCTTCCGCCTCGCGGTCCTGTGCCGCGGCCCTGCTGCCACGCCGGCGCCCAGCTCGTAGGCTGCCGCCCGTGGGTCGGTTCGAGAACGTGGCGACGCTGGCGCAGCCCTTCGAGGGGTCGGTGGCCCTCGACCTCGCGTGCGGCAGCGGGCGCACCACCCGGGCGCTGCTGGCCGCCCGCCCGCGCCTGGTGCACGCCGTCGACGTCGGCTCCACCCTCGACGACGACCTCCTGCTCGACGAGCGCGTGCGCGCCCACATCGCCGACCTCGCGGACCTGCCGCTGGAGGACGGCGCCGCCGACGTGGCCGTCTCCCTCAACGCCGTCGAGCACCTCGCCGACGTCGACGCCCACCTCGCCGAGGTGCACCGGGTGCTGCGCCCCGGCGGGGTCGCGGTCCTGGCCCACTCCGACTGGGACACCGCGCTGTTCACCAGCGAGGACGACCACCTCACCCGGCTGCTGCTGGACCGCTTCGTCGCCCACTCCCCCGCCGCCGGCGCCCGCGTCGACGGCTTCGCCGGCCGCAAGCTGCTGCGGCACGCGGCGGCCAGCCCCTTCCGCCTGGAGACCGTGCACTCGTGGGCCGACCCGCACCGCCGCTTCGACGAGGGCTCCGTCGCGTGGAAGGTCGCCACCGGCATCCTCGCCGCCGTCGCCGACGAGCCCGGCCTGGCCGCCCGCGCGGCCGGCTGGATCGAGGGGCTGCGCCGCACGGCGCGCGCCGGGCACTTCCTCTTCACCGTCACCGACGTCGCGCTCGTGCTGCGCAAGGACTGAGCGCGGCGGCTGGGCTGGCAGAACCAGCCGGCAGGCGCGACCGTTGTCCTCCCAGGCGCGATCGACGCGACGGACGGGAGAGGGAGAGCAGTGGCCGGACTGGTCGGCAAGGTCGGGAAGTTCCTCACGTCGCCGCAGGGCAGGCGGTTGACCGAGCAGGTGCAGCGCGCGGCCAAGGACCCCGCGACGCGGCGCAGGATCACGGACGCGGTGTCGCAGCTGCGCTCCAAGCAGCGCCCGCGCTGATCCGCGGGGCTGATCGGGCGGTGCGCGCGGCGGCGGGCACGGGGAGCACCCTGACGCGAGGTTAGAGTCCCGGGGTGCCCTCCGTCCCCACCCCGCGCAGCACCGCCCTGCCCCGGGCCCTGCCGCGGCCGGCGTGGCTGCGCTCCGCGACGGTCCTGCGGACCGAGGTCCTCGCGGGCCTCGTCGTGGCCCTGGCGCTGGTCCCCGAGGCCGTCTCGTTCTCCCTCATCGCGGGTGTCGACCCCCGCGTCGGCCTGATCTCCTCCTTCGTCATGGGCGTCACGACCTCGGTCGTCGGCGGCCGGCCCGCGATGATCTCCGCCGCGACCGGCGCGGTCGCGCTCGTCGTCGCACCGCTCTCGCGCGAGCACGGCGTCGGCCACCTCGTCGCGGCGGTCCTGCTGGCCGGGGTGCTGCAGATCGCGCTCGGGCTGCTCGGGGTCGCCCGGCTCATGCGCTTCGTGCCGCGCAGCGTCACGACGGGCTTCGTCAACGCGCTCGCCATCTCGATCCTCCTCGCCCAGCTGCCGAACCTGCGCGGTGCGGGCGCGGCCGGCTGGGCGGTCCTGCTGGCGGGGCTGGCGCTGCTCGTGCTCGTGCCGCGCGCCACCACCTCCGTCCCGGCGCCGCTGGTCGCCGTGGCCGTCCTGACGGTGCTGACCGTCGTGCTGCACGTGGACGTGCGCACGGTCGGCGACGACGGCGCCCTGCCGCACGCGCTGCCCGCGCTCGGCCTGCCCGACGTGCCGCCGACCCTGGAGACGCTGCGCACCATCGCCCCGTACGCCGTGGGCGTCGCGCTCGTCGGGCTCATGGAGTCGCTCATGACGGCCCAGCTCGTCGACGAGCTCACCGACACCCGCTCCTCCAAGACCCGCGAGTGCATCGGCCAGGGCACCGCGCAGATCGCGACCGGCCTGTTCGGCGGCATGGGCGGCTGCGCCGTCATCGGCCAGACGATGATCAACGTCAAGGTCTCCGGGGCCCGCACCCGGCTCTCGACCTTCCTGGCCGGCGCGTTCCTGCTCGTCCTCGTCGTCGGCCTCGGCGACGTCGTCGCGCGCATCCCGACGACCGCGCTCGTCGCCGTGATGCTCCTCGTCTGCTACGGCGCCTTCGACTGGCACAGCGTGGCGCCGGCGACCCTGCGGGCCATGCCGCGCAGCGAGACCGCGGTGATGGCGGTGACCGTGGTCGTCGTGCTGCTGACCCGCAACCTCGCCTACGGCGTGCTCGGCGGCACCCTGCTGGCGTGCGTGCTCTTCGCCCGCCGCGTGGCCCACCTCGTGGAGGTGACGGCCGAGGGCGAGCAGGAGGGGCACCGCCGCTACGCGGTGCACGGGCAGGTCTTCTTCGCCTCCTCCGGCGACCTCGTGACCCAGTTCGACTACGCCGGCGACCCCGAGCGGGTCACCATCGACTTCAGCGACGCCCACGTCTGGGACGCCTCCTCGATCGCCGCGCTCGACGCCGTGGAGCGCAAGTACGCCGACCACGGCAAGCGCGCCGAGATCGTCGGGATGAACGCCGCCACCGCCGCCCTGCACGACCGCCTCGCCGGCCGGACCGGCGGCGCCTGAGACCGGCGGCGCCCGGGGCCCTGCCGTCAGCGGGCCGTCAGCGGGTCGTCAGCGGGTCATCCAGCGCTCCGGCCCGGCGCCGGCGCGGGCCGTGCGCGCGCGCACGGCCTGCTCCGCGAGCAGGTGCGCGGCGCTCGCCTCGTCGAGGTGGTCCACCCGCGGCTTGACCCGCCCGGGCGTGGAGTGCAGGACGACGCTGGCCAGCCCGAGCCGGCGCTGCAGCGGCCCCTGCGTGAGGGCCAGGCTCTGGGTGCGCGCGTGCGGGACGACGTCCAGCAGCCGCAGGAAGCGGCCGCCGCGCGACAGGAAGGCGTGCTCGGTGATCCGGTAGCCGCGCCGGCGCCAGCTCAGCGGGTCCAGCCAGCGCGCCGAGCGCGGCACGGGCGTGAACCCGCCCTCGCGGTCGCGGCCGGTCAGCCCCGCCAGCACCACCTCCAGCGGCGGCTCGTCCCCGGTGCCGAGGTCGGGCAGCACGATCTCCAGGACGTGCGCGAGCTCCTCGAAGGTGCCCACCGGCAGCAGCACGGTGCTCTGCTCGGCCTCGCTGCCGGAGCCGCCGGAGTAGCCGGCCACGTTGACCTCCACGCGCCACCAGCCCGCGCTGCGCCACAGCAGCGACTGGCTGACCTGCAGCGCCTGCACCCGCCCCGGCGGCACCGTCTGCGAGCGCTGCTCCAGCAGGCCGTGCGTCATCCGCACCCCGTCCGGGGAGTCGGCGACGGTGAAGTTGAAGCCGCGGCTGAAGCGCTGCCACACCGCCGACACCAGCCCCAGGACGCCGGCCAGGGAGGCGAACAGCGGGGTGAGGCTGCCGGCGAACCAGCAGCCGATCCCGACGCCGACGAGGCCCAGCACCGCCCACACCGTCAGCCCCGAGCGCAGCGTCGAGGCGATGAGGCGGCCCGGCGGCACCTCGACGACGTCGCGCTGCGGCGCCTCGGGGGCGTCCTGGCCCTCGGCGACGACGACCCCCGCCGACGCCGCGAGCAGCGCGTTGCGCACCCGCTGGGCCTCCTCCTCGCGCAGGTACGCCAGCGACACCTTGCTGCCCGTGCCGCCCGCGACCTCCAGGCGCAGCTCGGCCAGGCCGAACAGCCGGCCCAGCAGGGGGCGGACCACGTCGACGGCCTGCAGCCGGTCCAGCTGCGCGCGCCGCTGCTGGCGCCACAGGACCCCCCGCTCCACGTGCACGGCCTCGGCGTCGATGCGGTAGCGGGTGCGGCGCCAGGCGAGCGCGCTGTAGACCGCGCCCACGAGGGCGAGCAGCACGACCCCGCCCAGGACCGAGAGCGTGAGCACCCAGCCGGGCAGCTGCAGGCGCCAGATGTCGTCGACGTTCTGGCCGACGACGACCGCGAGGACGGCGGCGACCACCTTCCAGGTGCGCAGCACCGGCGTCACCGGGTGCAGCCGGCGCCAGCCCGCGTCGGCGAGCACCTCGCGGGTGGGCGCGTCCAGCCGCGCCACCACCTCCGGCGGCACGTCCGCGACGGCGGGCTGCCCGGGGTCCGGCTGCCCGGGGTCCGGCTGCCCGGGGGGCTGCTCGGCCCGTGGTCCCGTCACGGCGTCACAGCCCGGCCAGCCGCGCCTCGCCGCGGGCGGCCAGGCGGTCGCGCAACCGCGCCGCCTCGGCGGGCGGCAGGCCCGGGATCGCGGCGTCCGAACCCGGCGAGGCCGTGTGCAGCTGCACCTTCGCCAGCCCGAACCTGCGGTCGACCGGGCCCGCCTCGACGTCGACGTACTGCAGGCGCCCGTAGGGCACGACCACCAGGGAGCGGAAGAGGATCCCGTGCACCACGAGCAGGTCGTCGTCGCGCTCGGCGTAGCCCCACGCGGGCACCTGGCGGCCGACGAGCCAGAAGTCCCACGCCCACCACACCAGCACCGCGGCGACCGCGGAGCCCACCCAGCGGGTGAGCAGGACGGTCAGCACCACCGCCACGACGAGCAGCACGCCGAAGAAGACCGCGCTCGCCGTGCGCTGGGCGGTGGCGTAGCGCGGCGAGATCCGCTGCCAGACGACGTCGTCCGGGGCGAACGGGTCCGGCGCGGCGGCGGGCACGGGACCGGCTGGCATGGCCCCACCCTGCCAGATGCGTTGCGGCGCGGAGCCGGCTCGGCGAGGCTGCCGGGGTGATCCACGCGCAGGACCCGCCCGGCGGCGCACCCGGGGGCTCCCCGGAGGAGCCCGAGGACGAGGTCATCCGCTTCGAGCAGGTGACCAAGCGCTACGGCAGGCCCGGCTCCCCGCCCGCCGTGGGCGGGCTGACGATGGGCGTGCGCCGCGGTGAGCTGGTCGCCCTCGTCGGGCCCAGCGGCTGCGGGAAGTCGACGATCCTGCGGATGGTCAACCGGCTCGTCGAGCCCACCGGCGGGCGCGTGCTCGTCGACGGCCGCGACAACGCCCACGTCGACGCCGTCGCCCTGCGCCGCGGCATCGGCTACGTCATCCAGGCCGGCGGGCTGCTGCCGCACCGCACCGTGCGGCAGAACGTCGCGACCGTGCCGCGGCTGCTCGGCTGGGACGCCGGCCTGGTGCGCACCCGCGCCGACGAGCTGCTCGAGCTCGTCGGGCTCGACCCGTGGGCGCACGGCGACCGCTACCCCGCGCAGCTGTCCGGCGGCCAGCAGCAGCGCGTCGGCGTCGCCCGCGCGCTGGCCGCCGACCCGCCGGTGCTGCTCATGGACGAGCCGTTCGGAGCCGTCGACCCCGTCGTCCGCGACCGGCTGCAGACGGAGTTCCGCCGCATCCAGCAGGAGCTGGGCAAGACGGTCCTCTTCGTCACCCACGACCTCGACGAGGCCGTCGCGCTCGCCGACCGCATCGCCGTCTTCTCCGTCGGCGGCGTGCTGGAGCAGTACGCCGCGCCCGCGACGCTGCTGTCCGACCCCGCCTCGGAGTTCGTCGTGCGGTTCATCGGCTCCGACCGCGGGCTGCGCCGGCTCGCGGTGACGCCGATCCGCCCCGCGGACCTGGAGCACCCGCTCGTGCTGGCCCCCGGCGACGGCGTCGCCTACGCCGCCACCGCCATGGAGGTCGACGGGCGCTCGTGGGCGCTGGTGCTGCAGGGCGACCCCGGCCGCCTCGTCGGCTGGGTGCCGCGCGGCCCGCTCACCGAGGCCGTGC
>NZ_JAAALL010000189.1 GCF_009906315.1 Kineococcus vitellinus | reverse complement strand
GCCGTCCAGCGGGATGCTCCACGGCGCGAGGTCGGCGCTGCCGTCGTCGCAGCCGGCGCAGGCGGGCACGGAGGTGGAGCCGTCCAGGGCCGGGTTGGCGCCGTCCGGTGCCCAGGCCAGGTGCCCAGGTCAGGTGCCCAGGTCAGGTGCCTCCCGCGCACGGGTTCCGGCCTGGGGCACCTGCACCGGCTCCGAGCGGAGCAGTCGCGGTTCGACCCATCCACCGGGGTCATCGGTCATCGGATCCTTCGATGGGGGGTGCGGCTGAACGTCGCACCGCGCCGATCGAGGTGTCAGCTGCTCGGGTGCGCCGGTCCGCCGGCCCGCCGACCCGGCCGGGGCCGGACGGTTCGTCCCTGGCGGAGGGGGTCAGCTGTCGGGGTCCGGCACCCGGCGAGGAGGCGGGCCACCATCTGCCTCGCCTCGTCCTTGCCGTAGCCCGGGCCGGGGATCGACAGGTTCCCCACCGCGCGCAGCAGGGTGAGCGCGCTGACGTCCGGGGCGACCTCGCCGGCCTCCTGGCCGGCCGCGAGCAGGGACGCGCAGGCCGGGACCAGTTCGTCGAGTATCATCGCGTGCAGGCTCGCCAGGCCGGGGTCCTCCGAGAGCAGGGCTTCGCTGAGGCCGTGCTTGGTCACCAGGAAGTCCACGAAGGCCGCCATCCACCGCTCCAGCGCCTCCACCGCGGGGATCGGCTGCCCGCGCAACGCCGCCGCGAGGGCCGTGCACTCGTGGACCTGGTGGCGGTAGACGGCGCTGACGAGGTCCGCGCGGGTGGGGAAGTGGCGGTAGAGCGTGCCCACGCCCACCCCGGCGCGCTCGGCGATGTCGCGCACGGGCGCCTGCACGCCGCGCTCGACGAACGCCGCCGTCGCCGCGGTCAGCAGCGCCTCGCGGCTGCGTCGCACGCCGGCCTGGCGCACTCCGGTCGTGGGGGTCACCACGGCCTCCCTTGCTCGCGGAACAGTGTTCCGCTAACTTTGGCGGAACGATGCTCCGCCAGTGTGGCAGAGCCGACTCCTCCGCGAAGGACATCCCGTGCCCCAAGCCCTCGACCGCCGGCTCATCGCGGTCAAGCCCATCACCGTGCCCACCACCGGCCGCGGCGTCCACCGCGACATCGAGCGCGGCACCGAGCGCGGCATCCCCCTGCAGGTGAAGGTCACCGCACCCGTCGACGGCACCGACCTGCCCGTTCTCGTCTTCTCCCACGGCAACGCCTGGTCCATGGACGGCTACGGACCCCTCGTGGACCGCTGGGCCGCCGCCGGCTTCGTCGTCGTCCAGCCCACCCACCTGGACTCCCGCCGCCACGGCATCGGCCTCGACGACCCCCGCTTCGCCACCATCTGGCGAATCCGCATCGCCGACCTGCACGCCGTCCTGGACCACCTCGACGACATCCTCGATGGGGCCGATGACCACGTCCCCGGCCTGTCCGCCCGCGTGGACGCGAGCCGCGTCGCCGTCGTCGGGCACTCCTGGGGCGGGCAGAGCGCCGCCGCTCTGCTCGGAGCCCGGGTCCTGAACGCCGAGGGCACCCCCGGCGAGGACTTCACCCACCCGTCGGTCACAGCCGGCGCGCTGATCGCCACCACCGGCACCGGCGACACCCTGACCCCGTTCGCGCTGGAGCACCTGCCGTTCATGCGCCCGGACTACACCACCATGAGCACCCCCGCCCTGGTCGTCGCCGGCGGCGAGGACCGCTCGGCCATGTCCACCCGCGGACCGGACTGGTTCACCGACGCCTACCACCTCAGCCCCGCCCCCAAGCGGCTGCTGACCATCGCCGACGGCGAGCACACCTTGGGCGGCATCGCCGGCGAAGCCGTGCGCGAGACCAGCGACGAGGACCCCGAGCGCGTCGCCCTGGTCGCCGATGCCGTGGCCGCCTACCTGCTCGACGTCCTCGGCGACGACACCAGCGCCTGGCAGGACCTGAGGCAGCGGGCCTCAGTCAGTTCGGGCGCGTTCAGCATCGACAGCAAGTAGCTCTTCCGCGGACCGTGGGCACCGCCGGCACCGTGCGGTGCCGCGCGGCAGCGACGGAGGAGGTGTTCCCACGCTCGCCGACGCCACCGCGACCCCGGCGGGCGTGAACGGGTGGAGCACGACGCTGCCTCCAGGTCATCGAGTTCGAGCGCAGCGGATCCACTTCTCCCGCTCCTGCCACAGCTGGCCGTCGACGTGCTCCTGGGAGGCGTCACCCGAGCAGGCGTGAGCGGCGGATGCGGGCGCTCGGGTCGACGGCGGCAGCGGCCGCGGCCGCCCGCGCCCGCACCCCCGGCGCCAGCGCCTGCGGCACGCTTGCTGCGCCTTCGACCCACGAGCCCGGTGTCGTGCCGGCGTCGGCGCTCGACCACACCGAGCGTGCTCGTGCGAACGCTGCCTCGATGCGGTCGCGGGGAATGAGGTTCAGCGGTGCGACCGCGTGGTAGATGAAGTCGCCCGGCGCTGTGGTGACCGCGCCCGGGCGCCGCGTCGGGGCGCCGGCTACGTGACGGATCTCCATCATCACCACGCCCGCGTCATCATCGGCGGCGGTGGCCAGAAGCGCTGCGGCGATGTCGGGGGTCGAGGCGTCCAGCCACCGCGCATCGCCGACGGCGGGGGTCGCCGTCGGGGGGTCGAGGTGGATGCGTGCGAGTCCTGCCGCGTCGGTGGGGCCCCAGGTGTCGAGCACGGGTGGCGCCACCGCCCGCATCGCCTCCAGCAGCGGGGCCGCCGCATCGGGGCCGTCGGGATCGGCGATGGCCAGGTGCACGGCGACCTTCCCGTGCAGTGCCTGGGGGAAGGGGGGCAGCGGTGGCACGTGGAGCACGGCGATGCTGGACGAGACGCTGGTGGCCAGCGTTAGGAGGGTGTGTGACCACGCCGAGACGAGGTCGGGCAGCGCGTCGGCGTGCCACAGCAACGCCCCGGCGTGCAGGTCCGGTGCCGGCACGAGGTCGATCTCCAGGGTGTGGGCGATACCGACCCCGCCGGCGCCGCGGAAGGCCCAGATCGCGTCGCGGTCGACATCGTCGCCAGCATCGTCGGCCGCGGTGCGGAAGTGACCACTACCGTCGACGTAGTGGACGGCGCGCAGCCCCCCGCTGGCCAGACCATCGCGCCGGACCAGCCAGCCGATGCCGCCGCCGAAGGTGTATCCGGAGACCGAGACGGTGGGCGCGGAGCCGGCGAGCCCGAGCAGGCCGTGCCGCTCAGCGGCGGCGTTGACCGCGGCCCAGGTCGCCCCGGCGCCGACCACGGCGGTGCGTGCCTCAGGGTCGATGACGACGTCGGTGAGCTGGGAGGTGTCCAAGAGCACCGCCGAGTTCTCCACCGGCGCTCCGGCGCCGTGACCGGTGGCCTGCGGCACGACCTCGAGGCGGCTGCCGAGGGAGCGCTCGAGCGCGGCGACCTCGGCCAGCGCGGCCGCGAGGTCCTGCGGGTGGGAGGCGGCGGCAACGCGAACGGGCCGCTGCTGCACGGAGGAGTTGTGGGGCTGCGTCGCGGCGGTGTAAGCCTGCGAATCGGCCGCGACGAGCAGGCGCGGCGACGCGGACGCGTCGTGGTTGAGGATCGTGGACATCCGGAGCTCCTGAAGTCGAGACGGGCAGGTTGAGGTCGAGACGGTTGCATTGAGGTCGGGACGGTTGAGCCGAGGCCGAGACGTTCAAGCTGGGGCTCAGGCGGCTGACTCAGGTCGCCGGCCGACGCGTGCAGCTCTCAGCGGGTGAGCCGGGCCCGGTGGGCGGTGAGAAAACCGATCAAGTTCAGGTGTCCGGGGTTGACCGCGTGCGCGGCGGTCAGGTCGCGGCGCCCGTTGTAGGCCTCAGGGAAGTCGGCGTAGTACTGGAACATGTTCCCCAGCTCTTCGGCACCGGGGACGGGGAAAGCGCGGAACTGCGCCGGGGTCAGCGGCCGGTAAGCCACCTGCTCGCCGAGCACTGCACTGAACGCCGCGGCCATTTGCTCGCCGGTGAGGACATCGCTGACGGCGGGGACGGTGGCGCCGATGGCGGACGGGTCCTGCAGCACGCGCAGCACGACGCGGCCGATGTCGTCGGAGGCGATGCCGGCCACCGGAGCGTCCCCCACGGGCAGGTGCAGCGCGAGGGTTCCGTCCTCGTCGCGCTGGGGCGCGAGGTCGCCGAGCAGCTGGTCCCAGTAGAAGGACATCAACAGGTAGGTCACCGGCAGTCCCGACGCGGCGAAGAGCGCGTCGGCCTCACCGCCCTTGACGTCGAAGTGCGGCACCCGGTACTCCTCGCCGCGGCCGTCGCGAATGACGGGCATGCGCTGATCGTCGGCGGCGATGGCCTGGCGGGTGTCCTCCAGCGTTGACCACAGCACGCGCTGCAGCTGGGCGCCGCGGGCGGCGGCGATGAGGGTACGCACCTCGGTCAGCTCCCGTTCAGGGGAGCGGTGTTCCCAGAACGGGGTGACCAGGAACGCGCCGTGCGCGCCGTCGAACGCCTTTCGCAGGCTGTCCTCGTCGCTCAGCTCCGCCTCGACCACCTCGATGCCGAGGTCGGCGAGGGCCTGCGCTCGGGCGGAGGTGGCATCACGAGTGACGGCGCGGACGGCGAAGGTGCCGTCGGCCTGCAGGGCGCGCGCGACCGCGCCGCCCTGGGTCCCGGTGGCACCGATGACGGTGATGAGCTGCTGGTTGGACACGGGTTCCTCCTGGGTGGAGTGGTGGGTGGAGTGGTGGCTGGAGCGGTGAGGGCTAGGCCGGGGGGACGAGGACGACGACCTTGCCCAGCGGCAGCGCGCCGGCGTGGGCCCGGGCGTGCAGGGCGGGCAGGTCGGCCAGCGCCACCCGCTCAGCGACGTTGACGAGCAGCTCGCCAGTGCTCACGCGGGCGACCAGGTCGGCGAGCTGGTCGGCGTCGCTGCGTACGGACAGGTTCACGCCCTGCACACCCCGCTCCTCGTCGCAGGGGATGGGCATCCACGCGGTGGTGCTCACGAGCCTGCCGCCGTCGCGGATCAACGGAACCATCGCGGCCAGCTGTTCCGCACCGATCGGTGCGAGGTTCAGGACGAGGTCGACGGGTTCGACCACCGCGTGTGCGACGTCGACGAGCACGTGGTTCAGCGTGTGGTCAAGCGTGTGGACGGTGCCCTCGTCGCTGCCCGCGGCCTTGACCCGGACGGCGCTGCTCGGGGTGGCCGTGACGAGCACCTGTGCACCGGTCTCCACGGCCAACTGCACGACGTACCCGCCGACCGCTCCACCGACCCCGTTGATCAGCACTCGCTGCCCGGCCATGAGGCCGCCGTGGTCGAACAGTGCCTGCCAGGCGGTCAGGCCCACCAGCGGCAGAGCCGCCAGATCCGCCAGCGGAAGCCTGCGGGGCACCCCCGCCAGGACCTGCGCCGGGGCGAGCACGTGCTGCGCTGCCGCCCCGGGCGCCGTCATCGGCAGGAGGCCGACCACCCGGTCACCGATGCTGATCTCATCCACGCCGGGACCGAGGGCGTCGACGGTACCGGCGACGTCGAGACCCGGGGTGTGCGGCAGCCGGAGCGGTGACCTGTCGCGCAGGTCGCCGGCCCGGAGGGTGACGTCGAGGCCGTTGAAGGACGTGGCGGCGACGCGGATCCGCACCTGCCCCACGCCGGGGACGGGCGGCTCGACGTCCTCGTGGCGCAGGACCTCAGGACCACCGAAGTCGTGGAAGCGCACCGCCTTCATGATCGAACCTGCTCTCGTGGGTGTGCTGTCGTCGTGCTCGTCGTGGGGACGTGACCCAAGGTGGCAGGCTTCGACGCGCTCATCCTGGGCCGAGCTGGCCCACCTTGAAGCCCGCTCGGTGCCACGGGTGAAGCCCGCTCGGTGCCACGGGTGAAGCCCGCTCGGTGCCACGGGTGAAGCCCGCTCGGTGCCACCGGTGAAGCCCGCTCGGTCCCGCCGGTGAGGACCACTCGGGTTCAGCGGGTGTGAGTAGGGCGCGGTGCGTCGCTCGCGGCGGTCAGCAGCAATGACCTGCGCCGTCGGCCTAGAGGAGACCTACACTGTCGGTCGATTTTCTGCCACACTCGCGCCGTGCAACACCTCGAGTTCGGCGCCGCGGTGCGCCACCTGCGGGAGACGACCGCCCCCGAGGCGGTCGGGCTGGCGCCGGGCGGGCGGCGCGTGCGCGGGCTGCGGCGCGAGGAGCTCGGTGAGCTGGCGGGGATGTCCGCGGACTACGTCCGCCGGCTGGAGCAGGGCCGCAGCCACCCCTCGGCGGGCGTGGTGAACGCCATCGCCCGGGCGCTGCGGGTCGGGCGGGCCGACTACGAGCGGCTGTGTGCGCTGGCCGGCTACGCCGCCGCCGAGGGGCAGGTGCCCACCGACCTCGGCCCGGGCGCGCGGCGGCTGCTGGAGCGCTTCGCCGACACCCCGATGATCGTCTCCGATGCGGCGATGAACGTCGTCGCGACCAACAGCGCCTTCCTGGCCCTGGAGCACTGGAACCCCACGGGGGAGCGCTGGGAGTGGAACGTCGCCTGGCGCTCGTTCTGCGACCCTTTCGAGGCCTTCAGGCAGTCCGCGGCCGACGCGGACGAGCACGAGGCGGTCCTGGTGACCCAGCTGCGCAGCTCGCTGCTGCGCTACCCCAATGATGCGTCGCTGGCCGCCCTAGTCGACGATCTGCGCACCCGCAGCCGCCGCTTCGAGGCCTTGTGGCGCGCACCGCGACCGGTGGCGGCCTACGAGAGCAGCGCGAGCTTCACGCAGTCCGACGGGGACTCACTCACGCTGGTGGGTAACCTCATCGCCATCCCCGGCGACGACCTGGCCGCCGTGATGCTGACGGCGGCGCCAGGCTCAGCCGACGAGGCCCGGCTGGCGGAGCTGGTCGACGCGAGCGAGGGGCGGGCGGTGGTGGATGTGGCCCATGAGCAGGGCCGGCCGGTAGGCCGGGAGGACGGCTGGAAGGTGGGCCAGTCCGACCGAGGCTCAGCGCACTAGGACCTGCGCCGTTGAGCGCGCCGTTGAGCGCGCCGTTGAGCGCGTCACCGTGACGCTCACGCCGGGACCCGGTTCGCACGGGTTCACTCCGTAGGACGGGCCCGCACTGCTGCACGAGCAGTGAGCCCCTACGCTCACCCCCGTGGCACCACTGACGCGAGGCCGCATTCTCGCGGCGGCCGTGGCCATGGCCGACCGCGAGGGCTTGGAAGCGGTCACCATGCGGCGGATCGCCACCGTCCTCGGCGTGCACGTGACCTCGCTGTACAACCACGTGGACACCCGCGAGGCGGTGAGCGACGGCATCGTGGAGGTCCTCTTCGACGAGGCGGACCTGCCCTCGCAGCCGCTGGGCTGGGAGGCGTGGGTGCGCCGCTTCCACGCCGCGATGGCTGATCTGGCGCTGCGACACCCCGGTGCCTACGCCGTCCTGATGCGCCGGCCCGTGCAGGGCCCGCGCGCGGCTGCGTCCTTCGAGCTCGCGCTGGCCGCCTTCCGCGCGGCGGGACTGGAGCCGCAGGACGCCTACGGCGCAGTGAAGATCGCCGTGCACGCTGCGCTCACCGCCGGGCTCGAGCGCAGCCTGGAGGCTCAGGACCCGCCGCCGGAGACGGACATCGAGGCGCTCCCGGCGGCGGACTTCCCGCAGTTCCGAGCCCTGCGCGGCATCGAGGATCCCACGGTGTCCTGGGACTTCGGCCTCGAGACGGTGGTAGCGGGCCTGCGGGTGCAGATCGCCGAGCGCGCCACCCGCTGACTGCTGCCGGTCCGCGCGGCCGAGGCCCGTCAGCCGCCGAGGCCCGTCAGCTCCAGCACCGGGATGGTGCGCACACCCCGGGTCTGCTCCGCGTAACCCGCGAAGCCGGGGAAGCGGCGGGCCTGCTCGGCGTACACCGCCTCCCGCTCACCGCCGGTCAGCTCGCGCACGGAGACCGGAAAGGTCCGCGTGCCCCGCTCGATGCGGGCGCTGCCTGCGGCCGTGAGGTTGTGGTACCAGTTCGGGTTCGCCGGTGCGCCGCCGTTGGAGGCGAAGACGTAGACGGTGTCCTCGTCGCCCTCGGCGGGCAGGTACATCATCGGAGTGACGAACTCCTTGCCGCTCTTGCGGCCGGTGTGGTGCAGCAGGACCATCGGCGCGTCGGTGAAGGGGCCGCCCACGCGGCCGCCGTTCGCGCGGAAGTCGGCGATGATCCGCTGGTTGACGTCGTCCGGGTCGCTCATGGTGGTCTCCTCGCTCATCGTCGCCGGCGCTGTGCCGGTCCGGTCTGCGTCGCGGACGGCCGCGACGTCCGCGGTGAACGCCCCGCTAGGCCCCACCCGCTGCCGCACCCGCTGCCGGTGCACCCGGCGCGGAGATCCGCGCCGGGAGCGTGCGACTCCTGCGGGTTCTCACTCGGGCAGGACGACGACCTTGCCGGCGATGCGCCCGGCGGCGGCTTCGGCGTGCAGGGCGGGCAGCTGGGCCAGCGGGATGCGGCGGGTGACCTCCACGTGCAGCTGCCCGGCGTCCACCAGGGAGACCAGCTCGGCCAGGCGCTCGCGGTTCGGGCGCACGAAGACGGTGACCGCGCGCACCCCGCGGGTCTCGTCGCCGGGGGTGGTCATGAAGGCGGTGGTGCTGACGACCGTGCCGCCGTCGCGCA
>NZ_JAAALL010000188.1 GCF_009906315.1 Kineococcus vitellinus | reverse complement strand
CGTGTGCCCCGTGTGCCCCGTGTGCCCCGTGTGCCCCGTGTGCCCCGTGTGCCCCGACCAGGAAGTCGTCATCCACGAGCAAGAGGTCGAACTCCGTCCACGCGCTGATGGATAGGTCAGCCGCGCGGTCATGGCGCTGATCGAGTCCTCGTAGCGCCAAGCCGGTCGTCGCTGAGTGGGAGGATCACCGGCAAGGCGCCGACGTCAGGGTGGAGGCCGGCGATCGTGAAGGCCGCCGAGACCCTCGCGCAAGGGCGCACCGGTGGGGCAACCGACACCCGCAGCCTCCTCCACAACCTTCGACGTGGGTATTGACGCGGATAGCTAACATCACAAGCTCCGTGCCGTGGAGGTTAGCCACCTGGAGGTCGACATGACCGGACACCCGACCCAGCACCTGCACCTCGACGAAGGCGCCCTCGCCTACGACCTCACCGGCGCAGGACCCCTCGTCGTCCTCGCCCACGGCATGGGCGACAGCCGTCACTCCTACCGCCACCTCGCCCCCGCCCTGGTCGCCGCCGGCTACCGCGTCGCCAGCCTCGACCTGCGCGGTTGCGGGGAGTCCAGCCTCGGCTGGACGGGCTACAGCCGCACCGACATCGCCGGCGACCTGATCGCCCTGGTCCGCCACCTCAGCGGTGCCACCGGTGAGCGAGCCGTCCTGGTGGGTCACTCCATCAGCGGCGGCGCCGCCACCATCGCCGCCGCCACCGCACCGGAGTCGATCGCCGGCCTCGTCGAGCTGGCGCCCTTCACCCGCAAGCAGTCCACCGACCTCAGCGGATTGCTGCGCTTCAAGCGCTACCGCTCCTCGGGCACCCTGTTGGGCAAGACTCTGCTGCTGGGCAGCCTGCCCGCCTGGATGGACTATCTGGAGCTGGCCTACCCGACCAAGCCCACCGACTGGGCGGCTGAGCGGACCCGCATCGAGACCACGATGAGTGAGCCCGGCCGGATGAAGGTCCTGCAGGCCATGGCGAGGTCCAGCGCCGCCGACGCCGGCGCCCACCTGCCCGACGTGCGCTGCCCGGTCCTCATCGTCCAGGGCAGCCTGGACCCCGACTGGGCCGACCCCCGCGCCGAGGGCGAGCGCGTCCTCGCTGAACTGCCCGCCGGCCTTGGGCAGCTGGCGCTCATCGACGGCGCCGGGCACTACCTGCACGCCCAGGTGCCCGAGCAGCTGCTGCCCCTGATCCTGCCCTTCCTGACCCGGACGCTGACCCGTGCCTAGGGCCGGCCTGGCCACCGTCACCGTGGCCCTGGCCGTGGCCGTGGCCGTGGCCGACGAGCTCGGCTTCACCCAGCTCAGCACGGGAGCGGTCGCCGAGCGGCTCGGGTGAAGCCCCGTGCCCGTACAAGCACACCGCCGCCCCGGCCGCTACGCCGCGATCAACAGCTCCCGCTGCACCGGACCGGGCGATCCCTTCACCACCGCCAGCCGGCGTGCAGTGAGACTCCTGGCCTCCGACGCGCGTATCCGGCTGCCGCGGATGCACCCGCACACGCTGTGCCACACATGGGTCACCACCCTGCGCTACGAAGGGCCCGCACCACCCGGGAGCGCCGCCCCGACGACATCTTCGCCGCCTACCCAGCCCCCGGCGCCTGCACGGCCTCACTCACCTGCCGATGTCTGGATGCAGGCCGAGCACGATGATCATGTGCACGTCGTGCTGGGGCTCACGCCAAGAGGGCAGTCACATCGGTCTGAAGATGTGTCACATGGCGTGGTCGTCATGGTGCTGAGCCTCGCTCGGGTCTGCTGCCCGGGGCACGGTGGGCGGCGAATCGGCGGCGAGTAGTCGGGCCGCCGCTACTGACCGCGACCGCGCTGGCCGCTAGGCACGCCCGTGGTCGACAAGCTGACCGAGCCACTCGCGCAGCAGGCCGGCCTCAGCGGGGCTGAACCGACCTGAGGTCAGCGGGTCGAGGCCGCCCTGTGGCGAGATGACGGCGAGCAGGGCAGCAGCGCGGGCGGAGGTGCTCGCCTCAAGGTCCGCGTCCGGGCTCGGGGCGGTGGTCAGCGCGTCGAGCACCATGTCGCGCAGCGGCCTGATCAGATGCGGGTCGCGCCGGGGTTCAGGCTGCGCGAGCAGCAGCAAGACCGCCCCGGTGGTGGAGGCTTCGATCGAGCGGGTCGCCGTCTCCACCGGCACCTTGAGTCGTCCTTGGCTGTTGGCGCGCTCGAGCATGTGTCGCAGGATGTCCTGGTTCTCCTGGGCCGCCGCCGGCCGGCGCCCTGGCCGCAGGTTGCCGTACATGAGCGTGTAGACCGCGGGGTTCGTCAGCCCGAACTCCACGTGGATGTCCCATCCCCGGCGGAGGTCCTCGACGGGGTCCTCGCTCGGTGCGAACGCCCGCTTCTCGGCCAGGTAGGTCTCGAACCCGTAGCTGGCGACGGCATCCAGCAGTTCGTCCTTGCCTCCGAAGAGGCGGTACAGCGTGGGGGTCTGCACCCCGGCCGCCGTCGCCACGGCGCGCGTGGAGATGCCGGTGAGACCGGCCTCGGCCAGCAGCTTCGCGGCGGCGTCGAGGATGCGCTCGCGCTGGTCGTCTTGACCGCCGCCCGCAGCTGTCCGCTCGAAGTCGCTTGCCATGTGCCGATGGTAACGCCAGCTCGTTGACATTGACATTGACGCCGTCACGTTCATAGTGTTGCCATCGTCAACGACAGAGGCGAGGCCTGGCAGAAGAAGTGAGGGCATGAGCAACCAGGAGTGGCTCGGGCAGGTGCGTCCGGGCTCCGGCGGTCTGGAGGTGACGCGCAGGAGCTGAGCTGCCTGGGTATGGGCGAATTCCATGACGACACCGACGAGGTGTCCGCGCATGGCACCTTGGAGACAGCGCTGGCTCAGGGCGTGACGCTCTTCAAGACCGCGGACGCGTACGGGTCGAGAGTCACCCGCTTGGTCACCGACCTCAACAACCGCGCCCCAGAAATCCACCCTGAAACCCTCACCGGGGCAGCCTTCGCCCTCGAACACCTCCCCGCCACTCCGACAGCCTCGACTGAACTTGCGTCAGCCCAACGCAGGCGTTCGGCTCGTGGGTGCCCGGTGAACGGCTCGCTCGCTATCGCCGACGCGCCTGCGCACAAGGCGACTTCGCGCGAGCTATCGGCCTGATAGTCACCCCACCACGGCCGCCGCTTCGGACCTGATCAGATCGCGCTCCGCACGAGCGGGCAGGTCGACCCACCTGACCGGTGAGCCAGACCAACACCCTCTCCGACGTCGCCCGATGCCGGCCGTCACCACACCCTCACCCCTTTTCAGGAGGACCCCTCGATGTCCGTACTCCTCACCGGCGCCACCGGACACATCGGCTCGGCCGTTCTGCGATCCCTCATCGCACGCGGTCATGACGTCGTCGCGCTCGTCCGCAGCTCCGCCGGGGCAGAACTCGTCTCAGGGCAGGGCGCCAGTGCGGTGATCGGCGACATCACCGACCAGGTTCTCCTGCGGGACCTGATGAGCCGCGCGGACGGCGTCGTGCACACCGCCTCACCCGGCGACGCCACGAGCGCGCAGGTCGACACCACCGTCGTCGACACCGCGATCAGCACCCTGGGCGGCATGAACATCCCCTACGTCCACACCGGCGGGGTGTGGATCTTCGGTTCCGGCAGCGACCTCGTCGAGACCGACGCACCCAACCCCTTGCCCATCACCGCATGGCGCCTGGGCATCGAGGACCGGCTGCGTGCATCTGCGGTGCGCTCGACGATCATCGCTCCGAGCGTCGTCTACGGCTACGGCCGCGGGATCCCCAACGTCCTGGCCGGGAACGAGAACGGGGGCGCAGGCGGGGAGGTTCGGCTCGTCGGGAATGGCAGGCAGCACTGGGCGACCGTGCATGCCGACGACCTCGCCGATCTGTACGTGCTGGCTCTGGAGCGGGCCGACTCCGACGGCTACTACCTGGGGGCCTCGGGGGCCAACCCGACCGTGCGCGAGCTCGGCGAAGCCGCGGCACACGGCCGCCCGGTCGTGGAGGAGCCCATCGACGCCACCCGCGAGCGCCTGGGGGCGATGTTCGCCGACGCCCTCCTGCTCGACCAGCAGGCCTTCGGGCGCCACGCGCGCGAGGACCTCGGCTGGACGCCCACGCGCCCGACCCTCCTCGAGGAGCTCGCCTCGGGCGGCTACCAGCGCCTGTCCTAGGAGAGCCTGGGTTGCCTAGCTGTGCCTGACGATCAACGGTTCGAGCGCGCTGAGCACGGCACGCAGATCCTCGACGGGCAGGTCCTCGACGGGCAGATCCTCGACGGGCAGGGTGGTCAAGGGTGAGGCCGCCACCACGGCCGCGGTCATCGCGGCGTAAGCCTGCCGGCCGCGGTCGGTGAGCTGCAGCAGGCGCCGTCGCCGATCGCCGGGGTCCGTCACGCGCTGAGCCAGCTGCAGGCTCTCCATGGAGGTGGCCAGCAGCGTCACGTTGGAGGGGTCGCACGCCAGGTGGTGCGCCACCGCGCCCATCGGGACCGGGCCCTGCGTGCCCAGCAGCCAGATCAAGCCCGCCCCGCTCTCACTGACGCTGAAGGCGGCCAACGCAGTGGCGGCCGCCCGGCGGTGCAGTTCGGCGAGGTGCTGCACCACCTCGGCGACGCGCAGGACCTGCTCGGGGTTCATCCTCATCCAATCCTTGATTTTTTCAAGCTCTCCCATATGCTTGATTCACTCAACGATAGGGAGTGCCCGTGAGCTGGTCCAACGGCCGTGCCGTCGTCGTCAGCCGTCGCGGTGGGCCCGAGCACCTGCGGGTGCTCGAGACGCGGTTCCCCGACCCGGCACCCGGCTCGGTGCGCGTGGCCGTGCAAGCCGCCGGCGTCGCCTACGGTGACGTCCTGCTGCGCGAGGGCCTGGTGCCGAAGACGTCCTACCCGCTCACACCCGGCTACGACGCCGTCGGCGTGGTCGACGCCGTCGGCGAGGGCGTCACCAGCCCCGCGCTCGGGCAGCGGGTGCTGGTGCGCACCGAGGGCCGCGGCGGCTACGCCACCCACGTCCAGGTGAGCGCCGACTTCGCCGTTCCCGTCCCCACCGAGCTGGAGGCGGCCGCCCTGGTCGCACTGCCGCTGAACTACCTCTCCGCCTGGCAGATGCTGACCCGCGTCGCCCTCACCCCCGCCGAGGGCACGGTGCTCGTGCACGGCGCCGCCGGTGGTGTCGGCAGCGCGCTGGTCGAGCTGGCCCGGCTGCGCGGTCTGCACGTCATCGGCACCGCCTCCGCCGCACGCCTGCCCGCCCTGACCGAGCAAGGGGCCTCGGCGGTGGACCGCGGCGGCGACTGGGTGCGGGGGGTCCGGGCACTGGCCCCGGAGGGTGTGGACACCGTCTTCGACGGAGTCGGTGGCCCCACCAGCCGGCGCTCCTTCGCCCTGCTGGCCCCCGGTGGCCACCTCGTGGTCTACGGCATCACCTCCGGCCTGGCGGGCGGGCGGCGCAGCCCGGCCGCGCTCGCCCGCACCGCCGCCGGCACCCTGCGCCAGTCGGCGCTGGGCCTGTTCAGCAAGGGCCTGGGCATCGACGGGTACATGTCGGCGACCTACGTGCCCGCCCACCCCCGGCGCTTCCGCGAGGACCTCACCGCGCTCGTCGCTCTCCTGCAGCGCGGAGCCATCTCCCCCACGATCGCCGCCCGGCTGCCGCTGGAGCAGGCCCAGGAGGCTCACCGCCTGCTCGCGGGTGGCGTCAGCGGCAAGATCGTCCTGGAGGTGGCGCCGGCATGACCTCACGCATCACGAAGAGCACCGACATGCTCACCTCCTCCGAGCACCGGAGGGCGCAGGCGATGACGCCCTACCGCCGCTCGCTGCCCTGCGGCGCTGCCGCCGGGATGCTGGTGGCACGGCGGACCATCTCGGAGAGGAAGCGCTTGCGGTCGGCGTGAACGCTCGCGCTGTCAGCACTCGTGGTGGTGCGCACGACACTGATCGCCGACCAGGTCATGGCCATCGCCACGACCAGTGAGAGCACCTGCGAGGGGTCCAGTGCCGGGTCGATGCTGCCGTCCGCCTGCGCCTGCCGCAGAGCCTGCAGCTTCGCCTCGTGGCCCGCCGCGTCGGGGATCAGGTCGCCCGTAGGGACACGCTCCAGGCGCGCCCATCCCGCCAGGCGCACGAACTCGGGGTGCTTGCGGTGCGCGTCGTACAACCTGGCCGCGTAGCCGGGCAGGTCCTGCGCCGTGAAAGGAACGGCGTCCATCACCGCGGCGGTGTGCTCAGCGAAGACGGCGTCGAACAGGCCGTCCTTGTTGCCGAAGTAGTCGTACATCTGCGCCTTGCTGGTCGCAGCCGCCGCCGCGATCCGGTCGACCCTGGCTCCCGCGATGCCGTGCTGAGCGAACTCGGCCGCCGCCGCTTGCAGTACTCGCCGCCTGGTCGCCTGTCCGTCGCGCACACCTCATCCTACCGACTCGTTGGTTGACTCTGGATCGACGAGCTCGTACCGTCGAGCCTACCAACTAGTCGGTAGCGAGGAGACCTCATGAGCACCACCGTCCTGATCACCGGCGCCGGCAGCGGATTCGGCCGCGGCACAGCGCTGGACCTGGCCCGACTGGGCCACCGCGTCATCGCCGGCGTGCAGATCTGGCCCCAGGCGTGGGAGCTGCGTGCCGCGGCCGAACGCGCGGGGGTCGAGCTGGAGGTCATCAAGCTGGACCTGCACAACGAGATCGACCGAGCGCACGCCCTCACCTACGACATCGACGTGCTCTTCAACAACGCCGGCATCGCGAACAGCGGGACCATCACCGACATCCCGATGTCGCTGGTGCGTGAGAACTTCGAGACCAACGTGTTCGCTCCGCTGGCGCTGACCAAGGGCTTCGTGCGCAAGATGATCGCGCGCGGCAGCGGCAAGATCGTCTTCAACTCCTCCGACGCGGGCCTGCAGACGCCGCCCTTCGGTGGCGCCTACAGCGCCACCAAGTACGCGATCGAGGCCATCGCCGCCACGCTGCGTGAAGAGCTCAAGCCCCAGGGCATCACGGTGGCCACGGTGCAGCCCGGCTTCTACCTCACGGGCTTCAACGACACCGCGCTGGAGGCTTCGACCTACTGGTACGACCCGGCGACCGCACTGCTGCCGGGCTGGCAGCCGCCCTACACCTTGCCGGGCCAGGAGGACCCCCAGCCGATGATCGACGTCATCGTCAAGGTCATCACCGGTGAGAACAAGCGTTACCGCAACGTCTTCCCGCCCTCCATGGAGCAGGAGACCCGCCAGGCCCAGGCCGCCGAGTGGGACCTGATGCTCTGATGACAGGCGATGCTTCGATGACCGGCCAGAGGCTGACGACAGGCCAGACTCTGACGACAGGCCAGGCTCACCGGCAGGCGATCGGTGACGACGTCCGCAGAGCGCTCGAGATCGACCGTTCGTCCTCCGCGTGGGAGCGCACGGTCGACATCACCACGACCGGTCGACGGTCTGGACGTGCACGGCGCATCGAGACCTGGTTCTACCGAGCCGACGGCCGGTTGTACCTCAGCGGCCTTCCGGGGCGCCGGGACTGGGCGGCCAACCTCCAGGCCCACCCCGCCTTCACCCTGCACGTCAAGCACGGAGCCCGTGCCGACCTTCCCGCGACGGCTCGTCCGGTGACGGACCCGCAGGAGCGTCGGCGCATCTTCAGCGCGTTCGTCGAGGACATGAACCAGCCGCACAACCCCGCCCGCATCGCCCAACCCACGCGACTGGAGGAGTGGATGGCCGGCAGTCCGCTGTTCGAAGTGCTGCTGGACGGCTGACGCTGTCGTGTCAGCGTGACACACCGTCCTCGCTGACCTGCGCGCCGCTTGTGCGTCATCTGGCGATGCCCGCACCGCGCTGAACGCTCGGTGCGGGCGCCGTCGACTCAACGTCATGATCGGCCCGCTGCCCTCCGGCAGGGACCGCAGGCGGCACCCCTCACCACCCTCCGCCGCTTCCCGGTGGACGTCCGCCTGTGAGCGGCCGGCACGGCCACACGGTGCGTACAGGTGCGTACAGATGCGTACGAGTGCGGCGTCCAAGCCCACGACGACATGGGTCGTCCACCTGCACATCGGCCAGGCGCACCACAAGCCCCCGACCACGCCGACGACCACGCTGACGACCGCGGGCTCTACCGGTACCGGGCGGGAGGCCTGGTGTGGTCAGCGACGCAGCCGACAGAGCAACTCTGAAGGTGGGCCGATCTGGCCCAGGCTGATCGCGCCAGGACCTGCGAAGTTCAGTGCAGCACCACAACCGCGGACTCGATCCGCGGAGCTCCCCAGCGACTCCCACGAGAGTAGGTACCAGTGATGAAGGCCGTGCGCTTCCACGAGACCGGTGGACCGGAGGTCCTGCAGTACGAGGACGTCGAGGTGCCCACCCCCGGACCCGGGCAGGTGCGGGTGCGGGTGGCCGCCTCCGCCTTCAACGCCGCCGACGACGGCATGCGCGCCGGGTTCCTGCCCATCCCCGTCGTGCTGCCGCACGTGCCCGGTTACGACGTCTCCGGCACCGTCGACGCCCTCGGCGAGGGCGTGGAAGACCTGGCCGTCGGAGATGCGGTCATCGCCTTCCTGCCCATGGAGCGCGACGGCGGCGCCGCCGAGCACGTGATCGCCCCCGCCGACGCGCTGGTCGCCGCCCCCACCACCAT
>NZ_JAAALL010000187.1 GCF_009906315.1 Kineococcus vitellinus | reverse complement strand
CCCGGGCGGCGGGCCAGGATGGGCCCGCCGCGACGGCGCGGCGAGCGCGTGGAGGGTGCGGCTGAGCAGATTGCGCAGTGCCGGAGGCCCAGGTGAGGCAGTACTCACCTGCTCGGCCTTCTGTAACAACTGTGTGACGAGGGCAGGGCGGATTTGGGAAGCACTTCGCCATCGCCTAGCGTCTGCCAGCGCACGACCGAGCACGACCACCGCTGGAAGCTGGACCGGAGCCGGAACGAGGACGCAGATGTCGCCCGAGATGCACGAGAAGTCGCCCGAGCGCGCGGCTGAGCAGCACCCCACCCGCCGTGCCTTCACCGTCGCCTCCGTGGCCGCGGCGGGCCTGGCCACCCTCGGCGCCTGCGCCGAGAGCGAGCGCGACGAGGGGCAGGGCGGCGGCGAGACCGGCGGCAGCACCCGCGACACCTTCGTCTTCGGCGGGGCCTCCGACCCCGACTCCCTCGACCCGGCGTTCGCCTCCGACGGGGAGACCTTCCGCGTCAGCCGGCAGATCTTCGAGGGCCTGGTCTCCACCGAGCCCGGCACCACCGAGCTCGCCCCGTCGCTGGCGACGGACTGGACCACCTCCGAGGACGGCCTCAGCTACACCTTCACGCTGAAGGAGGGGGTCACCTTCTCCAACGGCGAGCCCTTCGACGCCGCGGCCGTCGTGGCCAACTTCGAGCGCTGGTACAACCTGCGCGGCATCGCCCAGGGCGAGGACCTCGCCTACTACTACCGCTCGATCTTCCGCGGCTTCAAGACCAACGACGACCCGCAGCTGTCCACCTCGCTGTACGCGGGCTCGACCGCGAACCCCGACGGCACCGTCACGGTCAACCTGACCGCCCCGTTCGCCGGGTTCCTCGCCGCCCTCACGCTGCCCGCCTTCGCGATGCAGGAGACCGGGGCCGTCGAGGCCGGCGGTGGCAACGGCGCCGACGGCGGTGACCCGCGCCAGAGCGCCTACGCCACCGGCGGCCCGGTCGGCACCGGCCCGTTCGTCTTCGACTCCTGGGAGCGCGGTCAGCAGATCACGCTCAAGCGCAACGACACCTACTGGGGCGAGAAGGCCAAGGTCGCCACGGCCGTGGTCCGCTTCATCTCCGACGGCGCCGCGCGCCGCCAGGCGCTGCAGAACGGCGACATCGACGGCTACGACCTCGTCGCCCCCGCCGACGTGGCCACCCTCGAGGGAGACGGCTTCCAGATCCAGAACCGCCCCGCCTTCAACATCCTCTACCTGGGCATGAACCAGGCCCTGCCGCCGCTGAACGACCTCAAGGTGCGGCAGGCGATCGCGCACGCGATCGACAAGGAGGCGGTCGTCAAGAACGCGCTGCCGGAGGGCACCGAGGTCGCCACCCAGTTCATGCCGAGCAACGTCATCGGCTTCAACGAGGACGTGACGACGTACGAGTACGACGTCGACACCGCCAAGAGGCTGCTCGCCGAGGCGGGGCAGGCGAACCTGACGATCCCGTTCAACTACCCCACGGGCGTCTCCCGGCCGTACATGCCGAACCCGGAGACGATCTACAACGCCGTCTCCCAGCAGCTGTCCGCGGCCGGCATCACCGTCACCCCGGTGGCCGAGCAGTGGAGCCCCAACTACCTGGACACCGTGCAGGGCGGCGCCACCCACGGCCTGCACCTGCTCGGCTGGACCGGCGACTACAACGACCCGGACAACTTCGTCGGCGTCTTCTTCGGCGCGCAGACCAACGAGTGGGGCTTCAACGACCCGGGCCTGTTCGAGGCGCTGGCCGCCGCGCGCACGGTGACCAGCGAGGAGGAGCAGGAGACCGCCTACCAGGACATCAACGAGCAGATCATGACGCTGCTGCCGGGTGTCCCGATCGCCAGCCCGGTGCCCTCGCTGGCGTTCGCGGCGGGCGTCGACGGCTACACCGCCAGCCCCGTGCAGGACGAGGTGTGGAACACCGTCACGGTCGCCGACGCCTGATGCCCGCACCCTCGCGGCACCGGGGGGGCGGTGCGGCGTGCTGACGCTCGTCGTGCGCCGCCTCGCCCTCCTGGTGCTCGTCCTCTTCGGCCTGTCCCTGCTGCTGTTCGCCTGGGTGCGCGCGCTGCCGGGCGACCCGGCCCGCGCGCTGCTGGGCGAGAAGGCGACGCCCGCGGGCATCGCCGCCGTCAACGAGCGCTACGGCTTCGACCAGCCGGTGTGGCAGCAGTACCTCACCTACCTCGGCCAGATCGTGCGCGGCGACTTCGGCGCCTCGATCAACACCGGTGAGCCGGTGGTCACCACGTTCTTCGAGCGCTTCCCCGCGACCATCGAGCTCTCGCTGGCCGCGCTGGTGCTCGCGATCGTGCTGGGCATCCCGCTGGGCTACCTCGCCGCCCGCCGGCGCGGCGGCTGGCTGGACAACGCCGTCGTCGGCGGTTCGCTGCTCGGCGTCGTGGTGCCGGTGTTCTTCCTCGCCGTGCTGCTGAAGTACCTGCTGGCCATCCAGCTGGGCCTCTTCCCGACCTCCGGGCGCCAGGACGCGCGCATCGACGCCACCCACGTGACGAACTTCTACGTCCTGGACGGCCTGCTGACCCGCGAGTGGGACGCCTCCTGGGACGCGCTGGTGCACCTGGTGCTGCCGGCGATCGCGCTCGGCTCGATCCCGCTGGCCATCATCGTGCGCATCACCCGGGCCTCGGTGCTCGACGTGCTCTCCGACGACCACGTGCGCACGGCCGAGGCCAAGGGCCTCTCCCGCGCGGTCATCAGCCGCCGCCACGTGCTGCGCAACGCGCTGCTGCCGGTGTCGACGACGCTGGGCCTGCAGGCGGGGGCGCTGCTGTCGGGGGCGGTGCTCACCGAGACGGTGTTCTCCATCAACGGCATCGGCAGCTACCTCTTCGACGCGGTGACCCAGCTGGACTACCCGGTGCTGCAGGGGTTCATCCTCTTCATCGCCGTCGTCTACGCGCTGGTCAACCTCGTCGTCGACATCAGCTACGGGGTCATCGACCCGAGGGTGAGGGTGTCATGACGGCGCTGGACGCGCTGACCCCGCAGGCGCCACCGCCCGCGGAGGTGACGGGGGGCGGCGGCGCCGGGCCGTGGCGCTCGGCGTGGCGGCGGCTGCGCCGCAACCCCGCCGGGATCGTCGGGGCGGTCATCGTGCTGCTCTTCGTGCTCGTCGCGGTGCTCGCGCCGCTGCTGGCGCCCTTCCGGCCGGCGACCTCGGAGTGGTTCGGCGAGGTGACGCCCACCTCGGTGCCCGGCCCCAGCGACGAGCACCCGCTGGGCCTGGACTCCTACGGCTCGGACCTGCTGACGCAGCTGATCTACGGCGCGCGCTCCTCGCTGGTCATCGGCGTGGTCTCCACGGCCGTCGGCCTGGCCGTCGGGGCCCTGCTGGGCGTCCTCGCCGGCGGGATCGGCGGCTGGGTCGACACCGTGATCATGCGCCTGGTCGACGTGCTGCTGTCCATCCCCTCGCTGCTGCTGGCGGTGAGCGTGGCGGCCCTGCTGGGCCGCAGCCCCGTCTCGATCATGCTGGCGATCTCGGCGGCCCAGGTGCCGATCTTCGCCCGGCTGCTGCGCGCCTCGCTGCTGGCCCAGCGCGGTCAGGACTACGTCGTCGCGCTGCGCTCGCTGGGCCTGCGCCAGCGGCGCATCGTCGTCGGGCACATGCTGCCCAACTCCCTGGGACCGGTGCTCGTGCAGGCCACGCTGACGTTGGCGACGGCCGTCATCGAGGTCGCCGCGCTGAGCTTCCTCGGCCTCGGCGACCCCAACCCCGCCGTCGCCGAGTGGGGGCGGATGCTCGTCACCGCCCAGGACCGCCTCGACCAGGCGCCGTGGCTGGCGCTGTACCCGGGCATCGCCATCGCCGTCACCGCGCTGGGCTTCACCCTGCTCGGCGAGGCCCTGCGCGAAGCCCTCGACCCCCGCAGCGGACGGTGACCGGAGTGAGCCTGCTCGACGTCGAGGACCTGAGGGTCCGCTTCCAGCGCAAGGGGCAGCCCGCCACGACCGCCGTGGACGGGGTGTCGTTCTCCGTGGACGCCGGCGAGGTCGTCGGCCTGGTCGGTGAGTCCGGCTGCGGCAAGTCCGTCACCTCGCTGGCGGTCATGGGCCTGCTGCCGCGGCGCGGCACGAGCATCAGCGGATCGGTGCGCTTCGACGGCACCGACCTGCTGGCGCTGTCGCCGTCCGAGCTCGCCCGCCGCCGCGGCCGCGACCTGGCGATGGTCTTCCAGGACCCGATGACCTCGCTGAACCCGGTCCTCACCCTGGGCCGCCAGCTCACCGAGGTGCTGCGCGCGCACACCGACCTCGACCGCGCCGCGGCGAAGAAGGAGGCCGTGGAGCTGCTGGGGCGGGTCGGCATCCCCGACCCGCGCCGGCGGGCGGGGGAGTTCCCGCACCAGCTCTCCGGCGGCATGCGCCAGCGCGTGCTCATCGCCATCGCCCTGGCCTGCTCGCCGCGGCTCATCATCGCCGACGAGCCCACCACGGCGCTGGACGTGACGATCCAGGCGCAGGTGCTCGACCTGCTGACCACGCTGGTGCGCGAGTCGGGGACGGCGATGGTCCTCATCACCCACGACCTCGGCGTCGTCGCCGGCACCTGCGACCGCGTCAACGTCCTGTACGCCGGGCGCGTCGTGGAGTCCGCCCCGCGCGGGGAGCTGTTCGCCGCCCCCCGCCACCGCTACACCCAGGGCCTGCTCGCGGCCGTGCCGCGCGTGGACGCCCCGGAGGGGACGCCGCTGCACCCGGTGCGCGGATCGGTCAACGACCGGCTGGCCTGGGAGGTCGGCTGCGCCTTCGCCCCGCGCTGCGCGCACGCCGACGCGGCCTGCCGGGTCCCCGACATCGCACTCAGCGGGCCGCGGCCCGAGCACACGGCGCGGTGCGTGCACCCCGCCGGGACCCCCCTGGAGGTGGCGTGATGGCGGGAGCGCGATCCGCGCAGGCGGCGCCGTCGGGCGCGGCCGCCGACGGCCCGCTGCTGTCGGTGCGCGGGCTGGAGGTGCACTACCCGATCAGGACCGGGATCCTGCAGCGCACCGTCGGCGCCGTGCGGGCCGTCGACGGCGTCGACCTCGACGTCCCCCGCGGCACCACCTACGGCCTCGTGGGGGAGTCCGGCTGCGGCAAGTCCACCCTCGGGCGGGCGGTGCTGCGCCTGACCGAGCCCACCGCGGGCTCGGTGGCGATCGGCGGCACCGACCTGCTGGCGCTCGGCGGCGAGCAGCTGCGCCGCGAGCGGCGCCGCATGCAGATGGTCTTCCAGGACCCGCTGGCCAGCCTGGACCCCCGCCAGACCGTCGAGAGCGCGCTGCTGGAACCGCTCGCGGTGCACCGGGCCGAGGGCGGGCCCTCGGCCTGGCGGGCGCGGGTGCGCGGCCTGCTCGACCGCGTCGGGCTGCCCTCGGGCGCGGGGGCCAAGTACCCGCACGAGTTTTCCGGCGGCCAGCGCCAACGCGTGGGCATCGCCCGCGCCCTCGTGCTGGACCCCGACCTGCTGGTGGCCGACGAGCCCGTCTCCGCCCTCGACGTGTCCGTGCAGGCGCAGGTGCTCGTGCTGCTGGAGGAGCTGCAGCGCGACCTGGGCCTGACCTACCTCGTCATCGCCCACGACCTCGCGGTGGTCAAGCACGTCTCCACCACCGTGGGCGTCATGTACCTGGGCGCGCTCGTGGAGGAGGGCACCAGCTCCGGGCTGTACGCCCGGCCGCTGCACCCCTACACGCGGGCGCTGCTGTCGGCGGCGCCGGTGCCCGACCCCGTCGCCGAGGCGAGCCGGGAGCGGATCCTGCTCTCCGGCGACCTGCCCAGCCCGGCGGACCCGCCCTCGGGCTGCCGCTTCCGCACCCGCTGCCCCTGGGTGCAGCCCACCCGCTGCGCCGACGAGCGCCCGCTGCTGCGCGTCGTGGACGGGCACCCGCCCACGCAGAAGGTGGCCTGCCACTGGGCCGAGGACATCGAGGCGGGGCGCCTGCAGCCGCGCGGGTCCGCCCGCCCGGCCGCACCGGCGGCCTGAGAGCCGCCGGCCCGCGACCCGGCCCGCACCGGCGGCGACGGCGGGGGAGACCCCGCCGTTGCCGCTGGTGCAGGTGGGTCGCTAGGTTCTGCGGCACCCGATGATCCGCTGACCCGCCGATCCGCTGCCCCAGTGGACGAACCCCGTGGGACCAACCGAGGTGAGACCGTGGCTCTGCCGCCCCTGACCGCCGAACAGCGCGCCGCTGCGCTCGAGAAGGCGGCCGCCGCCCGTCGTGAACGGGCCGAGGTGAAGAACCGCCTCAAGTACGCCGGCGGGAGCCTGGAGGAGGTCATCAAGGAGGGCCAGGAGAACGAGGTCCTCGGCAAGATGAAGGTCTCGGCGCTGCTGGAGTCCCTGCCCAACGTCGGCAAGGTCCGCGCCCGCCAGATCATGGAGGAGATCGGCATCTCGGAGTCCCGGCGCGTGCGGGGCCTGGGCGCGCACCAGATCGCCGCGCTCGTCGACCGCTTCGGCACGGCCGGGAGCGCGTCCTGAGCACCTCGCAGTCCCCCGCAGGACCCCCGGCGCCCGGCGGGGGCGAGCCGGCCCGGCTCACCGTCCTCGCCGGCCCCACCGCCGTCGGCAAGGGCACCGTCTCCGCCGACCTGCGCCGGCGCTACCCGCAGGTGTGGATCTCGGTCTCGGCCACCACGCGCCCGCAGCGGCCCGGCGAGGTCGACGGCGTGCACTACCACTTCGTGACCGAGGACGTCTTCGACGGCTACGTCGAGCGCGGCGAGCTGCTGGAGTGGGCCCGCGTCCACGGCCGCCACCGCTACGGCACCCCCCGCCGCCCCGTCGAGGAGGTCCTGGCCTCCGGGCGCCCCGCGCTGCTGGAGATCGACCTCGCCGGCGCGCGGCAGGTGCGCGCGGCGATGCCCGCGGCGCGCTTCGTCTTCCTCGCCCCGCCCAGCTGGGAGGAGCTGGTGCGCCGGCTGGTGGGCCGCGGGACCGAGACGGAGGAGGAGCGCGAGCGCCGGCTGGCGACCGCGCGCGTCGAGCTGGCGGCCGAGCCGGAGTTCGACGTGACCATCTACAACGACGACGTCCGGCGCGCGACCGACGAGCTCGTAGGATGGATGGGTCTGCCCGCCTCCTGACGGGCCGTCCCGGCGGGCTCCCGGCCCGCGGAGCCGCACACCGAACCGAGGAGACACACCGTGGCTGGAACCGTCGCGTCGCCCGAGGGCATCACCAACCCGCCCATCGACGACCTGCTGACGGCTGCCGACTCCAAGTACGCGCTGGTCATCTACGCGGCCAAGCGCGCCCGGCAGATCAACGCCTACTACTCCCAGCTCGGCGAGGGCCTGCTGGAGTACGTCGGCCCGCTCGTCGAGACCCACGTGCAGGAGAAGGCGCTGTCGGTGGCCATGCGCGAGATCAACGAGGGGCTGCTGACCTCCGAGCCCATCGAGCAGTGACGCGCGCGCGGTGAGCGGAGGCACCACCCCCCGGCCCCGGGTCGTCCTCGGCGTCGCCGGCGGCATCGCGGCCTACAAGGCCGCGCTGCTGCTGCGCGAGCTGTCCGAGTCCGGCCACGACGTCACCGTCGTGCCCACGGCCGCCTCCGAGCACTTCGTCGGCCGCGCCACCTGGGAGGCGCTGTCCGGCAAGCCGGTGGCCACCGACGTGTGGAGCCGCGCCGACGAGGTGCCGCACGTGCGGCTGGGGCGCCACGCCGACCTCGTCGTCGTGGCGCCCGCGACGGCTGACCTGCTGGCGCGCGCGGCCCACGGCCTGGCCGACGACCTGCTGACCAACGTGCTGCTGACGGCCACCTGCCCCGTGCTGCTGGTGCCCGCGATGCACACCGAGATGTGGCTGCACCCGGCCGTGCAGGACAACGTCGCGCTGCTGCGCTCGCGCGGCGCGACCGTCCTGGACCCCGCCTCCGGGCGGCTGACCGGCGCCGACACCGGCCCCGGCCGCATGCCCGAGCCGGGCGAGGTCGCCGCCGCCTGCCGCCGCCTGCTCGGCTCCGGCGCCCGCCGCCGCGACCTGGCCGGGCGCCGCGTCCTCGTCTCCGCCGGCGGCACCCGCGAACCGCTGGACCCGGTGCGCTTCCTCGGCAACCGCTCCTCCGGCCGCCAGGGCGTCGCGCTGGCCGCCGCGGCCGCGGCCCGCGGCGCCGACGTCGTCCTCGTCGCCGCCCACCTGGAGGTGCCGGCCCCGGCCGGCGTCGAGGTCGTGGCGGTCGGCACCGCCCGCGAGCTGGCCGAGGCCGTGCAGCGGCGCGCGGGCTCCGCCGACGTCGTCGTCATGGCGGCCGCCGTCGCCGACTTCCGCCCCGCCACCCGCAGCGAGGCCAAGATCAAGAAGACCGACGACCCGGCCGGCGACCCCGTCGTGGTGCTCGAGCGCAACCCCGACGTGCTCGCCTCCCTCGTGGCCGCCCGCGCCGGCGCCCGCTCGCCCGTGCTGGTCGGCTTCGCCGCCGAGACCGGCGACGCGAGCGGCACCGTCCTCGAGCACGGCCGCGCCAAGCTGGCCCGCAAGGGCTGCGACCTGCTCGTGCTCAACGAGGTCGGCGAGGGCAGGGGCTTCGCCACCGCGACGAACGCCGTCGTCCTGCTGGGCGCCGACGGCAGCGAGCGCGAGGTGCCCGAGGCCAGCAAGGACGTCGTCGCCGACGCGGTCCTGGACGCCGTGGTGCCTATGCTGGCGCCCGCTCCCGGCGCGCCCGCTG
>NZ_JAAALL010000186.1 GCF_009906315.1 Kineococcus vitellinus | reverse complement strand
GTGGGGGGTCGGCGCCCGGCCCCGGGCCGGCGGCGGCGCGTCGCCGCCCGCCGCGCGATGACGACGCACCAGGGGACGACGGCGACCACGGACAGCACCGACCACAGGCCGACGGACACCCGCCAGCCCAGGTCGCGCGCCAGCGGCACGGCCAGCAGCGGGGGTGCGGTCGTGCTGAACGCCATGGTCATCGAGTACGCGGCCGTGACCGGCCCGATGCGGTCGGGGAAGTAGCGCTTGACCAGCGGCGGGAGCAGCACGTTGCCCATCCCCATGCCGCCCAGCGCCAGGACGGACCAGGCGATGAAGGCCTCCGGCGTGAGCGTCGTGGACCGGACCACCTCGCCCGTCCCGGAGAGCAGCAGCGCCGCGACGAGCGTCCGCTCCAGCCCGAGCCGGCGCGCCACCACCGGCGCCAGGGAGCCGAAGGCGGCGAAGGACACCAGCGGCGCCGCGCCGAGGAGGCCGGCGAGGGTGTCGTCGAAGGCGACGTCCCGGCGGACGACGTCGAGGATCGGGGACACCGCGGCGATGGCGATGCGCAGGTTCAGGGCGACGAGCACGATGCCGAGGAGCGCCACCCACCGCCCGCGCCGCGCCGCGTCGAGATCGGGGTGGAGCATGGCACCGCATTCGTCGGGGGCCGGGGGACGCCGGCAGGCGCCGCCGGCCCGGTCGCAGGGGCAACGCGGGCCAGGTTAACCGGTACCGGGTCCCGGACCTGCGCCCGACCCCGCCGAGGCGCAGGTGCCGGACCCGGCGGTCCAGCCCACCGCCGGCGGGGCGAGGAGCTCCGCGAAACCCCGGCGGACCTCGGCCGCGAGGGCGGCGCGGTCCCCCTCGTCGCAGAACGCGGCCGCCACCGCGGCCAGCACGCCCTGCTGCGCCTGCCCGGGCGTCCACCCGAGCGCGGTGCCGGCGCGGGCCAGCTCCTCCCCGGTGCTCGTGCCGAACATCGGCGGGTCGTCGGGGTTGACGGACACCGCCAGCCCGGCCTCCAGCATCCCCGCGATCGCGGACCCGTCACCGCCGTGGAAGAGCTGCGTCGACCAGCAGGTCGCGAAGTGGACGCCGTCGGTGCGGCAGCGCGCGAGCAGCCCGGGATCGGCGAGGACGGCGTAGCCGTGGTCGATGCGCTGCGCGCCCAGCGCGTCCAGGGCGGCGGCGACCTCGGCGGCGTCGCCGCGCTCGCCGGCGTGAGCGGTGCGGTGCAGCCCGCCCCGGGCGGCGAGCGCGAACGCCTCCGCGAACGCGGCCGGCGGCCCGACCAGCTCGTCGTGGTCCAGGCCGACGGCGACCACCTCCTCCGCGCGGTGCTCCAGCGCCGCGCGCACCAGGTCCAGCGCCACCGACGGCGGCTGCTCGCGGTTGACGGCGACGACGAGCCGGCAGTCCACGCCGGTCTCCGCCCGGGCCGAGCGCACGCCGTCGAGGACGCCGTCCAGCACCTGCCGGTAGGTCATCGACGGGTGGTTGGTGGGGTTGAACGACATCTCCCGGTAGCGCAGGCCCTCCGCGGCCGACGCGACCAGGCAGGCGTGCGTGACCTCCGCGAGGTCGGCGGGGGTGGCCAGGGCCCGGGAGACGGCGGTGTAGACGGCCAGGAAACCCTCCAGGTCCTCGTACCGGTACAGCTCGCCCGCGTCCGCGGTGGGCAGCGCGACGCCGTGGCGCCGGGCCAGCCGCACCGCCACCTCGGCGGGCACGGATCCCTCCAGGTGGCAGTGCAGCTCGACCTTCGGCGCGCGCCTGAGCAGGTCGGCGGACGCGGGTGCGGCGATGGGTGCGGTGCTCACGGCGCTCAGCGCCTCAGCGCGCCGACGACAGCACGCGCGCCGCCTCGCGCTGCGCGGCGGTGTTGGCGCGCCCGGCGCGCGAGCCGGCGAGCTTGGCGGCGATGTGCTCGCCGATGGTGACCGGCGGGTAGAGGGGTTCCTCGCCGGGCCGCACGCACCCGGGCAGGGCGGCCACGACGGCGTCGACGTCGCCGTCGTGGAAGAAGGCGGCGGAGCGGCGTCGCTCGATGGTCCCGTCGACGATCGGCGGCTTGACGCGGTGCAGCGTGGACGTCCAGCGCTCGTTGGTCCAGCGGGCCATCGCGTCGCCGAGGTTCACCAGCAGCGCACCCTCGGCGGGCTGCACGTCGTGCCAGGCGCCCTCCGCACCGAGGACCTGCAGGCCCGCGACCCGGTCGGCCCACAGGACGGTGACGATGCCGTAGTCGGTGTGCTCGCCCATGCCGGTCAGGTCGCCGTCGAGCTGCACGCTGCCCGGCGGCAGGGCGTAGTTGTTCATCCGCAGCACGTCCAGGGAGTGCCCGGTGACGCGCCCGAACCAGCCGGGTTCCAGGCCCAGGGCGTCGGCGAACACCGTCGTGAGGGTGCGCGCGACGCGACCGGCCTCGGCCTCCCAGGCCTGCACGCGCGCCCGGAAACCCGGGACCAGGTCCTCCTGCGGCCACAGGTCCTCGGGGTAGAGCGCGGGGTCGAGCTCGACGCCGGGGTAGTCGCCGGCGGCGGCGCCGGTGTTGAACGCCTCGAAGAAGTCGTTCATGCGGGTGGCCGCCTCCACGCCCAGGCTGAGGCTGAGGGACTCGCTCTTCGGCGGGGTGTAGCCGCGGTTGACGCCCTTCGGTGCGACGTGGCGGCGCTTGACGTCCAGCGGCAGGGCGAAGAAGTCGTCGATCGCGCTCGCCAGGCCGGCGGTGGTGGCGTCGGGGACGCCGTGCCCGGTGACCTGCACGAAGCCGACGGTGCGGCAGGCGGCGTCCATCGCCGCGGCGACGGCGGCGCGCTCGGCGGGAGCGCCGTCGCGCACGTAGGGGGAGATGTCGACGGTGGGGACCTCGAACGGGGTGTCCATGGGGAGACCGTAAGTGCTGCTTACGGCTGGTGGGTTACGGGCGTGTGACGTCCGCCGTCAGCACGACCAGGACCTCCGCGGGCTCCCCGCCGCGCAGCAGCCAGCGGTGCGCGAGCTCGCCCTCGTGGTGCAGGGAGTCGCCCGCGTCCAGGTCGGTGCGCCCGCCGTCGGCGAACTCGACGGTGATCCGCCCCGCGAGCACGTGCACGAACACCTCGCCGGGCTGCGCGAACCACTCCTGCTCGGCCTCGCCGGGGCGCAGCACGTAGTGGTGGCCCTCCAGCAGCACGCCCTCGCCGGTGCGGGTCAGCAGCCTCGGCCGCTGCGCGCGACCCGCGGGTCCGTCCGCCCCGGCGCGCAGCCGCGGACCGCCGCCGGCCCGGGTCAGCCGGCGCCGCTCCCCGCTGGGCGGCAGGAGGTCGTTGGCGGCGCAGCCCAGCGCGGCCGCCAGCCGGTACAGAACCGGGATGCTCACCGAGGAGCGCCCGCCCTCCAGCTGGCTGACGAACGGCCCCGACACCCCGGCCCGCCGCGCCAGCTCGGCCACCGACAGCCCCGCGGCGCTGCGCCGCGCCCGCACGGCCGCCCCCACGAGGGCGCCGGGGTCGGCCTCGGGCGCCGGCTGCGCGCCGCCGGCCGGCGGCGTCGGTGCGTGCTCCACGGCCGCCACCTTCTCGCAGCGCCCCGCCCCGGCGCCGACCGGGGCCGACCGGGGCCGCGGGCGGGTTCAGCGGGGGAACCGCACGCCCGTGAGGTCCTCGGAGACGGCCCACAGCCGCCGCTGGGCGGCGAGGTCGTAGGAGCCCGGGCTGGAGGTGACGAGGCGGGGGTGCCCGCGGAGCTCGCCGCGGCCGCCGGGACCGTAGTACTGCCCGCCGAGGACGGCCGGGTCGGTCGCGGCCCGCAGCGTCGGCAGGGCGCCCATCGCCGCCGACTGGGTCAGCAGCGGGGACAGCCGGTCCGAGACCGCCCGCAGGGCGGCGGGGGAGTTGCGCACGAGCTCGGTGTTCGAGGCCCCCGGGTGCGCGGCGACCGCGACGGTGCCCGCCCCGCGCGCCGCGAGCCGGCGCTGCAGCTCGTAGGTGAACATGAGGTTCGCCAGCTTGGACTGCCCGTACGCGCCGGCTCGCGAGTACGAGCGCTCCCACTGCAGGTCCTCGAAGCGGATCGCCGCGCGGATGCGGTGACCCGTGCTGCTGACCGTCACCACCCGCGAGCCGGGGGCGGCCAGCAGCGGCTCCAGCAGCAGTCCGGTGAGGGCGAAGTGGCCGAGGTGGTTGGTGCCGAGCTGCAGCTCGAAACCGTCCCGGGTCGTCTGCTTCGGGGTGAACATCACCCCGGCGTTGTTGACGAGCAGGTCGATGCGCGGGTGCGCCTGGCGCAGCGCGGCCGCGGCGGCGCGGACCGACTCCAGCGAGCTCAGGTCCAGTTCCCGCACGGTGACGTCGCCACCGATCCGCGCGGCGGCGGCCCGGCCCTTGGCGACGTCGCGGACGGCGAGCACCACCGCGGCACCGCGGTCGGCGAGGGCCCCGGCGGTCTCCAGGCCCAGGCCGGTGTTGGCGCCGGTGACCACCGCCACCCGCCCGTGCTGGTCCGGGATCTCCCGCGTCGTCCAGTTCGTGCCCATGGCGTCCTCCTCGCTCGTCCGGTCCCGGCGGGACCGGTGGTCCGTCGTGGCCGCGACGCTAAGAGACCGCCGGTCCGTTGTCAAGAGACCGGTGGTCTGCGAACTGCTAGGATCTCCGCCGTGACGTTCCAGCGGGCCCGCAGCGAAGAGCAGCGCGAGGTCCGGCGCCGGGCGATCCTCGAGGCGGCGGCCGCCATGCTCGAGGAGATGCCGGTGGCCGACCTGACCCTCAACGAGCTCAGCCGCCGCGTCGGCCTGGCCAAGTCCAACGTGCTGCGCTACTTCGACTCTCGCGAGGGCGTCCTGCTGGAGCTGATGGGTTCCGTGCTGGCGGACTGGCTCGCGCAGCTGGGCGAGGACCTCGCGGCCGGCGTCGACGCGCGCCTGCCGCCGGCGGCGCGCACCGAGCAGCTGGCCGAGGTCCTCGCCCGCTCCCTGGCGGCCCACCCCGTGCTGTGCGACCTGCTGGGCGCGCAGGGCGGCGTCCTGGAGCGCAACGTCACCGTGGAGTTCGTCAGGCGCCACAAGCGCGCGTCCCTGGCCCAGCTGACCGCCGCGGCCGACCTGCTGCGCCGCCACGTGCCCGAGCTCGGCGCCGCGGCCGAGGCGGCCTGCTTCCAGGCGATGGTGCTGGCCGGTGCGCTGGCGCCCTACAGCTCCCCGCCCCCCGCCGTGCGCGCCGCCTACGAGGCCGAACCGGCGCTGGCCGTCCTGCACCTGGAGCTGCCGGACTCCCTGCGGCTGGCGGTGCGGACCGTGCTCCTGGGGGCCCTGCCGCGCGGCTGAGGCCGTCGCCGCGCCGCGCCGGCGTCAGCGCACGACGGCGTCAGCGCACGACGGCGTCAGCGCACGACGGCGCGGGCACGGGCGCTGACCAGGTCGACGGCGCAGGTGAGCAGCACCAGCACCACGAGGGTGCTGGTCGCGGTGGGCCGGTCGAAGGTCTGCAGCGCGGTGGCCAGCACGGCGCCGAGCCCGCCGGCGCCGAGCAGCCCGACGAGCACGCTGTCGCGGACGGCGACCTCCCAGCGGTACAGGGCGTAGGCGAGCACCGCTCCCGCCGCGCGGGGCGCCACGGCGTAGAACCAGGTCCCGGCCGGGCCGGCGCCGAGCCCCGCCAGCGCCTGCGCCGGCCGCGGGTCGAGCTCCTCGACGGCTTCCGCGCTCAGCCGCCCGAGCACGCCGAGGGTGTAGAGGCCCAGCGCCAGCGCGCCGGGGAGGATGCCCGGGCGCAGCACGAACAGCAGCACCAGCGCCCACACCGGCGCCGGCACGGCCCGCAGCAGCAGCAGCCCCAGGCGCAGCAGGGCGCCGAGCACCCCCCGCACCGGGCCGGGGCGGTGCACGGGGCGGGCGGCCGGCCCGGACACCAGCACCGCCCCCAGCGTCGCGAGGGCGACCGCGACGACCGACATCTGCACCGTCTCGACGGCGGCGCCGGCCAGCGAGCCCAGCAGCGGGCCCGACACCCGCGGTGGCCAGGACTGCGCGAGCAGGAGGGACAGCTGCTCGCGGGTGCGCTCGGCGCCCAGCCCCGCCGGGTCGAGCGCCAGGTACCACCACGACCAGGCGACCAGGGCCGCGACGGCCGCGACGGCCGCGGTCAGCAGGCGGTCGCGGTGCAGCCGCGGACCGCCGCGGGCCCGCTCGCCGGCCGGTGCCGGCGGGGGGTCGGCGAGCCGGCGGCGCACCGCGCGCCCGGCGACGACGGCGCCCACGCAGAGGAGCGACAGGGCGTACACGCAGCTCCACACCTGCTCCCAGCGCAGCGAGGTGAACGACAGCGACAGCTGGTACCCCAGCCCGCCGGCGCCGATCAGCCCCAGCACCACCGCCGAGCGCACCGCGCACTCCAGCCGGTAGCAGGCGTAGGCCAGCAGGTCGCCGGCCGCGGCCGGCAGCAGGGCGTACAGCGCGGAGGTCCCCCGCCCGGCACCGGCGGCCAGCAGCGCCTCGCGGGGCCCGCGCGGCACCTCCTCGAGCAGGTCGGCGAACACCGTGGCGGTCACCGCGCCGTAGGGGACGGCGATAGCGAGGACGCCCACCCACGGGTCCAGCCCGAGGACGTTGAGCAGCAGCAGCCCCCACACCGCCTCGTGCAGGCCGCGCGGCACGGCCACCAGGGCCCGGGCCAGCGCCCAGCCGGCCCACCCGCTGCGCCCGCGCCCCCAGCTCGTGCGCGCCAGGAGCGGGGCGCCCAGCGCGCCGATCAGCACCGCCAGCGCCGCGCCCGAGGCGGCGTAGGCCACGGTGACGAGCGCGCTCGTGCCCAGCACGCGCACGAAGCCCCCGGACAGGTCCGGGGACAGCGCCCCGGCGGCGAAGCGGGCGAACTGCCGCGCACCGGCGGGGTTGAGCACCTCGCCGGAGAAGAGCCCGGCCCCGGCCAGCGACCACGCCACGACGGCGAGGGCGCCCAGCGCCCACGCCCACCGGGCGCGGGAGCGGTGCAGCACGGGCACCGCCGCGGTCGCCGCCCCGGTCGCCGGCACGGGCACGGGCCGCTCCAGCGCACCGCTCACCGGCGCACCCCGTAGAAGTCGGCCAGGTCCGCCGGCGTCAGCCGCGCCGCGGGCGCGTCCAGCGCAATGCGCCCCTCGACCAGGCCGAGCACGCGGGTGCAGTGCGCCAGGGCCAGCGCCGGGTCGTGCAGGCACGCCAGCAAGCTGCCGCCGCGCTCGGCGGCCAGCCCGCTCAGCAGCGCCAGCGCCCGCCCCGCCAGCGCGGGGTCCAGCGCCGAGGCGGGCTCGTCGGCCAGCACCAGCTCCGGGCGCTGCACGAGCACCCGCGCGATGGCCACCCGCTGGCGCTGACCGCCGGAGAGGCGCTCGGTGCGCTCGTACATCCGCTCCAGCAGGTCCACCTGCTCCAGGGCGGCGGCCACCTGCGCCACGCCCTGCGGGCGCAGCAGCGACAACGCCGCCCGCCACGCCGGCCAGCTGCCCAGCCGGCCGGCGTTGACGTTGTGCACCACGCGCAGCGCACCGACCAGCTCCAGGTGCTGGTGCACGGTGCCGACCCGGGCCCGCAGCCGCCGCGCGGCGCGGCCCGGGAGCGCGGCCGGGTCGGCGCCCAGCACCTGCACCGACCCGGCGCTGGGCGTCACCGAACCGTTGAGCACGTTCAGCAGCGTGGACTTGCCCGCGCCGGAGGGACCGAGCAGGGCGATGCGCTCTCCGGTGGCCACGTGCAGGTCGACCCCGTCCAGCGCTCGGGTGGCGCCGAAGCTCACCCGGACGCCCTCCAGGCGCACGGCGGCGCCCACCGGACCGGTGCTCAGCTGATCACGCCCAGCTGCTCACCGATCTGCTCGATCTGCGCGTAGTCGGACTCCTCGGCGGGGACGAAGCCGCCCGCGCCGAACAGCTCCAGCACCCGCGCGTCGGCCTCGTCGTCGGCGGACAGCCCGAGGAAGTAGTCCGTCAGCCGGCGCGGCAGGTCCTCGCCCAGGCGCTCGACGGCCTGCGCACCCAGCAGCCAGTGGTAGTCGTGGAACGCGGGCGTGCGCCGGTACAGCTGCACGGCCGGGTCGACGCCGCCGGCCCGGGTGCGCGAGGTCCACACCTGCTCGTTGAGGACCCCGGCCTGGTAGGTCCCGGAGGCGACCAGCTGCAGCGTGGCGTCGTGGGAGCCGCTGTAGCCGGGCCCGCCGGGGAAGCCGCGGGGGTCGACGCCCTGCTCGGAGAGGAAGTAGGCGGGCATGAGGAAGCCGGAGGTGGAGGTCTGGCTGCCGTAGGTGAAGCGCAGGTCGGCCAGCGGCGCGAGGTCCTCGGAGGCGGCCAGCCCGGTGCTCGCGTTGACCACGAAGACCGAGTGGAACTCCTCGTCGATGTCGCGCTGGGCGACGACCCGCGCGCCGGGGGACTGCAGGCGCGCCTGCACGCCGGTGAGCCCGCCGAACCAGACCAGGTCCAGGTCGCCGGTGCGGAAGAGCGAGACCGCGGCGGCGTAGTCGGTGACCGGGCGGTAGGCGACCTCCAGGCCGGTGGCCGCGGCCACCGAGTCGGCCAGGGTGGAGTACAGGCGCTGCAGGACCTCGGGGTCCTGGTCGGGGATGGCGCCGATGCTCAGCGCGCCGGTGCCGGTGGAGGGACCGGTCGCGGAGACGGGGGAGGAGCGCTCGCTGCAGGCGGCGAGCCCGGCGGCCAGCGCCGCCGCCGCGCCCGCGGCCAGGTACGAGCGGCGGCTGACTCCGGAGCGGCCGGGCCCGGTGCCGGAGCGGGTGGGGGT
>NZ_JAAALL010000185.1 GCF_009906315.1 Kineococcus vitellinus | reverse complement strand
GTGCTGGCCCTGCGCCAGCACGGCGTTGACGCGGCCGGTGGAGGCGTCCAGGTCGTCGACCGTGCTCACGGCGTCGGCGGCGTCGGCGTCGGCGCGCAGGGCGGCCACCGGGCCGCCGTCGGCGGCGGACTCGGGGGGCCCGGCCAGGACCGCACCGGCGCCCGCGGCGTCCAGCTGGGCGGCGATCGCGACCCACGCGGCGTCGGACCCCTCCGCCTGCGCGTCGGTGGCGTCGGTGTCGGGAGCGCCCCCGACGACGAGCGCGAGCGTCGCGCGCCGACCGCTCAGGCCGTCGGTGCCGCCCTCCACCTCCACGAGCCCGGCCTCCGCCAGCGCGGTCAGCACCGCGACCGCGCCGGGGTCGGGCTGGTCGGCCTGCGCCAGGTCGTCGGCCACCAGGCCCCGCGCCAGCTCGGCGGCGAGCACCACCTCGGTGCCCGCGTCCGCGGCCGGGGCGCTCGCCAGGGTCCCGGACAGCCGCTCGGCCGCCTGCTCGCGGGCCGACGCCTGCGCGGAGTCGGTCCAGGCGTCCTGCACGGTCACCTGGACCGGGACGCTGGCACCGGCCTGCTGCAGGACGTCCACCGCGGCGTCCACCTGGCTGGAGTCGGCGCCGGGCAGCTCCACGAGGGCGATCGCCCGGCCGCCGAGCTGGCGGGCCACGAGAGCGGGGGTGACGGCCTCCGCCCAGGAGTCCTGCGCGTCGGCGGTGGCCAGCGCCCGGTCGCGCTCGGTGCGCAGCTGGTTCTTCTCCTGGGTCAGCTGGCGCACCTGGTCGGTGATGCCGGTGGAGATGCCCTCGTTGAGGGGACCCGCGCCCAGGACGATGCCGACGGCGAGCGCGAGGAACACCGACACCAGCGAGACGACGTGGTACCGGAAGTCGATCACTGCTCATCCTGTCGGTCGGTGCTGGTGCGGTGGTGCGGGGTCCCCGGCCGTCTCACGGCCCGCCTCCCGGCAGCAGGCCGACGAGGAAGGCCCAGGCGTCCTCCAGGCGGGCGCCGGTGACGGCGAGGATCGCCTGCCCCGTCGGCGTCACCAGCAGCGCGGCCACCAGGGCGAGGACGCCGGACAGGACCAGGACGAGCACCTGCGCGTCGGAGACCCGGGAGCGGTACAGCCGCGAGACGCCCTTGGCGTCGACGAGCTTGCCGCCCACCCGCAGGCGGGTCAGGAAGGTGCTGGCCATGCCCGAGCGGCCCTTGTCGAGGAACTCCACGAGCGTGACGTGCGTGCCGACGGCCGCGATGAGGGTGGCGCCCTTGTCGTCGGCGAGCAGCATCGCCACGTCCTCGCTGGTGCCGGTCGCGGGGAAGACCACGGCGTCGATGCCCAGCGCCCGCACCCGCTCCAGGCCGGGCGCGCGGCCGTCGCGGTAGGCGTGCACGACGATCTCGGCGCCGCAGCGCAGCGCGGCGTCGGAGACGGAGTCCATGTCGCCGACGATCATGTCGGGCTTCCAGCCGGCCTCGAGGATGGCGTCCGCGCCGCCGTCGACGCCGATGAGGACCGGCTTGTACTCGCGCACGTACGGGCGCAGCGTGACCAGGTCCTCCTTGTAGTGGTAGCCGCGCACCACGACGAGCGCGTGCCGGCCGTCGAGGTCGGTGCGCACGTCGGGCACGCCGACGCCGTCGAGCAGCAGCTCGCGCTCGCGGCGCAGGTACTCCATCGTGTTGGCGGCGAACGCCTCCAGCTGCAGGGACAGCCCGGCGCGGGCGGTCTCCATGTCCGCGGCGACCACCTCGGCGCTCAGCCGGCGCCCGCGGGCGACCACGCGCTCGCCGACGTGCAGGACGTCGCCGACCAGCCGGGCGCTCGCCCCCTCCGACAGCTGGGCCATCACCTCCTCCCCGACGTCGTCGAGGACGGGGATGCCGGCCTCCACGAGGATGCCGGGGCCGAGGTTGGGGTAGCGGCCCGAGGTGCTGCGCGCGGCGTTGACGACGGCGGCGGGCGCGCAGGCCACGAGCGCCTCCGCGGAGACGCGGTCCAGGTCGAGGTGGTCGATGACGGCGACGTCACCGGGCTTGAGGCGCTTGGTGAGCCGCTTGGTGCGCCGGTCCACGCGGACGGTGCCGGTGACCGCCTCGAGCGTGTCGGCGCTCCCGCCGGCGCCCTCGCCGTGGGCGCCGTCGCCGCGCGTTCGCCGACGCCAGATCACTGCTGCACTCCCCCACCCGCCGCGGCCTCAGCCGCCCGTCGTCCCGGTGGCCGGGGACGATCGTCGCACGCGCGCGCCGGGGCTCCGCGGCGGCCGCGCCGACCGGCCGCGACCGGTGGCCGGGGTGCGCGCCGGTGCCCGCTCGGCCTGCACGGCTTCTGCGCGCGAGGAGCGCAGGAGCTCCTCGGCGTGGGCGCGCGCGGTGCCCGAGCCGCGGCCGGACAGCATCCGGGCCAGCTCCTCCACCCGACCGGCGTCGTCGAGCGGGACCACGCCGGACTCGGTGACGCTGCCGTCGTCGGTCTTGACGACGGTCAGGTGGGTGTCGGCGAAGGCGGCCACCTGCGCGAGGTGGGTGACGACGAGCACCTGGGTGCTGCGCGCCAGCCGGGCCAGGCGCCGGCCGATCTCCACCGCGGCGCGGCCGCCGACGCCCGCGTCGACCTCGTCGAAGACCATCGTCGGCACCGGGTCCGCACCGGCCAGCACGACCTCGAGGGCCAGCATGACCCGCGACAGCTCCCCGCCGGACGCGCCGCGCGCCAGGGGGCGCGGGGCGGCGCCGGAGTGCGCGCTCAGCAGCAGCTCGACGCTGTCGCACCCGGCCGGCCCGAGGTCGGTGGAGGTCCGCACGGCGACCTGGACGTGCGCGCTCGGCATGGCCAGCGCCGCCAGCTCGGCGGCCACCCGCTCCTCCAGCTGCGCGGCGGCGGCCGTGCGGGCGCTCGTCAGCCGTGCCGCCAGCGCCCGCAGCTGCTGCTCCAGCTCCTCGCGCTGGGCGGCGAGGGCGCCCAGGCGCCCGTCGTCGTCGAGCTCCAGCAACCGCGCCGCGGCCCGCTGCGACCACGCCAGCACCCCGGCGACGCCCTCGGCGGGCTCGTCGGCGTAGCGGCGCACGAGGGCGGTCAGCTGCGCCCTGCGCTCCTGGACGGCGGCCAGCCGCAGCGGGTCCGCCTCCACGGACCCCGCGTAGGCCGCGACGTCGGTGGACAGGTCGGCGAGCAGGTAGGCGATCTCCCCGGCGCGCC
This sequence comes from Kineococcus vitellinus, assembly GCF_009906315.1. Lineage (GTDB taxonomy): Bacteria > Actinomycetota > Actinomycetes > Actinomycetales > Kineococcaceae > Kineococcus > Kineococcus vitellinus. Next base: position 5,788 of record NZ_JAAALL010000185.1, on the reverse strand, counting down.
CGGCCAGCGCCGCGAGCGCCGGGTCGTGCGCAGCGCCCTGCTCCAGGGCGCGCCGGGCGGCCTCGACGCGGGCGTCGGCGCCCTCGGCGCCGTCGCCGGTCTCCGCACCGGCGGCCTCGCCGGTGAGGGCCTCGTGCGCGGCGGCGGCCGCGGCGCGCAGCACCTCCACGTTGACCAGCCGCTCGGACTCCTCCCGCAGCGCGGCGTCCTCGCCGGGCTGGGGGTCGGCGCGCTCGACCTCCTCCAGCCCCAGCCGCAGCAGGTCAGCCTCGCGGGCCCGCTCGGCGGCGTGGGTCACGACGTGCTCGTGCTCGGCAGCGACGGCCCGCCAGCGCGCGTGCACCTCGCGGTAGGAGGCCAGGTCGGTGGCGACGGCGTCGGCGGCGAAGCCGTCGAGCACCCGCAGCTGCTGCACCCCCGAGCGCAGCCGCAGCTGGTCGGTCTGCCCGTGGACGGCGATGAGGTGCTCGGACAGCTCGGCGAGCACCCCGACGGGCGCACCGCGACCGCCCACGTGCGCGCGGCTGCGCCCGGTGGCCGCGAGGGTGCGCACGAGCAGGAGCTCCTCGTCCTCCACCTCACCGCCCGCCTCGCGGACCCGCTCGGCGACCGGCCCGTCCCCGGCGACGCTCAGGCGCCCCTCGACGACGGCCGCGTCCTCGCCGGCGCGCACGGCACCGGCGTCGGCGCGCTCGCCCATCAGCAGGCCCAACCCGGTGACGACCATGGTCTTGCCGGCACCCGTCTCGCCCGTGATCACCGTCAGCCCCGGTCCCAGCGGCAGCCGGGCGTCGCGGATGACGCCGAGCGAGCGGATGCGCATCTCCTCGATCACGCCCTCAGCCCCCGTCCACCGAGCGGGGCCCCCGCCAGCCCTGCACGGGCAGGCCGAACTTGGCCACCAGCCGGTCGGTGAAGACGCCGGTGCTCAACCGGGCCAGCCGCACCGTCTGCTGCGAGCGGCGCACCTCCACGCGCGCGCCGGCCGGAGCGGGGAACGTGCGCCGGCCGTCGCACCAGACCACGCCGCCGTCCGTGGTGCCGGCCAGGACCTCCACCCCGACGACGGAGGTGGGGGCGATGACGAGGGGACGCGCGAAGAGGGCGTGGGCGCTGATGGGCACGACGAGCATGGCCTCGACCTCCGGCCACACCACCGGACCGCCGGCGGAGAACGCGTAGGCCGTCGACCCGGTCGGGGTCGCCGCGATGACGCCGTCACCGCCGAAGGTGCTCAGCGGGCGCCCGTCGACGTCCACGACCAGCTCGAGCATGCGCTCGCGGTTGGCCTTCTCGACGGAGGCCTCGTTGACCGCCCACGAGGAGGCGACGACCTCGCCGTCGACCACCACGTCGACGTCCAGGGTCATGCGCTCCTCGACCCGGTAGTCGTGCGCGACGACGCGCGCGACCGTCCCGACGATCTCCTCGCGCTCGGCCTCGGCGAGGAAGCCGACGTGACCGAGGTTGACGCCCAGCAGCGTGGTGCCCGTGCCGCGCACCAGCTCGGCGGCGCGCAGGATCGTGCCGTCCCCGCCGAGGACGATGACCATCTCGGCGTCGGGCACGGCGCCGTCCAGGTCGCGCTCGACGACCAGCCCGCGGTCCGCCACGCCCAGCGCGGCCGCCTCCTCGGGGGTCATCAGGGTGCGGATGCCCGCCTCGTGGAAGCGGCGCACGACCTTCGTGAGCGCGACGATCGCCTCGGAGCGCCCGGTGTGGGCGAGCACCAGGACGGTGCGCGGGGGCTGCTCCACCGCGGTCGGCGCGCTCACGCGAGCCCCGCCTGGGGACCCTCGGCGATGGCGCGCCCCAGGGCGGCCTCGTCGAGGCCGCCGGCGCCGGCCGCCAGGTGCAGGAAGTACTCGACGTTGCCGGAGGGACCGGGCAGCGGGCTGGCCGCGACCCCGCGCACGCCCAGACCGACCTCGGCGGCCGACCGGGCCACCGTGCGCACGGCCTGCGCGCGCAGCTCGGCGCTGCGCACCACGCCACCGGCGCCGAGGGCCTCGCGGCCCACCTCGAACTGCGGTTTCACCATGAGCACGTGCTCGGCCTCCGGGGTCACGCACCGCACGAGGGCGGGCAGGACGAGGGTGAGGGAGATGAAGGACAGGTCGGCCACCACGAGCGAGGGCGCGGGTGCGACCTGCTCGGGTTCGAGGGTGCGGACGTTGGTGCGCTCCAGGACGGTGACGCGCTCGTCGGTGCGCAACGACCAGGCGATCTGCCCGTAGCCCACGTCGACGGCCACCACGTGCCCGGCGCCGCGGCGCAGCAGCACGTCCGTGAACCCGCCGGTGCTCGCCCCCGCGTCCAGGCAGCGGCGGCCGGCGACGTCCACGGCGAAGGCGTCGAGGGCGCCGACGAGCTTGTGGGCGCCGCGCGAGACGTACTCGTCCTCCTCGCCGGCGGCCTCGACGACGATGGCCGCCGCCAGGTCCACCTGCGTGGCCGGCTTGGCCGCCCTCGCGCCGCCGACGCGCACCCGGCCGCCGGTGACGAGCTCGCTGGCGTGCTCGCGGGAGCGGGCCAGGCCGCGCCGGACGAGCTCGGCGTCCAGCCGGAGCCTGCGCGCCACGCCCTCAGCCCTCCGTGCCGGCCAGCCGCGCGCGCAGCGCGGCGTCGACCGCCGCGTAGACCTCGACGTGCTCGTGGACACCGACGGCGCCGAGGCCGTCCAGGCGCGCCAGCGCGCCGTCGAGGGCTGCGTCCAGCGGGTGGCCGGCGGCCTGCTGGTCGCGATCGGGGTTCGTCACGGGCGTCACGCTACAAGCCGGGCGCGACATCCTCGCCGACCTCGTCCACAGCCGCGCGCACGGGTGGCTGCCGGATCGAGGCCTGCACCTGCGCGACGAGCGCGAGCACGTCGACCGCGCGGCGCCCGGCCGCGGCGTCCCGCACCCGCCAGGCGGCCTCGGCGGCCGCGCGCAGCACGTCGAGGCCGTCGGGCCCGGGGTCGCCCTCGACCACGCTCGCCGCGGTCGACGAGACCTCGACGCGCGCCCCGCGGCAGCGGGCCACGAGGAGGGCGTCGCCCTCCTCGACGTCGACACCGGGGTGGACGTCGCGCAGGCCGCGCAGGTCGTGGGCGACGTAGGAGGGCCGCTCGCGGGGAGCGGCGGTGAGCAGGTCGGGCACCGTCGTGACGCCCGTGAGGACGAGCAGACCCGCGAGGCCGGCGGTGCGGGCTCCCTGCAGGTCCGTGTCGAGGCGGTCGCCGACGACGAGCGCGCGCTCGGCGCCGAGGCGCTGCACCGCCGCGTCGAAGAGCGCGCGCTCCGGCTTGCCGCAGACCACATCCGGCGACCTGCCCGCGGCGCGGGCCACGAGGTCCACGAGCAGGCCGTTGCCCGGCGCCGGTCCACCGGGCGTGGGCACGGTGGCGTCCAGGTTCGTCGCCACCCACGGCAACCCGCTGCGGACCGCGTGGGTCGCCTCGGTCAGCCGGGACCAGTCCAGGTCGGGCGAGAAGCCCTGCACCACGGCGACCGCGTCGGTGCGGGAGTCGACGGGGCGCAACCCGACCTCCTCCAGCGCGACGCGCAGCCCGGTGCCCCCGACCAGCAGCACCGGCGAGCCGGCGGGCAGGGAGGCCGCCAGGTGCCGTGCCGCTGCCTGCGCGGAGTTCACGACGTCCTCGTCGGCCGCCGGAGCACCGAGGTCGCGCAGGTGCTGCGCGACGGTCTGCGGCGTGCGCGAGGCGTTGTTGGTGATGTAGGCGAGCTTCGTCCCGCCGGCCGCAGCGGCCCGCAGCGAGGCGGTGGCGTGCGGGACGGCGTCCGGCCCCACGTACACGACGCCGTCGAGGTCCAGCAGGAGGGCGTCGTGCGCCGCGAGCAGCGCCGCGCCGCTGGCGGTCAGGGACGGGCTGGTGGTGCTCACGTGCTCCCCGGGCTCTGCCGCGCCGCCAGGGTGGCGCGGACCTGTCGCAGTCGATCGGCGTACTCAGGGCGGTCGGGGCGCATGGCGTGCGCCATCGCCAGGTGCTCGGCCGCCAGGCCGAAGCGGCCGAGGCGGCTCAGGCACAACCCGAGGCCGAAGTGAGCGTAGTCGTCGGCGGGCCGGGCCGCCGCGAGCTCCCGGAACGAGGCGGCCGCGCCCTCGAGGTCCCCGGAGTCGTACCGCGCGCGGGCGAGCGCCTCCAGCACCCCGGTCGAGCCGGGCTCCTCCGCGTGCGCCCGGGAGAGCAGCGTGGCCGCGGCGGCCGCCTCGCCGCCCGCGAGCAGGGCGAGGCCGCGCTGCAGCCACTCGTAGGGGCCACCGCTGGGGCGCCCACCTGCACGGTCCGAGCCCTGTGCGCCGTGTGCGCTGTCGGACACGACAGACCTCCTGGAGATGACGGGTGCGGGCCGGCGGCGGCCCGTCCGTAGGATGCGACGGGTGGACGCTGCACGCACGGGGACGCGTGCCGTCGCCAACACCCCGCAGGGCCGACCCCTTCCCGCGGGCCGCGCGCTGCTGCGGCCGTTCCCCGGTCTGCGCTACGACACCTCGGTGGCCGGTCCCCTGGCATCCCTGGTCGCACCACCGCACACCGAGCTCGGCAAGGCGGCTCGGGCCGCCTTCCTGGCCTCCTCCCCGTACGTGGTGACGCACCTGGAGCGGCCGGAGTACGGCGGAGCCCTCCACGGCCCCACCGTCCACCGCTGGCTCGAGGACGGTGTCCTGGTGCAGGACGCGCCGTCCCTGTACGTCGTGCGGCAGGTCCACGCAGGCCGCAGCCGCCACTTCCTGCTCGCCGAGCTGCAGGTGCTGCCCGGGGACGACCGGGTGCACGCCCACGAGGGGGTCTTCGAGCAGGCCGTCGAGGCGCGAGCCCACCGCCTGCAGGAGACCGGGGTCGATTCCGAGCCGGTCCTCGTGGTGACCAGCGGCTCCTGGCCGCTGCGCTGGGCGGGCGACGCCGCGGCGGCCGGGATCGGCACGCTGGTCTCCTCGACATCGGGCACCCCGGCCGGCGACCTGGTGCTGGAGGTGTGGCGGCTCGAGGCTCCGGACGTGCTCGCGGCGCTCAGCACCGCCTCCGCCGCGCACGAGCTGCTTATCGCCGACGGCCACCACCGCTACGTCGCCGTCCAGCGCCTGGCGGAGCGCACCGGCCGACCGCAGCGGTTGCTGGTGGCTCTCGGGGACGAGCAGGTCGAGCCCGTGGACGTCCGCCCGCTGCACCGGCTGCTGCCCGGCTCCGCCGCGACGGTACTGCGCAAGGCGGCGCCGCCCCGCCGGCGCCTGCCCGTGCAGGACGTGCAGCAGTTGCACGCGCTCGCTGCCGGGCTGGAGGAGCACGACGCCCTCCTGTTCGCGGATGGCCACGCGGAGGTGCTGCGCACACCGCTGCGCACCGGCGGAGCCGTGGGCAGCGGTGCTTGGGTCGACGCCGTCGTGCGTACCGCGGGCGTCGCCGCCGAGGACGTGCTCTTCGAGTCCGAGCTGGAGGTGGTGTGGCGGCAGCGGCACGAGGTCGCCGCCGCGGTGCTGCCTCGACTGGACCTTCTCGCGCTGCAGCGCATCGTCCACAGCGGTGCGCTCGTCGGGCGGAAGACGACGTCGTTCCGCCCGAAGCCCTTGGCCGGCGCGGTGCTGCGCCTGCGTTGAACAGGTCGTTCCGGTGGGGGCGTTGGTGCCCGCCTGAACAACCAGCAAGGGCGATCCCCCCGCACATGGGTGAGGGCCCGCACCCCCCACCAGGGGGTACGGGCCCTCACACCACTCCACACAAAGGAGTGGCCGGCGGTGTCCTACTCTCCCACCCAGTCTCCCGAGCAGTACCATCGGCGCTGGTGGG